>ONSO01000072.1 GCA_900320485.1 uncultured Lachnospiraceae bacterium | reverse complement strand
GGATTTTGGAGAGCTTCGTTCATTTTTGACAGATATTGCATCAGTTCCGCGGTCTTATTATTCTGGGCAAGAATCATCAGTTCATTTATGTGATGTTTTATGTCGTGACGCAGGGCCTTTGTTCTTTCCGCATTCTGCATGACGATGTCTAGCTGATTCGAGTATACTTGTATTCTTTGTTCAAGCATCTCGTTCTCATATTTTTTAATGATGTTCTGGAGTAACTTATTGTATTGATATAGCATAAAAAAATTAATGACGAGCAGACCTGTTCCTAAGACTACGAACCCTTTTTCCGTGCAAGCACTAAAGTAGAGCATAAACAGCATTGTCACAATGCTACAGATAGGTACAGATAATAATGAGAGCCTAAAACCTTGTTCCGCACGTTCATGTGTTTTTACGATTACCCCGCTTAACAGTAAGCAGATCAGAATGCAAAAATCAGTTAGAAACTCATAGATTGGATTGTAGCCTTGACCGTCTACATATTTTACAAAAAGAGAAGTCACCAATGCATCGCAACAAATGTTAATAATGGTTACGGAACAGGAAACAAAAAGATTGGATTTAAAGGAACTGGTAAAGAGCCATACCACGGTAAAGGTTCCCAAAAGGTTAATTGAAACATTGATCCAGGCAGAGTGAAAGAACCAAAACAGCGCTAGGTTTGCCATGCAATAGGTGAGGGGAATCACTATGGTCATCCATTTTGCACGGCGCTGTTTGCCAAAAAAAATTTCAGCAAAACGGTAGATCAGGTATATTCGAAAAAGATTTGTTATGGTTCTAATCACAATTTCCGGCATGTCTGTCTACTCCTTAGTATTTCGTTCCTGACCTGCTTGCGTAAGTTTTGGCTAATGGTTAGGATGTCTCCGTTTTCCATTTCGGCGGTTTCGTAAGTATAGTGACGAACGCGGGCTTTGTTAATGACGAAGGACTGATGTATGGTCATAAAATCATCTGAGAGTTTTTTTATGACTTCCTTGATTCGGCCATAGAACTCATAAGTGCCATCCGTGGTGACAAGGCGCAGTTTTCTGCCCTGGCTTTCAAAATATATGATGTCGCCTTGCGAAACATAATAATGATCCTTTCCCTGCTGAAATTCGAAGCGTTCTTGTTTCTTCTTAATGATTTTGATGGCAAGATCCATGGTTTCTGCCATTTGTTCGAATGTTATTGGCTTGACCAAAAATTCCAATGGTTGCGTCTTAAAGAGCTGCATGGCATACGATGACTTCCCGGATATGTAGATTAACTGCATGCCCATGTTGTCAAGTTCATATCGAATGAAGTGACCAAGGTCTATCCCGGAAAGCTTATACAATTCTATGTCAAGAAACAGAATGTCCAAATGGCCTGAATTTGACAGGTAATCCCTTAACCCTTCTCCCGTATACCAAATCTTGATTTCAAGCTGAATGGACTTTTCTTTTGCATATTCCAAAAGATATTTTTCCAGTAACGAGCATGTGTTTTCGCCGTCATCGCAGATCCCGATTTCATACATGTTGCACCTCATGGGAGTTTTTTTATTTGATGATACATCCATTATGGGCATAATTCAACTCCTTCAAGTAAACGGTCCGCCATGGTGACGGCATTTGATGGAAAACCATCTAATTCAAATATACGTTTCTTACGAGATTACGCAATTACTTATACTGTAAATATGATACATCGTAATAAAAAGAAAGAAAATATTAGAATATGACAAAAATATACATGAATTATTACATTAAACGGCAAAAGAGGCAACCGTATGGTATATTTTTTTCGAGAGGAGGTGGATACCATGAAGAGAATCATGACATCTGTAAAGAGAGTCGTAATCAATCTGGCAAAAAGAAGTGCTACTATGGAGGCAAATACTTCTTGCCCTTTTATGGGTTATCAGCCTAAGGAGCCACAGGCAGTTAAAAAGCTGCGCAAGTTTTGAGACTGTCAGAACGCCTGTCAGAAAAATTCCATAAAGAAGGTCTAATATCAGATGAAGAGAAGGAAATCATCCAGTTCGGGTTAGAAAGCTTGGAAGGAAATCTGGCAGGCGTAATTCTGACAATTTTAGTTGGAATTATCTTTGGAGCCATACGCGAGGCAATGCTGTTTTACGTATGGTTTCTGCCGCTTAGGAAGAGCATTGGAGGTTTTCATGCCGACACAAAAATCAAATGTTTATTAGCATCCGCAATGGCACTGGCAATGGCATGCACTCTTTTTACTATGTTTAGGTATCAAGGCATCATTTATTTAATTTGTGGGGGTATATTTGTTATTTTCATCTTTTTTGTAGCACCGGTGGATAACCCTCAGAAAAAATTTGATGCATTGGAGCAATTCGTGTATCGAAAAAGAAGCCGAATTGTTCTGCTTGGAGAGGGTACACTGTTTGCCATCTCATATTACAATTCATGGGATGTGATAACCGTAAGCTTGTGCATGACTTTTTTTGTGGCAGCCGTATCCCTTTTGCTGGGTATTCTTAAAAACATCAGACATTCTCAGCGTGATTCGAAATCATAACACATAAAAAAGCTTTCCGCGTCATTAAGACTAGGAAAGCTTTGTTTGATTTCTGTTTGAACGTTCTTCGTTGCTATTCAATATGAATAGTAGCAGCTTGGCATCTCTTTCAGGCATTTTTTGATGATGTCCATGATTTCATGAAATAAGTTTGGGTTATCAATGTCAGGATCAAAGAATTCAGTTGGCGTTATTTCAAAGTAGGAACAAATATCACACAACGCCTCCAATGAGGGCATGGTTCGTCCGGATGTTATAGACTGAATATAGCCTTGGCTCTTTCCAAGATCTAAACTCAGTTTATACTCTGAAATGTTTTTCCTTATCCGCAGTTCGTCTATTCGTGATCTTACAAATTCTTTGTATGATTCGTTGTCTTTGTACGTGTCAATCCTCCCCTATGTATAGTTTAGTCCATTTGGGGAAATAAATAATCTACTAGAAATATCTAAAGATGGATAATATCGGAAAAACAGATAAAATAAACGGAGCAGCAGCTAAAATGCGAAATGGTGAATTTGTTTATCATCAAGTTATTACGTCAATCTATGTAAATTATGACATGAAACGGCACGGCCTTAATTGTTGTGATAAAGTGTTTTTATAGGTTAGAGGAGAAACCAAAACATATGTTTCGTTTTGAATTGGCTCAATGCTAGAAAGGGGTGATACCAATGGTTTAGTAAACAAATTGGAATAATTTCTATGTTTTGACGACTACGATTATAGGAGCATTCCTGTAATTCAGAAATAACGCCAATTGAACAAAAAGAAACCTCGAAGTACAATTAAGGTGTTCATCTTGGCGGATGAATAAAACACTTTAAGAATACTGGAGGTTTCACCATGAATTTTACACAAAACGAGGGGTTGATGTCGGATCACAGACGCACTTCTGCAGGGCGTTTGACTGGAGGGGCGTTGAGGTTTCCAGAAGGGTATTCAAGTTCAGCAACACCGGAATGGGATTCCTAACCTTCCTTCGTTGGATGGAGGAAATCCTGAAGAAGACGGAAATGAAGAAAGTTATTGTGGGCTGCGAGCCTACCGGCTGCTACTGGCTTACCTTTCAAAAGTTCCTGCAGGATCACGGTGTTCAGCTTGTAACCGTCAATCCTTTCACGGTAAACAGGAGCATGGAACTGGACGACAACAGTCCGGAGAAAAGTGACCTGAAGGATCCCAAAACGATAGCGTTGCTTGTGAAGGACGGAAGGTATTCCACATCCTATCTTCCGAGCGGAGTGTATGCCGAAATCAGGGAAGCTTCCGTGTGTCGGGATCAGGTCATGAAGCAACATGTCAGGCTGTCGAACCAGATACAGGGATGGTTGCAAAAATTCTTTCCGGAATACTTTGAATGTTACTCTGACTGGGATTCAACCAGCGGCCTGATGCTTTTGAAGACGGCACCGTTGCCTAAGGACATCTTAAGACTCGGCGCAGGCGGAGTCAACCAGATCTGGCGGGACGAAAAGGTTCGCGCGGCAGGAATAAAGAGGGCGAAGATCTTGGTGGAAGCCGCACAAAACAGCGTCGGCCTGGAAGCAGGCGAAGCCGCAAGGCTTGAGATCTGGATTCTGGTAAATGACTACATAGCCAAGACGGAACAGCTGAAGAGGCTTGACGAGTACCTGGAAGAGAAGGTGAAGGAAGTACCAAATGTGGAGAAACTGCTCGCCATTAAAGGAGTAGGGCTAAGCACCGTGATTGGCTTTGTCGCGGAGGTCGGTGACATCGGGCGTTTCACCGATCCCAAACAGATCCAAAAGCTTGCCGGACTTGAGATTGTAAAGAAAAGCTCGGGCAAGAAAAAAGGCCAGCCGAGGATTAGCAAGAGGGGCAGAAGAAAACTGCGGAGGACAATGTACGAATCAGCTCGCGCACTGATGAACTGGAATCCGGCATTTCAGGATGCTGGAATCCGGCATTTCAGGATGTGTTTCTTTACTACAGGAACAGGGAAAGAAATCCGCTGGGAGGAATGCAGGCAAAGATAGCCGTTGCGTGCAAGGCAATCAGGGTGTTCTACGCAGTATTAAGAACAGGCTGTGACTTTGACGAGGAGAGGTTCCGAAGGGACATCATCCGACCGGAAGCAGCCTAAAAACAAAAGGCACAAACTGTAACAGATAACGTCCGCCAAGGGTTTAATTGGTGCTGGATTACAGGAGTGCTCTCTAACAATGACAAAGCAGAGCGAAGCCGCCAAGACATACATTATAGGGCATGACCATGATAAGGAGCAGAGGCGGCATCCCGCTATGGGCAGGCTGGACGAAGGAATTTAGGACTCGCTGGAAACGGACGGATGATCCTGTTAGACATGAGAGGTTGGCTGCCATAGGGAAGAATGGGACACAGATTCGTTAAAGAATGTTTTGGAGTTGTTGTAACTTTATTAACCATTGCACGGAGGCTTAAAGATAAAGGCTTTTTGTGCAAAATAAATAAGAAAGTATAGAGAGAGGATGAATGGACTTTCGGGTATTGATGAAAGCAAAAGAATATGATTTTTTGAGGACAAATCCGCGACTTGGCGAGAGGATCATGCTTTTGGGAATTGGCGGAAGTTATGCCTATGGGACAAATCGGGAGGGGAGCGACGTAGACTTTCGGGGCGTGACGCTTCAGCTTCCTTCGGATTTGATCGGAATGACGGAGTTCGAACAGTATGAGGATGACGGAACGGACACGGTAATTTATGGTTTCAATAAGCTTGTGCGTCTTCTTTTGGATTGTAATCCCAATACCTGTGAGATGCTGGGACTGGACGAGGATCAGTATTTGATCAAGTCAGAGCTTGGTCAGGAGCTCATTGATCAGACACCTTTGTTCCTTTCAAAGCGTGCCATCAAATCCTTTGGAGGATACGCGGACATGCAGCTTCGCCGTCTGCAGAATGCCATTGCACGGGATTCGCTCCCTCAGGAGGAAAAGGAAAAACATATCTATAAGTCAGTGATGCACGCACTGGAGGATTTTAATCTTAGGCATGGCGGAGTTGGCGCCGAGGGGATCCGCCTGTATGTTGACAAGGCAGTGAATCCGGAGCTGGAGACGGAGATATTTGTGGATGCCAATTATAAGCATTATCCCCTTCGGGATTACAGTGAGCTTTGGGGGACAATGCGGACGGTGGTTCGCGATTATGAAAAGATTGGAAAACGCAATAAAAAGAAGGATGACAATCATTTAAATAAGCATGCAATGCATTTGGTGCGGCTTTTTATGATGGCAATCGACATTCTTGAAAAGGGTGTGATCAGGACTCACAGAACGGATGACTTGCCACTGCTTTTGTCCATCAGGCGGGGCGATTTCATGCAGGCAGACGGAACTTATTCCAGGACGTTTTATGAGATGCTTGATGAATATGAGAGGAAGCTGGATGAGGCGGCGGCAAGGACGAAACTCCCGGATGAACCGGACCTTGCGAAGGTGGCAAAATTTGTGGAGCGAGTTAACCTTTACGTGGTCACGCAGGAGTTAAGATAAAAGTGAGCGCGAAGGAGCTCATGCCATGGCGATCGCAAGGAAGCCGAGGAATGTATGATCACAAAGGAGTTGTGATGAGGGATATATTAAAAGAAATTCAGGAAAAGCTGGATGAGATAGAAAAAAAGGAGAACGTGCGGATCTTGCATGCAGTGGAGTCGGGGAGCAGGTCTTGGGGATTTGCGTCACCTGACAGCGACTATGACGTGAGATTTGTTTACGTAAGGCCCAAGGAGGCGTATCTGTCCGTTGATGAACCGCGTGACGTGATCGAGTATCAGCTTGACGAGGTGTTGGATATCAACGGATGGGACTTGAAAAAGGCATTGAAGCTTTTTGCGAAAGGGAATGCGACACTTTTTGAGTGGAGTGGATCTCCCGTGGTGTATCGTACCACGCCGGAATGGGGGAAGATCCGCGAGGCATCAAAGCAATACTTTTCGGAAAAGACAGCGGTTTGCCATTATTATGGCACGGCAAAATCAACGTACGTGGATCATCTGCAAGGGGAAAAGGTACGGTATAAGAAGTATTTTTATGCCTTGCGCCCACTTTTGGCTGCGGAGTATATTGAGAAATACCATGAGGCGCCGCCAGTGCTTTTTGATGATCTTTTGAAGATGGACTTGCCAGCAGAGTTTCGGAGGGCGCTGGACGAGCTTTTGGAGATTAAAAAGAGGACAACGGAGAAGGAAGAGAATCCGCAGATGCCGGAAATCCGGAAGTTTATCGAGGAAGAGCTCCGGAAACAAAAGGAAATCGGGGATGCGCTTCCCAACGATCACAATGGAGATTTGACGGCGCTGAACCAAATCTTCCGAGAAACATTGGAAATGTTTGACCCGGCGTAAATTACGTGCCACCGGGGACGGTTCTTTTTGGCACAAATGTGCCAGAAAGAACCGTCCCTAATGGCACATTCAGGAGAGGTAGGAGCATGTGGACGATCAAGCATGTCTTTGACGGTGAATATGGGTGTGAGGAACGGACCGAAGATCAGAAGGAACCCATGGTCTCCGTAACGCTTGTCAATGATAGCGGAGAGGAGCGTTACGAAACGGTGGCGGATGCCTGGCTTCGGGAAAAACAGCTGGACGTGGGAAGTCAGTGGCCTGCGTAAAGGGGCCGGTGGCATAAACGTGCCAGAGAGAACCGTCCCCAGTGGCATATAAACGTGCCAGGAAGAACCGTCCCCAGTGGCATAAACGTGCCAGGAAGAACCGTCCCCGGTGGCACGGATGAAGGGAGGAAATGAAGATGGAGCGAGTGAAGTGGGGAATCATGGGAACGGCCAACGTGGCAAGATGGGGCATGATCCCGGGAATGAAGAAGGCGTCAAACTGTGAATTATATGCCATTGCCGGGAGGAGTCTTGAGAAGGCAAAAGCATTCCAAAAGGAATATGGGTTTGAAAAAGCCTATGGGAGTTATGAGGAATTGCTTGCAGATTCCGAGGTTGCGGCGGTTTACGTGCCGCTTCCCAATGACATTCACGTAAAGTGGGTAAAGGCGGCGCTTCGGGCGGGGAAGCACGTGCTCTGCGAAAAGCCTTTGGCCATGAATGCGGGAGAGGCGAAGGAGATTTTCCAAACGGCCGAGGAGTGCGGCGTTTATCTCATGGAGGCCTATGCTTATCTGCACAGCCCTTACGTAGAGGCGCTCAAGCAGGACGTAAGCAGCGGGATCATCGGAAAGGTGAACTATATTGATACGGCCTTTGTGACGCAGGGATACAAGGAGGATTTCAGACTTCACAAGGAGCTGGGAGGCGGCGCTGCGTATGATCTGGGATGTTATTGCACCACCATGATCCTGACGCTGGCAGAGGCCATGGAGGCCTATCCCGGCGAGGAGAAAGCAGCCTGCGGGGAAGCATGGAAGATGGCCGACGCGGAAGCGGAGACGGCATCTGGCAGTGAGACAGATAAGAAAGCTGGCACGAAAGCGCGGAAGGGGCTTGAGCCGGAGTACGTAAAGGCCTGTGCGGAGTTTACGGATCTTGGGGTGGATTTTCTTACGGCAGGACTGATCAAGTTCCGGAATGGCATTCGTGCTTCCTTTAACGTGGGAATGAATTTGGGAGAGGATTCCAATTCCCGCTATGACAGGCTGTTTATTCACGGCTCGAAGGGATCCATCCGTTCTCAGGTGGAATATAATCAGGCGGGGAACGTAAGCTACGAGCTTCATACGCCGGAGGGCGTGATCAGGCGGGAAGTATTTGTGCCACACAATTATTCCTTAGAGGTGGAACAGCTTGGCAGGTGTATTCTGCAGGGCGAGCAACCGCACGTTACGCCGGAGTTTTCCATTCGCAATGCGGAGTTGCTTGACCAAATACTGAAAGAGATTGGATATTGACATGGAGAATTTGGTTTTTAGCCTGAATGCAACAACGCCGATTTTTGCATTGATGGTGCTGGGGTACGTATTTCGTAAGATTGGACTGATCGATGAAAAGGCGGCTGCCTGGATGAATAAATTCGTTTTTAAGGCGGCATTGCCGGTGCTTGTTTTTGAGGATCTGGCGGGACAGGATTTTGCCGGGACCTGGAATGGAAAGTTTGTACTGTTTTGCTTTGGGGTAACCAGTGTCAGCATAGCCCTGATCGCGCTTCTTTCGAAGTTTGTGGTCAGGGACCGCGCAAAGAGGGGAGAGTTTATCCAGAGTTCTTATCGCAGCAGCGCGGCACTTCTTGGAATTGCCTTTATCCATAACATATACGGCGACGCGGCCAGTGGCATGGGACCGCTGATGATCCTTGGAAGCGTGCCCCTTTATAACGTTTTTGCCGTGATCGTTCTGACGGTGACTGCCGGGGAGGAAGGAAACGGGGCCGGTGTCTTGAAGCAAAGCAAGGACGCCGGCACGCTGGCGCGGAGCGGTAACGAAGGTTCGATGCAAAGTGCAGGCGGTAACAAAACGATGCAGGCGCAGGGAGTGCTCCTGAAAAAGACGCTGAAGGGAATTGTCACGAATCCCATTATTTTGGGAATCGCCATTGGACTTGTCTGGTCGCTGATCCGCATTCCGCAGCCAAAGATTTTCCAGACCATTGTTTCGAACGTGGCACGTCTTGCAACGCCGTTGGGGCTCATGTCCATGGGGGCCACCTTTGAATTTAAGAAGGCGGCGCAGGAGGTTAAACCTGCATTGATAGCGGCATTTATCAAGCTGTTGGCATTACCGGCAATCTTTTTGCCGCTGGCCGTGGCACTTGGTTTTACGGGAGAGCAGATCGTGGCGATCCTGGTGATGCTGGGAAGCGCAACCACGGTGAGCTGCTATATTATGGCAAAGAGCATGGGGCATGAAGGGACGCTGAGCAGTAGCGTGATCATGCTGACAACCTTTGGATGCTCGTTTTCGCTGACGCTTTGGCTGTTTGTACTTCGGAGCGTGGGCGTGATCTGAGCCTTTTTAAGAAGGGGGAAGCGCCATGAAATGGGATAAAAAGTTTGAAAAACGTTTGAGGGAGACGGCTCCTTTTGATCCGGAGACACAGTATGCCGTTATCCGGAGCTCCATCTGTACGGGGGAGAAGGTTGCGGGCTTTAAGAATAAGACGGACGGGCATTTTACGGAGGTCATGCTGATCCGCACGCCGGAGGAGGAGAGAAAATTCCGGGAGATTTACGGCCTGGAGAGCGTGAAGGTGGAGTATTAAGCTGGTGAGGCAGGTTCGGTGGAGAATTTTACTTTTTATTCACCCACGTATTTTGCCTTTGGTAAGGATTCGGAGTTGCAGGCGGGAAGTTTGGTAAAGCAGTTTGGGGGAAGTAAGCATGGTGCATGAGACGCCAAGGGTCATTGCAGATCCCGATAATTATGATGCTAGGGCTAACATTATGTGGGCCGGCATGATGGCGCACAATAATTCCTGCGGCGTAGGCAGAAGCCAGGACTGGAACAGCCACAACATCGAGCATGAACTCTCGGCTTTATATGACTGTGCGCACGGCGCGGGGCTGGCAGTGACAATGCCGGCAGTATTTCGTTACGTGATGCATCATAACGTGATGCGCTTTGCACAGGTGGCCGTGCGCGTCTGGGGATGTCAGATGGACTTTGAGCATCCTGAGGTAACGGCGCAGGCGGCAACGCTGGATGAAGCGGACTGCACAAGGATTTATGAGATGATGGTCTAAAGAGGCGATCAAGATTGTCATGGGATAAAACCAAAAGGTGATGGAATGATTGAATGATAAGGAAACGGTGATTGGTAAGATGGAATTATTTCAAGGACGGCCGGATGACGTGGAGGGGAGACTTCCAAGGGAGATCAGGACCTATGATTTTTTGGATGAGTTGGGAATTGCGTATGAGCGGACGGATCACGAGCCTGCAAACAACATGGAGGCGTGCAATTCCATTGATGCAGTGCTGGGCGTGCTGATCTGCAAGAATCTTTTTCTTTGCAACCGGCAGAAGACGAAGTTTTATTTGCTGATGATGCCGGGGGATAAGAAATTTAAGACAAAGGAGCTGTCAAGCCAGATCAACTCTGCGCGGCTATCCTTTGCAGAGCCTGAGGACATGCTAAAGTACCTTGACGTTGAGCCTGGGGCCGTCAGCATCATGGGGCTGATGAATGACAAGGAAAATGAGGTGCAGCTATTAATCGACGAGGACGTGCTTGCGGGGGAGTACGTGGGGTGTCATCCCTGCGTTTGTACCTCCAGCCTCAAGTTAAAAACCCGGGACGTCATAGAAAAATACCTGCCTGCAACAAAGCACGGGTACCAGACGGTCCATCTTGTGGGAGAGGACTAAACATGCTTACGTGGGTGAGTTCCGACTGAAAAATTCCGCGTGGAAGGCTTTTAGAGGTAGATAAAAGGGGTAACGTATGAGAAATATTTTGGTGGTAGATGACGATCAGGCGATCAATAAGATGGTGCGGGAGTACTTGGTAAGTAAGGGGTATCGGACCGACGGTGCGTATTCCGGGACGGAAGCGGTGATGCTTTTGGAGCGTAACCGCTATGAACTGGTGGTACTGGATCTGATGTTGCCGGGGATGACGGGGGAGGAGGTTCTGGAGTATATCGTAAAGAACTGTAAGACGCCCGTGATCGCCCTGTCGGCAAAGGATGACGTGGCCAGTAAGCTGGTGCTGTTAAAGGGCGGCGCGGAGGATTACGTGACAAAGCCCTTTGATCCAGAGGAGCTTCTTGCGAGAATTGAGATCGTACTTAGGCGCAACAATTCGGTTCCCGTGGCACGGAGGCTTTCCTATGGGAATCTGGAGCTGGATCCGGAGGCCAAGACCCTTTTGCAGATGGGTCAGCCGGTGGCGCTGACAAAGAATGAGTTTGCCATTTTGGAGATGCTGATGGAGCGGCCAACGGTAGTATTTACAAAAGAGATGATCTATGAGAAGCTCTGGAACGAACAGCCGGATGCCAGTGATAATACCATCAGCGTACACGTCAGCAATATCAGAAAGAAGCTGGCGGCATTAGAGCCGGACCGTGCTTACGTAAAGACAGTCTGGGGTATTGGATTTAAGATGGAATCTTTATGAATTCCTTAAACTTTTCAACGTAAAATTCTTAAACTCTTCCCGTATCCTAAGAATTGTAAAGAGAACAGCCCAAGAGAAAAGGGAAGGTTTAAGGAGGAAAAAGAAATGTTAAACGTAACGAAAGCTTCTTTGTACAAAATGTTTCACGACAAGGCATTCTGGCTTTGCCTGGCAGGAACCGTCGCATGGGCGATGGTAGTGATCGCAGCGCAGGTTCTCACGGCAGGATCCCGTGGCATCAGTGACGTATCGCAGCTTGCAAACCGTTGGCAGGGGTTCATCGGCCTGCATTCCATCGAGGTTCCGCTGATCATGAGTGCCGTGGTTTTGTTTTCCGGGGAATTCCGGGATAAGTCCTGGAAGCTTTTGATCGCAAAGGGAATTTCCAAGGCAAGCTTTTATGCTTCCAAGTTGATCAGCATTTTGACCTTAACCGTGATCATCAGTTTCGTATCCATTATGACTACGGCCATTGCCAACGTAGTAGTGCTCCATGCAACGCTGGACGGGACATACGTAATGAACTGTCTGACGTTTTTCATGGGAGAGTGTCTGGCGCACCTGACCATTGCAACGGTGGTGCTTGCGGTGATCTTCCTTGTAAGGCTTGGCGAGATCGCAGCCATTATTTCCATGTTTCTCATGGTGTTTGGTTACGTGATCTTTCATGCCGTGGAAATGGCATTGGGATTTGGAGAGGTAATTACGGACTTCTGGGCATTTTCCCAGACGGCGTTTGTAGACTTTGGCGGCGCCATCCATTGGGGGAAGCTGGGCATTGTATTTTTGGGATACCTTACGGTCTGCAGCGTGATCGTCATTGCCAGCATGGCTCTTAGAGATATTGAATAAAGGTTTTTGCAACGAAATTTGATTTCTTTATGATTTCCTTAAACATTTTTGAAAGCTTTCCTTAAACTTTCACGGGATAATGATCTTAAAGAGGTTGCAGATGAAGGGAGAAAAAAGATGACAAGCGTTGTAAAAACTGTTGGACTTACTAAGAAATATCGCGGATTTACCGCAGTTTCCGAAGTGAACGTGAATATAGAAAAAGGGGATATCTATGCACTGATCGGTGAAAACGGTGCCGGAAAATCCACTTTGATGAAGATGCTGAGCGGACTGGCAAAGCCTACTGCCGGCGAGGTGATTCTTTTTGATAATAAGCATCCGGAGGTAGCCCGTTATCGCATGGGATGCCTGATCGATTCCCCGGCGCTGGATACAAGGCTCACCGTGCGCGATAATTTGGAAATGTTTGCCAGGGCATTTGGGTGTGACGGGGCAGGAGAGGTTGAACGCATTTTGGATCTGGTCGGGATGACAAAGAATGCCAATAAAGCCATTAAAAAGACTTCCCTTGGCATGAAGCAGAGGCTGGCCATTGGTATTGCGCTTCTTGGGTCTCCGGACTTTCTGATTTTAGATGAGCCCATGAACGGACTGGATCCCATGGGAATTCAGGAGATCCGTCAGCTCCTTATCAAATTAAATGCAGAGAAGAAAACCACCATTTTGATCTCCAGCCACCTTTTGGATGAGGTGGCAAAGGTGGCAACCCGCTATGGATTTATGAAGGCCGGGCATCTGATCTGTGAGCTTTCCGGGGAGGAACTGGCAGAGAGGAGCAGAACCTGTCTGAAGCTGAAGGTCTCTGACACGGCGAAGGCTTCCATGGTGTGTGAGAAGGAGCTTGGCACGCAGCAGTATGAGGTGATGGATGCAGAAACCATCCGGATCTTTGATTTTGTGGAGGATTCCGCGAAGGTGGTATCGGCCATGGTAAAGGGTGGCGTTGAGGTCGGTGAGATGGTCCGTGCCGGAGAGAGCCTGGAGGAATTCTTTAATGATCTGATGACTGGGGGCGAGGCAAGATGAGAAAAGCGATCAAAGCCTCCTTTTACAAAATGTTTCATGACAGAGCGCTGTGGATCTGCCTTGTCGGTACGATTCTTTGGTCGGTGGTTGCCGCGTATATGCAAAGCTGGATCGCGGACGGCCAGATGAATCTTACGGATCCGTTTTTAAGGGCGAAGTATTTCAGGGACGTGATCTCTTATCATTGCATCAACGTGCCGCTCCTTACCAGCATGATCCTCTTATTTTCCGCGGAATATAAGGACAGATCCTGGAAGCTGATGATCGCAAAGGGAATGACACAGACGGGGTACTATTTTGCAAAGCTTCTTTGCAACCTGACGTTGATGGTCATGATCAGCTTTTGTGCTTTGGTGACGGGCGCGGCGGTAGGCGTACTGGCGCTTGGGATGCCCTTTGACGGGGCGCTGGCGGCGATGACGTTGCAATTTTTTGCAGGTCAGTGCATTGCTCACGGTACCGTGACAATTCTTTGCTTTACCATTATTTTTGTCATGAAAAACGGGGAGGTTTCCTCCTGCGTGAATATGTTACTTCTGATCCTTGGTACCATGGCCCTGGCAAAAATGCAGGCTGCCATGGAGTGGGGCGACGCTTTGACGGGCGCCTGGGCCTTTAGCCAGTTTGAATATGTAGTGTTTGGCGGTGAGACCTCTTGGTTGAGACTGAGCTTAGTGTTTGTGGCTTATTTGGCGGTTTGCGGGTTGGTTGTTTTGTTCGCGGCTCGCAGGGACGTGGAGTAAGGAGCCATGGGAAGAAAAGCATAAGGATGGTTGAATGCGTGGGTCTTGGAAAGAAACGTATCGGGCAGGAAAACTTGCCTGAGAGGAGAGAAGTCAAATGGACGTAAGGGCATGGATCATCATATTGGTTTTAGGGCTTCTTTGCCTTCTGTTTGCCGGTGCACTGCTTCTTTTGCGCAGGCAGATCATCCGGCTTCGGCAGTTTGTGGAGATGCTGCAGGAAAGTGATACGTCCATTTCGGTTCCCGTGGATTTTAAGACAACGGAAGTGGGGAAATTAGTTGAAGAATTGAATCTTCTTGTGGATAAGTATCGGAAAAATCTTTCTGAGCTTCGGCACAAGGATGAAATGATCAAGGAGACCATCACGAATCTTGCACATGACGTGAGAACGCCGCTGACTTCCATCGAAGGATACGCTAAGATCCTGAAGAGCGGCGGAGGGTTGTCTGCCGGGGACGCAGAGGCGGTGGATACCATTTTGGAGCGGACGGACACGTTAAAGCGTTTATTAAACCAGCTCTTTGATTTTGCAAGGCTGGAGTCCGATTCCTTTGAATATCGGGAGGTACCGCTGGACCTTAACGCAATCCTTCGAAAAACGGCGGTTTCCTTCTATTCGAATTTTGAGGCGAAGGGAGAGGAACCTGAGATTGATATTTCGGAAGAAGAGTTTCCGTACGTTGGCGATCCGGATGCCGTGACAAGAGTCTTTTCCAATCTGATCTTTAATGCGTTGGTGCACGGAAAAACAAAGTATTCCATATCCTCCCGGAAGGAGTCGGAGGCTTACGTCTTTTGTTTCCAAAATGATGCAGGGGACATTACCCCGGGAGATCTGGACAGGCTATTTGACAGGTTTTACACCACGGACAAGTCACGGTCAAAAAAGACCACGGGACTCGGGCTTGCCATTGCAAAGAAGATCGTGACCCACATGGGTGGGGAGATCAAGGCAGAGCTGGATAAGGGACTTTTCAGAATCGTCATCCGGCTCCCAGGGGAGAATTAAAATTGCATAAGTAAAAAAAGAGGGCGGCATGCGTGCCGTCCTCTTTTCATGGCGAGATCGTGTATTAGATTACAACGGTGGAAACCTCGATCTTTGCGTTGCTTCCGCTTTCTTCCTTGCAAGCCTTCAGCATCAGGAATACGCAGCCGAAGATGCTCAGGAAGCCGATCACCATAAGGCCGATCATTACAACGGAGGAATTAATGTTCAAAACATTGTAGGAAACAAGCGTTGCATAGGTGTTGATCATTACGTGCATCAAAATGGTCGGAAGAATGGAACCGGTCTTAATTCTTACAAAGCTCAGTACCAGGCCAACAACAAAGGCGAAGAGCATCCAAATGAACTGACCGTGAACCAGACCAAAGACTACGGAGGTGATCAGTGCAACCGCTACGTTAGGCATTGCCTTCTGAAGTCTGGAGAACAAAAGTCCGCGGAATACAACTTCCTCGGCAATGGGAACCAAAAGGGAGTTTGCAAGAAGAGCCTGCCACAGGGGATAACCATACAGTACGCTGGATGCCTGCTCAAAGGAGTCCATGCTCTCCTGAGAGAGTAAGCTTACAAGGTTTAAGCAACCGTTCACAAAGAAGATTACAAATACGGCGCCAAGTACGGAGGCGATCAGCTTCTTGCCGGAGGTCTTCTGAAGGTTTAACTCTGCCGCAACGTTCTTCTTTCTGATCAGGAAGAAGATGGCGAAGAAGGCCAAAAGGAATACGGCGCGGATGGCAAGGTCAATGCCCATGTTAGAGAAATAAAAATTGTTTGCTGCGGCTACGGCTTCTTCCTGACTTGCAAAAACGATGCCGGCGTCGCGGGCCTGAGATCCTGCCATCATGCCCATGCAGAACTGAATGATGAAGGCTACCACGCCCTGAGCGCCCAAAAAGTAGAACAAAAAGTAGCAAAGTGCTTTTCCAGACTGTTTCATAACTTTTTTCATGTTTTTACCTCTTTCTTTTTTGACTTAAGCGAAGTTGTTTTTTTGTTTTCGCTTGTTTGTTTTCTTGTTGGTCTTATCATATCGCGGAATGCAGGGGTAAGGGGAAAATCTGTTGTAAAAGGTAAAAAACACGTCGCGAATTGCACTTTCGGATCAAAAAGGAGCTAAAAAGCCTCTTCCTCCACGAAGGAATAGAGTGCCTCCTTGAGGGGCTTTAAGTTGTTTCTGCTAATGGGGAGGCTTGCGCCGCCCTCCATGACCACGTCTGATTTCACGATCTTTTTTACTTTGGAAAGAGAGATCAGATAACTTCTGTGAACCCGGAAGAAGCCGTCATTTTTCAGCTGGGTTTCGAAGTCGGCCATGTTGGCACGGACCAAATGCTCTTCTTTTAAGGTATAGATCATGACATACTGGTTCTGGGCTTCGAAATACAAAATGTCGGGAATGCTAAGGCGCAACTCTTCACCGTCGGACTTTACCATAAGCTGGCGCTTGCTGGTGTTTTTGTCCATGACGTATTTCAGGACTTCTCTGAGCTTATCTTCCTTGACGGGTTTCGTCAGATAACGCAAGGCATTGACCTCATAGCCTTCCAAGGCATATTCCACGTGACCCGTAAGGAAAACCAGGAATACGTTTTCGCTGCGCTCACGAAGCTTTTTGGCCAGCGTGATCCCGTCCATGGCGGGCATTTCTATGTCGAGAAACAGCACGTCGTAGGGCATGGCGTCAAAGCGCTCCAAAAGCTTTCGGCCATCGGAAAATATGTCCACGATCACGTCCATGCTGTTATAGATCTTGTCAATCATGTCCCGGATCTGAAACCGGAATTCTTCTTCGTCGTCACATACGGCTATTCTCATGACGCCTACCTCCTAAATAAAAACTTTAGCTCGGATTGCAAGCAAAGCTTGCAACTATTTTAACAAAGAAGGCACAAAAATACGCTAGCGTAAAGTTTTTGTAGGAATTTAAAAAAATAACAGAGGATGCCTCTTTTGTGGTATAGTTATTGCGACCAAACAAAAACAATCACAAAGGAGTG
>ONSO01000076.1 GCA_900320485.1 uncultured Lachnospiraceae bacterium | reverse complement strand
GGCGTTCTGAATGGTCGAGGTCTTTATTTCCAGCACTCCGCGCCGCCCGTTTTCGTCGGTCAGCTCACCGTCGAGGGTCGCATACAGCCACGGTCTTTCGGGCTGGAAATACATATAAAACTCGTGATACTTTTCGCGTACCTTCGGACACCCTATAGCCGCACCGCCGCAAGGCTCATCGAACGCAGCATAGAGCGCTCGGAGGTCGGGGACGATATCGACTATCTAATAGAGCGCGAAACGGAGTTTTGGAAGACGGTGGAAAGCGGTACGAGACCGCCGTTAATACTGCCAGATATATAAAGATATGAAAGGATAATAACAATGTCAATGGAACTTATTTTAAAAAGCGGTACAGTCACGATACCGCAGGCGATAGAAAACATACAGCTCCTCAAACAAGAGCTGACGGACAGGCTCGAATATTACAGAACGCTCGTCGTTACCGAGGACGGCATAAAGGACGCCAAGGCTGACAAGGCGGCGCTCAACAAGCTGAAAACGGCGATAGACGGTCAGCGCAAGGAAGTGAAGCGTCAGACGATGGCGCTTTATGAGCCGCTCGAAAAGGAATGCAGGGAGCTTCTTTCGATGATAGACGAGCCGATCAGAGCGATAGACGATCAGATCAAGGCATTCGATGAGCAGAAAAAGCAGGCGAAATATGCGGAGCTGGTCGAGTTCTTCGGGAAGGTAAACACTCTCGATTTCGTGAAGATAGAGCACGTTTTGAATCCCAAGTGGGGCAATGCTACCATGAAGCTCGACGCGCTCAAAGACGAGATGTCGGGGAACATACAGCGCATTGTGGACGATTATGCGGAGATAAAAAAGCTCTATGCCGACAGTCCCATGCTCACGGCGATAATACAAAGATTTGAAACTACAAGAGACAAGGGCGCGGCGCTCGCATATGCCGCCGAGATAGAGCGTAAGGAGCAGCAGCGCAAGGCGGCAGAGGAAGCACAGAAAAAGGCATGGGAATCAACAGAGCCGCCCATGCCGTCAAAGTTCATGCCGCCCGAACCCGAACCGATACCCGTGCAGAAGTCTTTCACGGCGCAGACCGACACGGTGGTAAAGACGGTCGAACAGCCCGAACCCGTCGGGACGGTGACATTCAGCGTGACGGGAACACGGTCGCAGATCGTCGCGGTGCGGGATTTCATGAAGTCAAACGGAATCACCTTCACGGTGGTAAGATAAAAAACGGAGGTAAGAAAAATGGCAGTAAGCAATTCTTTGACGGCGAACAGACAGCCTAAATTCACGGCGGTCATCAACTCGGACGGCTACAAGCGCATGATAAACAACACCCTCGGAGACCCGAACAAAGCAGCACGTTTCGTCACGGCGATAACCTCGGCGGTGAGCAATAACCCCGCTTTGCAGGAGTGTGACGCGGCAACGATAGTCAGCGCAGGACTTCTCGGCGAAGGGCTGAACTTGTCCCCCTCGCCGCAGTTGGGACAGTATTATCTTGTGCCTTACAAGGACAGGAAGAACGGGCGCACGGTGGCGCAGTTCCAGATCGGGTACAAGGGCTACATACAGCTTGCGATAAGAAGCGGACAGTACAAGAAGCTGAACGTTCTGCCGATCAAAGCAGGCGAATTGATACACTTTGACCCGCTGGACGAGGAAATAGAAGTCAGGCTGATAGAAAACGAACTTGACCGCGAGAGTGCAGAGACCATCGGGTATTATGCGATGTTCGAGTACACTAACGGATTCAGAAAAGCTATCTACTGGAGCAGGCAGAAAATGGAGAGCCACGCCGAACGCTACAGCATGGGCTACAAGGCGCACAAGGGCTATACATTTTGGGAAAAGGATTTTGACGGCATGGCTTGTAAGACAATGCTCCGTCAGCTTATCAGCAAATGGGGCATAATGTCGGTGGATATGCAGAAAGCGGTAGCAAATGACATGGGAGTGATCTGTGGCGTAACCACGAATCCTTCCCTCATCGCTAAGGAGGGCAGAGATTTCAAGGAGGTTATCTCCGAGATCGCTTCCATCGTTGACGGACCTATCAGCGGCGAGGTAAAGGCTACCACCGTAGATGCGGAAGGCATGATCAAGGAAGGCCGCGAGATCGCAGCCATCCATCCCAACATGGTAGTTAAGATTCCCATGACCGTAGAAGGCCTGAAGGCTTGTAAGGTTCTGACCAGCGAAGGCATTAAGACCAACGTAACCCTGATCTTCTCCGCAAATCAGGCACTCCTTGCGGCAAGAGCAGGCGCAACCTACGTATCTCCCTTCCTTGGCCGTCTTGACGACATCAGCCAGAGAGGCGTAGACCTGATCCGTGAGATCTCCGAGATCTTCGCGGTAGCTGACATTAAGACCGAGATCATTGCAGCTAGCGTTCGTAATCCCATCCACGTAACGGACTGCGCACTGGCAGGAGCTGACATCGCTACCGTTCCTTATTCCGTGATCGAGCAGATGACCAAGCATCCTCTGACCGATGCCGGCATCCTGAAGTTCCAGGCTGACTACAAGGCAGTCTTCGGAGAATAATTCGAGCAAAGCAAACGGATGAAATAAAAAAACCTCCGGCAGGATTTCCCGCCGGAGGTCCTTTCTTTTCAAGAAGCGAAAAGAAGCAATGATTACTTCATCTGCTCTTCCTGCTTCTTGATCATGCGGCGAACCATCTCGCCACCGATGGAACCGGCCTCACGAGAGGTCAGGTCTCCATTGTAACCATTCTTCAGGTTTACGCCAAGCTCGGAAGCTACCTCGGTCTTAAAACGATCCATGGCGTCCTTTGCCTGGGGAACTTCCATCTGGTTGGAACTGTTGTTATTGCTTGCCATTTTTTTCTCCTCCAAATTCGATTTTTGATTTGATCTCTGATCGATCCTCTATTTTCAAGATGATGCGAGGCCGACTCCCGCATCACCTGCCGGAGTGGCTTTCACGATCATCTTGAGGATAGTATGAGCAATTTGCGCAAGAATAAAATGGTAATTCATGGTAAGGAAAGAACGGGATAGAATGAAATGAAAAAGACTGGTTTATTTTATGGTTTGTTTTTGAAACTGATGATCTGCGTGGCGTTTGCCGTGGCCCTTGCGGCATGCGGGGGAACCGGAGAAGAAAGTAAGGAAAAAAACCGGGAAGAAAGCATCGTTAGTACCGAACCGGAAAGCAATAAAACCGAGCCGGAAAGCAATAAAACCGAACCGGAAAGCAGCGGGAAAGCGGTAACGCTGAGGATCGGTGCCCTGAAGGGGCCGACTACCATGGGACTATTATTCCTGATGGAGGATCAAAAGGAAGGAAAGGCATCCGGAGATTATGAATTTCAAATGGCAACGGGCGCAGATGAGCTTTTGCCGCTGATGGTTTCGGGAAAGCTGGACGTGGCACTTGTGCCGGCAAACGTGGCGGCCATTCTTTATCAAAAGACGCAGGGAGCCGTGGCCGTGGTGGACGTCAACGTGCTGGGGGTGTTGTATCTGGTCAGCAACGACGAGACCGTAAAGGGATTTGAGGATCTTAAGGGAAGAAGCGTTTATCTTACGGGAAAGGGTACTACGCCGGATTACGTACTGCAATATCTTTTGAAGGGCGCAGGTTTTGCACAAGGGGACGTGACGCTGGAGTATAAATCGGAGGCGGCGGAGGTGGCAGCACTTCTTGCCAAGCAGGAGGGAGCCGTTGGCTTTCTGCCGCAGCCCTTTGTGACGGCTGCCTGCATGCAAAATGAAAGACTTCAGATCGTGGCATCGGCTAACGAGGCATGGAAGGAGCTTCAGGGAGGCGAAGATCCGAAGGGTCTGGTGACGGGCGTTACGGTGGTCCGCAGGGAGATTTTGGACCAGTATCCTGACGCGGTGAAAACCTTCCTGGAGGAGCATGAAAAGAGCGTTCAGAAATTGGAAGAGGACCTGGAGACGGGGGCAAAGCTGGCGGTGGAAGCCGGGATTGTCGGAAAGGAACCCATAGCCGTAAAAGCCATTCCCTACTGTAACGTGACGTGCCTGACGGGGGAGGAAATGAAGGCTGCCCTGCAGGCATATCTTGAGATCTTATCCGGATTTGATCCCTCAAGCGTAGGCGGAAAGCTGCCGGGAGAGGATTTTTATTACGTGCCGTGATCACTGCAAAGGCGAAGGGTTTAAGTGCCTTGAAGGGGTGACTTGCGAACGGTTCAAAAAAGGAGGGACGCGGTGAACGGAAAATGGTCGAAAAAATTCATAAAAAAGGCCGGCATCCTGCTTTTCTGGCTCCTTCTCTGGCAGGTGGCGGGAATGCTGATCCGCAATCCCATACTATTTGCAACGCCGCTTCAGACGGCAAAGGCCCTGTGGGAGAATTTTCATGCGGCGGGCTTTTGGCAAACGGTCACGGCTACGCTGCTTCGCATTGCGGCTGGCTTTAGCCTTGGGGCGAGCCTGGGGATCGTGACGGCGGCCTTGTGTAGGGCATGGCCCTTTTTGGAGGATGTTCTGACGCCGGTGATCACCCTTATGAAAACGGTGCCCGTGGTATGCTTTGTGGTGTTGTTTCTTGTTTGGTGGGGATCAGGTTTTTTATCCATCGCCGTTAGCTTTCTCATGGTGTTTACGGCGGCCTACTTTAGCACGCTGGAAGGCCTGAAGGCCGTTAAGCAAAGCGAACTGGAGATGGCACAGGCTTTTCATCTGCCGTTTTTGACAAGACTGTCATATATCTATGGACCGGCGCTGAAGCCTTTCCTATTGGGAAGCTTTCAGACGGCACTGGGGCTTGCGTGGAAATCCGGGGTGGCGGCAGAGGTTATTGGCCTGCCGGCCCATTCCATCGGAGAAGGACTGTATCTGGCTAAAATTTCCCTTGACACGGCGGGGATTTTTGCGTGGACCTCGGTGACCTGTATATTAAGTTATCTTTTTGAAAAAGGAGTTTTATGGTGTCTTAAGCGTGCATTTCGCCTCCGGATTTCCGGAAAGGCACCGGAAAAAAGGACGGGAGGGCCAAGGGAGCTTAGGATTTTGGGAGCTTCGGTCACTTTTGAAGGTAAGGAGGTGCTCCGCGGGCGCGAGCTTCAGATAGGTCCCGGAGAGATTTACTGGCTGACGGGTCCCTCCGGCAGCGGGAAAACGACGATGCTACGGCTTCTTGCCGGCTTTTTGGCGCCAAACGCCGGGAAAGTGCAGGGATGCGAAAAGGGGAGCCTTTGCATGCTCTTTCAGGAGGACAGGCTTTGCGAAGAGGCGACGGCCCTGGAGAACGTCTGGGTGGTGACGGGAGACCGGAAGAAGGCAGAGGAAGTGCTGGAGGCCATGTTGCCGGAAGAATGCTTGGGGAAACCCTGCAGAGAGCTCAGCGGCGGCGAGAAGAGAAGGGTTGCCCTGGCGAGAGCACTTGCCGCAGAAGGCAACTATCTGCTTTTGGATGAACCGTTTTCAGGCCTTGACGAGGAAACTGCAAGAATCTGCCGGGAGGAGATCCGGCGGAGAAAAGGTGACAGAACCCTGGTGATCGCAAGCCACGTAAAAATAGAATAAAAAATATTTGTGTTTTTTTAAGAAATATGCTATAATTCTAAACTGACTGTGGTTTGTCCGTAACCTATGTTTGGTTTCCCGATTCGCGGAGCAAAAAAAACGAAGGGAATGGAGATACGGAGGAAATATTTAGGAGGAAGAGACCGTTATGAGTTTACAGATCGAGAAGTTAGAGCACAACATGGCGAAGCTGACCATCGAGGTTGGCGCCGAAGAACTGGAGAAGGCCATCGAGAAGGCTTATCAGAAGAACAAGAATAAGATCAGCGTTCCCGGGTTCCGTAAGGGCAAGGTACCCCGGAAGCTTATCGAGAAGATGTATGGCGAGGCAGTATTCTACGAGGACGCCGCGAATGCACTGATCCCCGATGCATATGATAAGGCACTTGCGGAGTGTGAGGAGGAGATCGTATCCTCTCCCAAGATCGAGGTGACCGCCATCGAGGCAGGCAAGGGCATGACCTTTACCGCTGAAGTTGCACTGAAGCCTGAAGTAACCTTGGGCGAGTACAAGGGCGTGGAAGTAAAGAAGGCGGATACCACCGTTACGGATGAGGAAGTAATGGCTGCCATTGACAAGGAGAGAGAGAGCAACGCAAGAGCCATCGTGATCACCGACAGACCCGTGAAGGCCGGCGATGATACCGTGATCGACTTTGAGGGCTTCGTAGACGGCGTTGCATTTGATGGCGGCAAGGGTGAGAATTATCCCCTGACCATCGGCTCAGGCGCATTCATTCCCGGATTTGAAGAGGGACTCATCGGCGCAAAACTGAATGAGGAGCTGGAAGTAAACGTAACCTTCCCTGAGGATTATCAGGCATCCGAGCTTGCAGGAAAGGCTGCAACCTTTAAGTGCACCGTTAAGGAGATCAAGGAGAAGGAGCTTCCCGAGCTGGATGACGAGTTCGCTTCCGAGGTTTCCGAGTTTGATACCCTTGAAGAGTACAAGGCTGACGTAAAGAAGAATCTTGAGGAGAAGAAGGCTTCCGACGCTAAGAGAGAGAAGATCGACGCAGTGGTTGAGGCCGTGATCGCAAACGCTACCATGGACATTCCTGAGGCAATGGTTTCCACCACTCAGAGACAGATCCTTGACGAGTACGCACAGAACATGCAGGCACAGGGCCTGAACCTGGAGCAGTACATGAAGTACACCGGTCTTGACGCAGATACGCTGATGGAGCAGTTAAAGCCTCAGGCTGAGAACCGCATCAAGGGCCGTCTGGTTCTTGAGGCCGTTGCAAAGGCTGAGAACATCACCGCTTCCGAGGAGGACTTTGAGGCAGAGGTGAAGACCATGGCAGAGGCTTATGGCATCGAGGCTGACAAGGCGAAGGAACTCCTTGGCGAGAATGGAAAGAAGTCCGTGATGGAGGACGTCTTGATCAAGAAGGCGCAGGAATTCATCGTGGAGAACGCAAAGGAAGCGTAAAGAAAAACGCAGGGAAAGCGTAAACAAAGAACGAAAAAGAACCGTTGCGTGGGCTGCCCGTGGAGGGTGGCCCACGTTTGTATTTTCGGGAATTTTTATTAAACTTAAAGTTTTATAAATTCTCATTGTTTTCATTGAAAAAAATGCCAATTTGAGATATGCTAGATATTGGTATGATGAAACAAAGAAAGGTAGGATAACATCATGAGTTTAATTCCTTACGTCATTGAGCAGACCAGTAAAGGAGAAAGGTCTTATGACATTTACTCCAGACTTTTGAAGGATAGAATCATTTTCCTCGGCGAGGAAGTGAATGACGTGTCCGCGAGCATTGTCGTGGCACAGCTTCTCTTTTTGGAAGCGGAGGATCCAGATAAGGACATCCATCTGTATATCAACAGCCCCGGAGGCAGCATTTCCGCAGGCATGGCCATCTATGACACCATGCAGTACGTAAAGTGCGACGTGTCTACCGTATGCATCGGCATGGCAGCCAGCATGGGTGCGTTCCTTTTGGCCAGCGGCGCGAAGGGAAAGCGTTTTGCACTTCCCAATGCGGAGATCATGATCCACCAGCCTCTTGGCGGAACGCAGGGCCAGGCTACGGAGATCGAGATTGCGGCGAAGCACATCTTAAAGACCAAGGAAAAGATGAACCGCATGCTGGCAGAGATGACCGGAAAGGATTATGAGACCATTTGCGCCGACACGGAGAGAGATAACTGGAAGAGCGCGCAGGAGGCGATGGAATATGGCCTTGTTGACAAGGTGATCGCTTCCCATGACAACGTGAAATAAGGAGTTTATGAGGGATGGCAGGAAAAATGACCGGAGATGACGTCAAGTGTTCCTTTTGCGGAAAGCATCAGGGGCAGGTCCGCAAGCTGATCGCGGGACCGGCTGGCGTTTACATCTGCGACGAGTGCGTGGATATTTGCGAAGAGATTCTGGAGGAGGAGCTCGAGGACGAGGAGATCCCCTCACAGGAGCATATGGACATTAATCTCCTGAAGCCAAAGGAGATCAAGAAGTTTCTGGATGATTACGTGATCGGGCAGGAGAATGCAAAGAAGGTATTGTCCGTTGCAGTCTACAATCATTACAAGAGAGTTACGGCCCCGAAGACCGTCGGGGACGTGGAGCTTCAAAAGAGCAACATCATTATGATCGGGCCTACGGGTTCCGGCAAGACCTATCTTGCCCAGACGCTGGCAAAGATCATAGGCGTGCCTTTTGCCATTGCGGATGCAACGACGCTGACGGAGGCAGGCTACGTGGGTGAGGACGTGGAGAACATTCTCCTGAAACTGATCCAGGCTGCAGATTACGACGTGGAGCGTGCCCAGTATGGCATTGTATACATTGATGAGATCGATAAGATCACGAAAAAGAGTGAGAACGTTTCCATTACCAGAGACGTATCCGGCGAGGGCGTACAGCAGGCTCTTTTGAAGATCATCGAGGGAACCGTGGCCAGCGTACCGCCTCAGGGTGGAAGAAAGCATCCTCATCAGGAATTGATCCAGATCGACACCACCAATATTCTGTTTATCTGTGGCGGCGCCTTTGACGGCCTTGAGAAGATCGTGGAAGCCAGACTGGACCGCAAGTCCATCGGCTTTAATACCGAAGGAACCCAGAAGAGCAATAAGGAGATCAGTGACCTGCTGCAGGAAGTGGTACCTCAGGACCTGACGAAGTTTGGATTGATCCCCGAGTTTGTGGGACGCGTGCCCATCAACGTTTCCCTGCGCGGACTGGACAAGGAGGCACTCATCCGTATCCTCAAGGAGCCCAAGAATGCTTTGATCAAGCAATATCAGAAGCTCTTTGAGATGGACGAAGTAAAGCTGTCCTTCGAGGATGATGCGGTGGATGAGATTGCGGAGAAGGCATTCGAGAGAAAGACCGGCGCCAGGGGATTGCGCTCCATTTTGGAGAACGTGATGATGGATACCATGTACGAGATCCCTTCCGACGAGACCATCGGACGCTGCATTATTACGAAGGAAGCCGTGGACGGGACCAAAAAGCCCACCATCATCCGAAGGGAAAAGAAAATGGTCTCCGGAAAGTAAGGAGGAAATGCCATGGTGATCAAAAACGTCGCCCTTGAGACGGTTTGCGGCATTACCAGCAAGCTCCCGGAGAACGAGCATCCGGAGGTGGCTTTCGCGGGAAAGAGCAACGTGGGAAAGAGTTCCCTCATCAATGCCCTGATGAACAGGAAATCCCTGGCCAGGACCAGCGCACAGCCCGGAAAGACCCAGACCATCAACTATTATAATGTAAACGATGCCCTTTATTTTGTGGACCTGCCGGGTTACGGCTATGCAAAGGTCAGCCAGGAGATCAAGGCAAAATGGGGCAAGATGATTGAGAATTACTTGAAGAGATCCAAGCAGCTGAAGCTTGTGTTCCTGCTGGTGGACATTCGCCATGACCCGTCTGAAAATGACAGGCTCATGTATGATTGGGTTCGGGAAATGGGATTTTTGCCCGTCATCATTGCCACAAAGCTGGACAAGATTGGCCGGAGCCAGATCGCAAAGCAGGTAAAGCTGATCAAGGAAGGATTAAAGGCATCGAAGGACACCGTCGTGATCCCTTTTTCCGCCCAGACAAAGCAGGGGCGGGACGAGATTTATGCCTTGTTGGACGAGCTGCTTGGCGAAGAAGCCTTAGAGGCGCCGGGCGAAGATGCCTGAGTTGCAGGGAAAAAAGCCTGAGACGCCGGGAAAAAAAGCCTGAGAGGCCGGAAGTTTTTGGAGGAGAAAATGAGGAAGTATTGCAAGGCCGTTGTGAATATCGTGGTTGCCATTGCGGTTCTTCTGTTTGTCATTTTTCTGCTTCCGAAGCTTCTGGCTTTTTTTGCACCTTTTATCGTGGGCTGGGTGATCGCCTGGATGGCGGGAGGCCCGGTAACCTTTTTTGAAAAGAAGTTTAGGTTAAAGCGCCGTGCCGGCTCAGCCTTTGTGATCATTGCCGTCATCGCGCTGATCGTATTTGCACTTTACGGACTGCTTTCCATTTTGCTTCGGGAAGGCATCGGATTTGTCCAGTCTTTCCCGGAACTGTGGGCGGGAATGCAACAGGACCTCTATGATTTTGGAAACCGCGTGGAGCGTTCTTATCAAAGCCTTCCCCTTGCCATCCGGGAGAATCTTGACGGGGTCATCACTCAGCTGAAGAATTCCCTGGGAGGCATTTTGGGAAAGATCGGAACGCCGACCATCAGTGCCGTGGGGAATTTTGCAAAGTATCTTCCGACGCTCATCATCGGCGTCATCATATCTCTGTTGTCCGCCTATTTCTTTGTGGCTGACAGGGAATACGTGAACGGGTGGTGCCGCAAGCACGTGCCGAAATCCATTCAGGAAAAGTACCAGCTGGTAAAGCAGAGCCTGATCCGGGCCGTGGGCGGGTACGTGGTGGCACAGCTTAAGATTGAGATCTGGGTTTATCTGCTTTTGGTGATCGGACTGTGGATCCTGCAGGTGAAATACGTATTTCTCATTGCCCTTGGCATCGCGTTTATGGACTTCCTGCCGATCTTTGGAACGGGAACCATCATGGTGCCCTGGGCCATCTTAAAGGTCATCGGCGGCGATTACCGCATGGCCATTGGCCTTTTGATCGTATGGGGCGTAGGGCAACTGGTACGCCAGATCATACAGCCGAAGATCGTAGGAGATTCCATCGGAATTTCGCCGATCCCCACGCTGTTTCTTCTGTATTTTGGATATCAGTTTGGAGGCGTGGCAGGAATGATCATTGCAATTCCCGTGGGCCTGATCGCCTTTTCACTTTATGAGGGAGGCGTTTTTGAAACCTTAAGCCAGTCCGTGCAGCTTCTTGCCGCAGGGGTAAACCATTTCAGACGGTTTACGCCGCAGGACCTGCAAATGATCCGCAACGTGGAACTGGAGGAAGAAAAGAGGACTGAAGAAAAGCTTGCAGATCGCATGGGTCAGGAAACCGTCACCAAAGAGCACTCAGAACCCTAAAAAAAATAAATTTGAAAAAAACAAAAAAAAATTGAAGAAAAAAGTAACGTTTGCCTTCCAAAAATCGTCTTATCTTTTGGAAGGCAAAATTTTTGTTTAAATTTATGACAAACTTGACATAGATGGCGGAAGGATGCTCGGAGAAAGGAGAGGGATACAGTGCAGAAGATAGCAGTTTACAGCAACGTCACGGGGATCGCGGAGAAGTTAGAATTTTTATGTAAAGGGGAACAGATTTCCATTGTGCTGGAAAAGTCCAGGGAAAAATTAATGCTTGACGTGGAGCGCAAGGAAGTTCAGCTGGTTCTTTTAGACATCCTGGTGGAAGAGGAGGGGTGGGGAGAAGGCCTGCTTCTTATTGCAAACCTGCGTAAAAACTGCAGAATGCCCATTGTTGTTGTCTCAAGGCAGATGCATGAGACGGCAAAGGTGGCAGCCCTTAGCATGGGAGCGGATGATTACGTCAGCGCTGATGACAATCCCTTAGTGATCATGGCACGGATCAAAGCCCAGCTTAGAAGATACCTGCAGCTCACGCAGTTTTGCAGGAATGTAAACCAGATTTACCGCGTAGACGGCCTGGAGATAGATGACGCGCAAAGAAAGGTCACCGTGGATGGAAGGGAAGTCCGCCTCACGCCCATTGAATATCAGATTTTGAGACTGCTTGTGATGGAGAAGGGAAAGGTGCTTTCCATCCCTCAGATTTACGAGGACATTTGGAAAATGCAGGCCGTGGACGTGGACAATACCGTGGCGGTACACGTACGTCACATCCGGGAAAAGATCGAACTAAACCCCCGAAAACCCAAATATCTCAAGGTTATC
>ONSO01000077.1 GCA_900320485.1 uncultured Lachnospiraceae bacterium | reverse complement strand
CTGCTGCTTTCTTTTTATCTTCGCGGCTGTGAACGTAATGATCACACCGAATACTACGATCATTACACCTATAAGTCTGCTGTTTGAAGATATCAGGTCACGCGTTCCCAAAAGCTCGATCCTGCCCTTGTCCTCGATCTTATCAATAAAATCAAAGTCGCGGTTCAGATTCTGATCCAGCACCACAAGATAATAATCCTTCTTCAGTTCCTCATTCAGCTTGTCAATGTCCTTGATCTCCTTACAAGTCGAGCTGTTATGCTTATAGCTTGGGTACTTCTCGCGAATGTATTTTTCCAAAATGGGAGACAGGATCATGACCTCATTCATGCCATTGTCGCCCACCTGCATGCAAAAGTTACAATAAGGATCCGCAAGATCCTCCTCGAAAATAATGGGGTTCGTAAAGGTGTAACGAACGGGGATCCCAAGGTCGTTAATGCTCTTCACCGCATAACGCACCATGTCCTCAGGACACTGCACGCCATAGCTAAAGCGCCCGCCATTCCAAAGGGAAGTCGGGAACTCACCAAAAAAAGATCCAATCTCCACGCCCTCGTGGAAAAACTCCGGTTTCGTCTTTAACAGATCCACCACAAGCATGTTCAGGGGAAAGTTAAAGCTCAGCCCCGGCAAATGAAATTTAATCTTTTTGTCAGCCATAATAACGCTCCTTTGAAAAAACTCTACCACTCTCTACTTTATCACGAAGGGCACTTTTCGTCAATCAAAACACGGGCAAAGGATTATCCCTTGCCCGTATCTCAGATCTTAAGTGTTCGTAAATTATCAACCGCCTAAGTTTATTACTCTACGATCTCTACCTTCTCGAAGAGCGTCTCGCCGGTGATGCCGTCAACGTCGCTGTTTGCGCTTCTCCAGCCAAGCTTTCCGTCCTCCTCGAACCAGAACTCGCCGGCGCCATCCTCATACTTCACGTCATCCTCATAAGTCTCCTCGTCAGAATAGGTGCGTACGAAATATTTTCCGCCCGTATACTCCAAAAGGCCGGTGGACTCATAATAAGTTGCGTTCATCTCCCAGTTAGCGGACTCAAATGCACTGCTGCCCCAATGAACGTTCACCGTATAATTATTATTTCCAAGCGCTTCAATGGTAATGGTGCATCTTCCGGCCACGGGCTCGACGAAAGTTCCGGAGTAGTCAGGTGCGGTTGCCTCCTCAGCCTCGGGAGCATCAGCAGCAGATACCTGCTCCGCCTCAGAAGACTGCAATTCAGTTGCCTCCCCTGCCTCAGAAGGCTGCGCGTCAGTTGCCTGCTCCCCGCCATTCTCAGTCGAAATGGACTGCCCTTCCACGGCGCTCGCGGAATCCTCGGAATTTACGCCATCCTTCTCACCACACGCTGCCAGTGACAACGCGATCGTACCGATCAATACTGCTTTAACTAGTTTCTTCAATGCTCTTTCCTCCTTGCGTTCAACCTTCGCTTGAACGCTTTCATTTCTTTTTTCTTTTCCTCGAAAGTATAACTCACAAGGACTTCAAGAGCAATATGCCGTTTGTATAAATTATATAAATTCAGAGGTGGGTTTTTGGGCAATTTGCAGATTTCCGTTCTCCTGATCCGTACCATCCCCGTCTCTGACTTCAAAATACAAAAAGCGGGCCACCTTTCGGTGACCCGCCCGTTTTACTTTAGGATTAATCCTGTACGTAAGGCATGATTGCCAAATCCCTAGTCAGGAAATCATCCAAGCATAGCATCCCTTATAAAACAGTATTTTAATCCTTCTTGTCGGTTAGTGTCCAAGATACCATAGAGTATTATTAAGTATCCATTTGTATGCACTTTGTATGCAATTGCGGATTTTCGTGTGCTAATCAGTATATAAACAACTATGTCGCCCTCAAAAATCCTTCCAAATGTCAGATAACTTGTCGATGGACTCCTGCTTTTTACTATCCGTTGCCTCCGCATAGATGTCCATTGTCGTTTTAATGTTCGCATGACCCATGATGCTTTGAATTACTTTAAGATTCTGCTCGTTTTCGCATAAGCGGGTACAAAAAGTATGTCTAAGATGGTGACATGAAAAATGTGGCAGATAAACCGGCTCCCTTTTTTCCTTCGCTGCGCGAACGTTTTCCACATGGTTATATTCTTCCGTGATGCGGCTGATGGCGGAATTGATGTTTTGTTCACACATTACTTTACCATATGAATTTTGAAAGATAAATCCAGACATTCCCTCAATCACGGTTTTATTAAATCCAATGTCGGACTGCCTTTCATATTCTTCCTTAAAAGCTTCGAGTACCTGCTCCATCATGGGAATGGTACGAATTCCAGCCTCCGTCTTTGGAAGGGACACGCCTAACCTTCTTGCCCTGTCACCGGGCTTAACGCTAACCCTTACCAATGCATGATTGACATTGATCATTCGCTTTTCCATGTCAATGTCCTGCCAGCGCAGTCCAATGAATTCACCACACCTTAACCCCGTCCCAAGCAACACGGTGAAAACCGTCCACCAATGATCATACACTGGATGTCCCTTGATGAATTTCATGAATGCAGTCTGCTGTTCGACCGTCAGCGCATGTCTGATGCCCTTATTCTTTCCTACCTCGTCACCAATCTCGCGAAGAACTCCCGCAGTCGGATTTTTTCTGATAATGTCATCCCTGACCGCCATCTGAAAAGTCGGATACAACACGCCGTGAATTGTGGAAGCCGTATTGGCCTGCATCCCTCCGTCAACGATCAGGTGCTTGTAAAATGCCCTCACGTCAGTGTACCTAATCTCTCCGAGGATTCTTGTACCGAACTTTGGCCTGACAAACTTGTTATACATGTAGATGTAATTTGTTTTGGTCGTTCTTCTCAGATTTGTCTTTAAGGAAATGTATCTGTCAAACATTTCGTTTAAGGTTATTCTGCCCGCCAGGTAAGAGTCAATTCCATCCAACTGATCCCTCTTAAGGATGTCCTCCTTTTCCCTAAGCTTGGCTAAGTCACTTGAGTATATGAAGTGTCTGATGTGATACGCGTCCGTATAGGAAAAAACATATCTTCCGTCCGAAGGTCGAAAGCTTTCACCTTTCCTTAGTGCCCTGCCTTTGTCGTCCTTTCTTGAAACAGCCATTGTAACCTCCTTCCTTAATATAAAAGAAAGAAGGCCTAATTCTTGATTACTCCGAACAGCACTTTCTAATGCCGCCCAAAATAACCTGCGTCATTGTCACGGAATGCTTTTCGGCATATTTCTTAAGCATTGAAAGCTCTTCATCCGTTAATCGAACTGTTATCGGATTTCTTCTTGGGTTGTCACTTTTGGGTCTCCCCGTTGCTTTTCCTTTCTCCGCCAAGTCCTACACCTCCTTGCACATACCATAATAATACTTTATGTATGACAAAAACGCAAGACCTTCTTTCAAATAACTATTCAACCAACCTGAACGTTTCCAAATACCTGTCAAAAATCTCCGTGTTTACAAGTACCAGCTTGTCCAATTTGTAAATTGCCTTTGCATCACGTGCCATTCTCTCGAACTTCGTTTGACACATGGAATAAATCTCGGCTCCTTCCTTGTATCTTACAAACTTTTTCTTTCTGCCCGTTTCTTCCATCGCTAAACCTCCCTTCCGTCAAACCACGACGCTTTCCTCAAGTTTATTCTTTATCCGTTTAAGTTTTTTCTGAACGGCCTTGTAAGTTATCTGCATGTCCTCCGCAAGGTCATAAATGCTCTTCTCCTTTCGCATGAATGGAAGGATGACCGCACGGTCCTTGGGTTTCATTTCCTTAAGCGCCTTTGAAAGCTGACCGTATTCCCGTTTCGCGAAGTGATAGCTGGATACCTTTCTGATCAGTTCCTCACGATTTGACGTGCCTTCAAAAAAACACTCGTCCAGATATCCATCGTCTATGGCCTTGGCAATCTCATTCCGATTTACGGCCTGATTATACGTCGGATCGTTTTGCCTGCAGAACGCCACCTGAATTCGCACGCCTAACTCCTCGTCCTTAGCGTGATGACTGTCATACTTCTGATCAGCAACCTCATCAATCAGCCTTTCCCTAAAGTTTCTGATCATCGGCTCCATGACGGTATAGTTCTCACACAAAAACCATATCCTTTTCGTCGCATCAAAACTTGCATAAGCCTCCAGGCCTTCCGTCTTCATTCTCATGTCGCATTTCTCCTTGCGCAATTTGCATTTCCTTGTTTCTTTCTGATGAGTTCATTATAAATATGCCATACCTCATTTTCGATATCCAAAGCTCGTACCCAAGGGTACGAGCTCACCGTACCCCGTTAACGAGCGCGCTCACCTGAACTGCCAATAACTCCCTGGCCTTTTCATCCTTTAGCCTTTGAAGCAGGCTCATCATTTTTTCCAAATATGGATCCGTGACATTCTCATTATCCCGTCCAAGCAGCAAGTAGTCGGGCGTGGTTCCGAGGCTCCTTGCCAGTTCGATGATCACGCTCCCCTTTATGTCAATCCTGTCGTTTTCATAAGAAGATATGGTCGTCTTGGGAACGTTCATGACCTCAGCCAAATCGTCCTGCGACATTGCAAGCACGGCTCGTCTTTTCTTAATCCTCATTCCCATCGTTTCGTTTACGGTTCCCTTCATTTTGTCTCCTTCCCGGAGTCCGAAACGAAAAGGACCAAAGCGCGCACAAAAAGAAGCCTGCGAAACGCAGACCAACCGAAAGGCATAAAATGTCTTTTACAATTGATCCAAATCGTTTCGCAGACTCCTAACGTCATTGTTTCCAGTTCCATGCGAACTATTGACGGTCGGGGCGGCTCTGGAGGTTTTCGAATTCCACCCATCCCGGGAATCCTGCCTGATCTGCCAGCTTGTCCGCCGTCTCACCATATTCAGTTGTCGATTCTTCTAATACGCGGTACCTGCCGCCGCCCTGCTTTTCATCTTTACGGGCCAGACGTTTTCATGCAGGCTGGGCTCGTCCTCGTATACGATCGCCTTGCCGTCCTTCACGATCGCCGCCACGTAAGCCCCACATTTGTCACACTGAAAGGAAGTCTTTCCTTCCTCCATGTTAAACCGATGCTTCCCGCACACGGGACAGCATATGTGTAATTCCCTCTTTCTAATTTCCCTTGTTTGACTATATCTTTCGTTCAATGACTCTCACTCCAATAAACTATCCTCAGAATTTGATAAGTTGGTTTTCTTCCGCCGACACCCGGGAAAATAAGTGCCATCGGCGCATTACAGTTTGGGACCGGCCAGTTCCGTGACGCGCCGAAGGTTAGCGCGGCAGGTCCCCCTTCCGTTGCTGATCAATCAATTTACGTCAGGCGTTTTGCCTGCATTCCACAAACCACATGTTATTGTCTTCGTAATACAGATGGCTTTCCCTGCCAGAAATGATGCAGGTATACCGAAGGCCGGCTCCTCCAGCCTTTAAGCTTGCCGCCTTGCGCACGTCCTTCACGCGCTGGATCACATACTCCGTTCCGTCCTTCCAGACGATGCTCGTCGGCGTAAGTTTTCCTTCCTTTGAAAACGTGGCCCTTACTTCCACGTAAACCTTTGCTGCGTCCACCGCAATCCCCTCCCCTCACAAAATCGTCATAGCCCTCGGACAGGAATCTCTTCTCATGACGTATCCCTTTTTCTCCAGTGACCTAAGATGTGACAGAATCGTTGACGGTGACGACAATCCCCCGATTCCGCACAATTCCCTGACCGTGGGGGCAAAACCGTAAATCTTCTGATATGATGAAATTCCTTCCAAAATCATCTGTTCCTTGTTTGTCAGCCTTTCCCTGTCCTTTAGGCAAATGCCTTTTCGTTATTCGTTTTCTTCCTCTTTTTCCCTGCCCATTCGATTTCCTCCCTTTATCCAAAATATCCGTGCGGATGCACCGTGTGTTCTTCCCTTGCGTTTAAGCGGGACAAGGGCTTGTCGCAGTGCATGAGTCCCCTTTGCACCGCGAAGAACCCGAAGCGCCGTCGCACCTCGTCTATCGCCGCATCCATTTTCATCTGCTTTTCCCTGCGTTCCACGCTTGAAAAAAGATCCAGTTGCTCCCAGTAGTTGTCATTCACGAGGTCCGCCCCGCGAATTCCGACGCTCCTTATCGGCTTTTGCCAGTCATAGCTTTCAAGGAATATCCGATAGGCTTCCTCAGCAATCTCTCCCGTCACGTTCGTCGCATGATCGATCTTGTGTTGCCTCGTAAAACAAAAGAGGTCGTTATCCCTCACGCTGATCTCCACCACGCGGCATCGAAACCCATTCTCCCGAAGCTTTTTTCCGACACTTTCCGCAAGAAGGTAAAGGATGATCTTTACGTCCAGGTTCGTCTCAAGGTCCCTCGGGGTCGTGGTGGAATTTCCGATGGACTTGATCGGCGCGTGCACGTTCTCAGCCTTTACCGGCGAATCATCCCAGCCGTTTGCAAACGTCCATAGGATGGTTCCCATCTTTCCCATATGAGACCGAAGCAGCTCCTCCGGCGCGTTCGCCAGGTCTCCTATCGTAAGTATCCCCAGCCTGTACAGCTTTGCCGTCGTACTTCTCCCGACATACAGCAGGTCGGACGCGGGAAGCGGCCAGGCCTTTTCCTTAAACTCCCATTCACGCATGCCCGTGATCGCGTCCGGCTTCTTGTAGTCCGATCCCAGCTTTGCCAGGATCTTGTTAAACGACACGCCGATGCTTACGGTAATGCCAAGCTCACGCTTAATCCGGTCACTGATCTCCCTTGCGATCGTCATGCCGTCTCCCTTTACGGAAGCGCTTGCGGTTACGTCCAGCCAGGACTCGTCGATTCCAAACGGTTCCACGAGGTCCGTGTATTCGGAATAGATCTCCCCGGCCATCCTTGAAAACCGAAGGTACAGGTCCATCCTCGGCGGAAGGAAGATTACGTCGGGGCATGCCTGCCTCGCCTGCCAGAGCGCCATGCCGGTCTTTACGCCCTTTCGCTTTGCCTCGTAGGAAGCGGTAAGGACGATCCCGTGCCTTGCCTCCGGATCACCGCCGACCGCAACGGGCTTTCCTCGCAGTTCGGGATGGTGCAAAAGCTCCACCGAAGCATAAAAACAGTTGCAGTCTGAATGCAATATCGTCCTGCCCATCGGCTCACCCTCCCCTCCGTTCCCTGGTCTTCTCAGTTCGCTCGTCCTGCTCACAGCCCAAATATAAATCAAATTCATTTTGATGTCAAGGCTACTATTGTTCCCATTTTTCAAATCTATTTTGATTTTTGTTGTGTTTTCTCTCGAAAGGTGATATAGTTACCATACGGAGACGTAACTTCAAAACTCACCAGTTGCCCTCGGGCAGGAAAAGAGGAAACATGAAACAAATCGGAACAGTGATTTCCACCTACAGAAAAGACAAAAAAATCTCCCAGGCAGAACTTACCGTCCTGCTTGAAAAATACGGCGTTCACGTTTTGCCGGCCGCCGTCAGCGCATGGGAAAAGGGAAAAAGCTCCCCGCACGCCGACGCGTTTCTCGCCCTTTGCGAGATTTTGGGAATTCAAGACGTGTACGGGGAATTCATCGGCGAAAACCCCTCGGATCCCTTCCGTAACCTAAACGAACTGGGGATTCAAAAAGCTCTTGAATACGTGAAACTGCTGGAGCTGTCCGACGATTACAAAAAGACGGAAACAAAGATCCTTTCGTTTACGCCCCGCGTAATGAAGATTGCACTTACTTCCACTTCCGCCGGCACCGGCAACTTCCTCGACGAAGAAAACTTTGAGGAAGTCGAAATAAGCGATCCCGTTCCTGAAAAGGCAAGCTTTGGCGTTTACCTTGACGGCGACAGCATGGAGCCCCGCTTTAAGAACGGATCCCTCGTGTGGATCGAAAAGACCGACGCAGTGGAAGACGGCGAGATCGGCCTCTTCTTCCTAGACGGCATGACCTACTTTAAGAAGCTGGTCAAAAAGAAGACGGGAACCTTCCTTGTGTCCCTGAACGCAAAATACAAGCCAATTCCGATCAGTGAATTCAGCGCCTTTAAGATTTTTGGAAGGCTTTCATATTGAGGGTAGATTATTGGACATGCTCCGGGCGCATAATTAGGGTGTAAAGCGAAGGGTCCCCTAACTGATCCTAAGCCAAACTCAAATTAAAGCGAAAGGGGTGACGCAGATGAAGGAAATGATATACACCAACGAGGTATACAACTTAAGAAAGGAAATTGGAGTCAGCCAATTCAGGATGTCGGAAGACCTCGGAATCAGCAGGAGGGCGCTAAGTAAAATTGAAAACGGCGAACAAAACCTCTCACTCGGAATGGCATATCGCATCTCGGCATACTTCAATCGCATCGTGACAGACGTGTTTCCCCTTCAGGGCGGAGATCAGCTTGCTTCCTACACAGCCCTGGCAGAAAAAGAAAGGAGCATTGGGTAATGGATTATAAAATTATGGCGGTGGATTTAGACGGTACCCTGTGCTTCAGCAAGTGGCCAGAGCTCGGTGAACCAAACATACAGTTAATTGAATACCTGCGGTCATGGAAAAACCAAGGGAACAAGCTGATCCTTTGGACATGCCGCGCAGGCGAGGCATTGGACAAAGCAGTTGACTGGTGCCGGGACCAGCACTTGGAATTTGACGCAGTCAACGACAACCTTCCTGAAGTCATAGAAATGTATGGCAGCAATTCGAGAAAGATCACTTGTGATTACTATATTGACGACAAGGCAAAGCTCCCTGAGTCCGTCATACCATAACATGCCAAACAAAAGGGACCGCGCTTTTCGCTTCGTTCTCGCGTTCCCATCCCTCTTACATACATTCGAACGGGGCTGTCGCTTTAGATGATTAAATCATCTGGGCGAGGCCCCTTTTTCTTACCATGAATGGTGGATTTGATGAGCGGATATCTTTTCTGTTGCCAAAAATAGTGTACTTTAATAAGCCGATGTACTAATCGGGGCAACATTGCCTTTTCTATTTTGAAGTATCAAAAATTATGAGGCTTTTTCAATTCAAACAGATGTGTTCCAGTTCGCTCAGAAGCAATCTTGTGATGCAGCTTATTTATGTCATAGCCGATTGCCAAAAGTATGCTCTGCGCAAGAACATTTTCTTTTCCGCGATACAGATATCTTCTGAAGTTCATGTCTTCTTTCACATTTGCGAATGATCCTTCCGCCTGAATACTGCGGTTCATTCTCAGCTGAGTTCCGTAATCGCTGGTTATTCGTTCAAGACATTCTGCTCGTTTTTCTTCCATTTTTCTTGAAACGGAAAGCCTCTTGTTCCTATCTTCAAACGCTGTCTTGCAGTTATTTCCTTTAATGCAGTCTTTCTTGTAAGGACAGCTATCACAACTATTGCACTCATATATAGTCACTTCCCGCTGATATCCAGTTGCTGTTTTTTGGGTTCTCTTGGATACTGCAGTGAGCTGTTTACCATGTCTACATATGTAGCTGTCTGATTCGGGATCATAGTCCATGTTTTCACGTCTGCTTATGTCATTCCTGAACTTCCTTGTTTTTGAAGGATTATTACTATAACCTTGAAAAATTGGATATTTTGGGTGATCTGCAAGACAGGCTAGTTATTGATTATGGAGGAACAAAAAACATTGTTCATGTAAAATGGGATACGATTGCAAAGAAGCCGGTTGTTAGTATAAGTAGCCGAGCTTTTGAAGGATATGAAAACATAATATGGAGTTTTTCGGATCTCGAAAAATACATCGGACATGAAGACATATATAGCGACCTTTATCTTGCCCTTTCGATGGTGAATGGCGTATATCTTATTATAGACACTATAGACTACAGTCAATATATTGGTTCTGCTTATGGAGAAGATGGTATATGGGGAAGATGGAAAAAATACCTTAGTACTAACGGAACTGGCGGGAACAAAAAACTAAAAGAGCATTTAAATAAGCATCCAGGAAGATTTAGGAAACTTCAGTTTACTATACTTGAAACACTTCCGAGAACAGGGAGCGATGCGAATGATAGGAATTTGGCGCAGAAGCGAGAAGCATGGTACAAGAGGAAGTTTATGACACGCAACAGTGAGAAGGGGTTAAACTTGAACTGAAAAAGCCAAGGTACAATAGAGCAATTTGACAAAGCTAAATTCCGTGAAAGGATAGGGGTATTCAGTTTTCAATCACAAGGATATAACACTTAAAATGGGACTGTCGCATTAGACGGTGTCACCACTACATATGGCAGACATTTGCAAATAACATCTGCCATATATAGTGGTTGCGCGCCTTAATGCGACAGCCCTCATTTCCTCAGTGCTGCACTAATTTTATTGTATGTCGTTCAAAGTAAACACCGCAATGCTGTAGCCGGGCAGCGTCAGCACGCCCTGCTCATACGTGATGTCTTCCGCACCGGTGTTCAGCACCGCTGCCAGCGTAAGAGAACTTTCAGCGCCGGTACTGTCCGCCCCGTCAGCATCGGAGACGACCCCCGTCATCTCCTTCACCGCCGTATCCGAGCGAAGGTTCATCACGATAAGCAGATCGCCGTTTTCCGGGTCTCTTCTCATGAACGCCGCCACATTGCCGTCGCTGAGAGAATCCACCCCCTCTGTCGTACCCCTTGCGATTGCAGGAAATGCATTCCTCACGCGGATGACCTCCCGGAACCAAGTCAGAAGCGACAGATTGTCCTTCATCTGCTCCGCGGCTGAAGGGAACTTCATGGGAAATTCATCCATATCCGGCGGTCCCGCGCACATGTCCGGGTCATCCGGATCGTCGCTCCAGTACATCGGCGCACGCTTGTTTTCATCTTTGCCGGCTCCCTTCATGCCGATCTCCTCGCCGTAATAGACAAATGAATTGCCGGTCATGAACAGGCTCATCGCATAAGCCATTTTCGTGACAGGACCGTCATCGGCGGCATAATAGCCCGCGCTCCTGCCCATATCGTGATTCGTGTAGAACGGCGCGTCCACATAATCCGGGTTCGCGCTGCTGTATGCTTCCTGCGCCAGCAGCATTCCTTTCACGTAGTCCGACGCCTTGTAAGTTCCGTTAATGATATTGGCAATGAACCCTTCGTTCCCGCTGAACGGGAAATCGAACAGCGAATCAATTCCGCTGGCAAAAAGCTGCGCGATCGTGTTCCGGTCCGTCCATGCCTCTCCGACGAAATAACAGTCGGGACGAATGCTGCGTCCGGCTTCCGTGAGGAATCGAAGGAATTCGACATTTGCTTCCGGATCTGCGTAAATATAGTAGGTCACCGCATCCAGCCGAAAACCGTCAACACCCTTCCCCAGCCAAAAGGCCAGAATATCGCGGATTTCACCTCTCACAGCCTCGCTCGAAAGGTTCAGGTCCGGCATTTCAGACCAGAACCTCGCCTCGTAGTACCAGTCAGTGCCATCAAGAGGCGCATAGCCGCCGGAAGACTCTCTGCTGAAGTTGTAGTAATCGAAGTACTTGCACTCTGAAACGTCCGGCTCTGCTCCGGAGGACAGTTCGTGCAGATAATCCGACGCTGCCTTAAACCATGCATTGTCTTCCGACGTGTGATTAAGAACAAGATCCATATACACGCGGATGCCCCGCTCATGGCACTCTTTGAGTAAAGCCTCATAGTCCTCCATTGTGCCAAAGGCCGGATCGATCGCGTAATAGTCATCCACATCATACTTGTGATACGTCGAGGACGGATGAACAGGCGTCAGCCATATCGCATTGAATCCAAGATCCTCTATGTAATCCAGTTTGGAGCGAATCCCATTAAGGTCCCCGATTCCGTCTCCGTCAGCGGCACCTCCACGTTCTCCGCCAGCTCCT
>ONSO01000079.1 GCA_900320485.1 uncultured Lachnospiraceae bacterium | reverse complement strand
TCTGTCTTCTTGAAGGCATCGTCATCGAAGGACTGATGGTCTCTTTCCTGCTGGTCCAGACGCTTTCCTCCTCTTCCGGATCCGGCTTGTCAAAGGTAATCTCTCCCTTGCCGGCAAAGATCACGCCCGCCGTCATGGCAACGGTCAGAAGAACGGAAATCAATCTTCTCTTAATATGCATGCACTAGTCCTCGATACACTTCTCCAAAATTTCGATCATTTGATCCACGTGCTCCTCCTTGATCACAAGGGCGGGAACAAAACGAATGATGTTGGGGCCTGCGTTGATGAGCAGCAGTCCCTTCTCCAGGGCACGATTGATGATGGGGCCCACGGGCTGTTCGAATAAAAGTCCCTGCATCAGGCCGACGCCGCGATGCTCCTTAATGCAGGCGTGACGGCTCATCAGCTCCGTCAGCTTCTTTTCAAGATAAGGCGCCACGCGGTTTACGTTGTCTAAAACGCCAAGCTTTTCATACTGTTCAAATACTGCATTGGTAGCTGCGCAGGCCAGGGGATTACCGCCATACGTGGTGCCGTGATCTCCGGCCACCAGGGAATGCTGACCAACCTTCTCCGTCATCATGAACGCACCCATGGGCACGCCGCAGGACAGAGCCTTTGCAGAGGTCATCACGTCAGGCTTGATGCCGTAACGCTGCCAGGCAAACATGGTGCCGGTACGCCCCATTCCGCACTGGATCTCATCCAGCATCATGAGAATGTCCTTCTCGTCGCAGACCTTGCGGATTCCCTCAAGGAACTCCTTTGTTGCGGGCGTAAGGCCGCCCTCGCCCTGCACGGTCTCAATGAGAATGGCGCAGGTCTTGTCATTTACCTGATCCAGAACGCTTTGCAGGTCATTCATCTTTGCAAAACGGATGTTTCCGATCATGGGCTCAAAGGGATCGCGATATTTATGATTTCCCGTTACGGAAAGGGCCCCCATGGTACGGCCATGGAAAGAATGCTCCAGGGCAATGATCTCATGATCCGTTCTGCCGTCCTTTAAAAAGGCATATTTACGTGCCGTCTTAATGGCACCTTCGATGGCCTCCGCACCGGAGTTGGTAAAGAATACGCGGTCCATGCCGGACGCCGCCTTCAGCTTCTTTGCCGCTTCCACCGCAGGTACGTTATAGTAATAGTTGGAGGTATGGATCAGCTTGTCGATCTGTGCCTTCAACGCATCATTGTATTCCTTGTTTCCATAGCCAAGCGCAAACACCGCAATGCCTGCCACAAAATCCAGATATTCCTTGCCGTTTGCGTCATACAGATGCACGCCCTCGCCCTTGTCGAGAACAATCTGGAAACGATTATAAGTATGCAGGAGAACGCTTTCCGCCTCCTCGATATATGCTTTCATATCCATGCTTTTTCTCCTCCGCTTCAAAGCTGATCGTCAGCACTGACCATAAGCCAGCGCCTATGACAGAACCAGTCCCTTTGCCTCATCACAGCCAAGGATCACGTTCAGGCACTGCATTGCCGCGCCGGACGCGCCCTTACCAAGATTGTCAAATCTGGCAGATACAAGGATCCTGTCCTCGTTTCCGGTAACGTAGATCTGCGCGTCGTCCTTACCGGACATGGCATTTGCCGCAAAGAACCCGTTGCCCTCCGCCTCACTTCCGAAAGGCATCACCTTGATAAACTGCTCGCCTTGATAATACTCCGCAAACCTCTTCTGCAACTCCCCGGGCGTCACCTTCTCTTTCAAAAGGTGCGCGTAAATGGGGAAGGACACGATCATGCCGCTGTAATAATCATCCACCACCGGCGTAAACAAAGGCTCTCTGTCAAGACCGGAAATGGCCTTCATCTCCTTTAAGTGCTTATGCTGCTGGCTAAGGGCATACTCCCTGGGCGCATAGAGATCCTCCGTCTTGTCAGGGGATTCATACAGCGCAATGGCCTTCTTTCCCGCTCCGCTGTAGCCGGAAAGCGCCGTAACGCATACGGGATAATCCGTTCCCATGATACCCATTTTTATGAGCGGATATACCATCATCATAAAACCTGACGCATAACACCCGGGAACCGCGATCCTCTTACTGTTTCTGATCTTGTCGCGGAATTCCTTTCCAAGCTCCGGAAAGCCATAAGCCCATTCAGGATTGGTCCTGTGAGCGGTGGAGGCATCGATAATGGTAACGTGCGTATTTTCCGGATCGATCAGGCTGACTGCCTCAATGGCCGCCGCATCTGGAAGGCATAGGAACGTCACGTCAGACGCATTGATCAATTTCTTTCTCTCCGCGGGATCCTTTCGAAGCTCGGGATCAATGGTAAGTACCTCCACGTCATCCCTGACGGAAATGCGCTCGTTTATGCGAAGTCCCGTGGTTCCTTCACTGCCGTCTATAAAAACCTTAATGCTCATGTCTGAATCCTCCTAACAAAAATCCGCCCCCGGCGCCTCAACCTTCTTGGGTCTTGCCGCCCTTACGGGCAACCTTATACGGTCTTGCCGCCCTTACGGCTCCACGTTCTCGTCATCGGAAATGATGGCGGTGCCAACGCCCTTGCGGGTAAAGATCTCAAGAAGCAGGCAGTGAGGGATGCGACCGTCAAGAATATGCACGCGGTTAACGCCATTCTTGATGGCAGAGGTGCAGTTTGCAAGCTTCGGAAGCATGCCGCCGCCGATAAAGCCGCCACTGATCAGCTCGTCCGCTTCCGTTGCGGTAAGCCTGCCAATGAAGGAAGACTTATCGTTAAAGTCACGATACAGCCCCTCAACGTCCGTGAGGAATACCAGCTTGTCCGCACCAACGGCCTTTGCAATGGCGCAGGCTGCGTCGTCTGCGTTAATGTTATAGGTCTGGAACCGGTCATCTAAACCGATGGGCGCCACGATGGGAAGGAAATCCTTCTCAAGCATGTCATAGAGCACCTTGGGATCCACCTTGGTAACGTCACCCACAAATCCGATGTCCTGACCGTCAGAATACTTCTTCTCTACCTGAAGGAGTCCGCCGTCCTTGCCGCTGATCCCCACTGCCTTAACGCCAAGCTCCTGCACCATGGTTACGAGCTGCTTGTTCACCTTGCCAAGCACCATCTCCGCGATCTCCATGGTCTCCGCATCGGTTACGCGAAGGCCGTTGACAAACTTCGCCTCCTTGCCAACCTTGCCGACCCACTTGCTGATCTCCTTGCCGCCGCCGTGAACAATGATGGGCTTAAAGCCAACCAGCTTAAGGAGCGTTACGTCCTTTATGACGTTCTTCTGCAGCTCCTCATTACTCATGGCACTTCCGCCGTATTTTACAACGATGATCTTTCTGTTAAACTTCTGAATGTAGGGAAGCGCCTCAATGAGAACCTCCGCCTTCTGAAGTACCTGCTCCATGTCCTTTTCCATGTCAAACTCCTCTCTTAGCTGCGGTAATCCGCGTTGATCTTTACGTAATCGTAGCTCAGGTCGCATCCCCAAGCGGTGGCCTCCTGATCTCCCGCATGCATGTCCACGTATACCGTCACCTCCGGTGCGGACAAAAGCTCCGTCGCCTCTTCCTCGCTGTAGCCTAAAGGCGCACCGTCTCCAAAGACCTGAATGCGCTTGCCGTTTCCCTCAAAGAACAGATCCACCTTGTCAGGATCGAATTGCACGCCGCTGTAGCCCAACGCACAAAGGAAACGCCCAAAATTACAATCATGTCCAAAGATGGCTGCCTTGCTCAGGGAAGAACAGATCACGGACTTTGCCAGGATCCTTGCATTCTGCTTCGTGTCCGCATTTACCACCTTTGTTTCAAACAGACAGGTGGCACCCTCGCCATCCCCTGCCATCTTTCTTGCAAGATACTTGGTCACGTAATCCAGTGCTTCGCAGAAAGCATCATAATCCGCGCCCTCCGCGCTGATCTCCGCATTACCTGCAAGACCGTTCGCCAATACAAGAAGCGTATCGTTCGTGGAGGTATCACCGTCTACGCTGATCATGTTAAAGGAATCCACCACAGCCGCGCTCACGGCCTTCTGAAGAAGTGCTTTGGAAATCTTTACGTCCGTGGAAACGTAGCCCAGCATGGTACACATGTTGGGGTGGATCATGCCGGAACCCTTACACATGGCTCCCATGACGGCCTTCTTGCCGCCTACCTCAAACTCCACCGCGATCTGCTTATGAATGGTGTCAGTGGTCATAATGGCCTTTGCCGCCTCAAGCCCTGCCTCCAGCGTTCCCGCCTTGGCTGCAACCAGCTTTTCAATGCCTGCTTCCAGACGGTCCACGGGCATCTGCATGCCAATGACTCCGGTGGAACCGATGAGAACAGCCGTCTCAGGAATGCCGAGAAGCTTTCCCGCACACTTTGCTTCCGCCTCGCAGGCATCCATGCCCTGCTTACCCGTGCAGGCGTTGGCAATGCCGGAATTGACTACCACAGCCTGTACAAAATCGGAAGTCTCCACCAGCTTCTTGTCCCACAGTACGGGAGCCGCCTTCACCACGTTGCTGGTAAAGGTTCCCGCTACCTGACAGGGCGCCGTGGAATACACCAGTGCCATGTCTTTTCTGTTCTTATACTTTACTCCGGCCTCAACGCCGGCTGCCTCAAACCCTAAAGCTGCGGTAATGCCGCCCTCGATCTCTTTTATGCTCATCTTCCATTCCTCCCATGCTTTTTAATGCTCACGTCTCCGTCTCCAATGCGTATTGGTTACAATGACCTCCTCCTGGGCATCAGGATACTTCTTGAAGACCTCCAGGAACTCATCAAAATGCGCCACAAAAATGTCTACCAGTTCCGGATCAAACTGCCTTCCCTTCTGAGAAATGATCTGGCGCTTAGCCTCCTCCGGCGTCCATGCCTTCTTATAAGGCCTGGTGGATACCAGGGCATCAAACACGTCCGCAATGGCAACGCATCTTGCATTGAAATCAATGTCCTCGCCCTTAATGCCAAGATAGCCCTTGCCGTCATACCTCTCATGATGCTGCAGGGCAATGAGCTTTGCGATCTCCATCAGCTCGCCGCTGGAGTTTTCAAACATCTTCTCGCCATAGTACACGTGACGCTTCATGATCTCATATTCATCATCCGTCAACTGCTCCGGCTTCTCCATCACTTCCACCGGCACGTAAAGCTTACCGACGTCATGCATCATGGCGGCGGTGGAAACCATCCAAACCATCTCCGGGCTCATGCCCCATGCCGTACAAAGGATCTTTGTGTACTCAGACACCCTTCGGACGTGACCGCCCGTCTCCTTAGACTGTAACTCAATGACCTTCGTCAACGACTCGATCAGCATCTGCTCATTGGATACCAACTCATTATTCTTCCGGACAAGATCCCTGATCAGCTTCTGGATCCTCTCCGTAATTCCATAACACAGAACGGCAATGCTGACAAACTCGATGATCCTTGGGATCATGCCGTAATACACTACCCTGTACAGGGTCTGCAGCGGCTCGTCCTCAAGGTACCTTACGTAATATGCCCCAAGATGGGCAATGACGATCACCGGAACGGAAATGGCCTCCGTGTAAATGACGTCCCTCTTGTCGCAGTACAGACAGCTCATGACCGTCGGGAAGATCAGCATGATCACCACGTGATAGGAAAACATGGTATACATGATTCCCGACATCAATACCGTCATGGTCAGGAACACATACCTCATTCCCGGGCTGTCATAGTGACCAATGTCATAATAAAGGGTGGGGATCAGCATAACTGCCACGCAGGCCACAAGCACCGGATAAGCCCTGCCATCCAGGGCAAAGACTCCCGTCGCGTTTAAGGCGATCACAAGGACCAACAAAAGCGCGCCGATGCGGCAGACCGAAGCCATGGTCTTATTTACGTCCCTTTGGAAATCCTCCATCAAATACTTGGAAAAATTCATAAAATCTCCTATGTTTCGGACCCGCGTTACTTACTTGTTGAACGCGGTAATGTTAGCCTCATTCAACGTGAAATCATAGTAATTCAGGTCCAGTCTCTTCGTCCAGCCGATGCAATTCCAAAAGGCATTTCCCACGTCGTTTTTGGTAAAGGCGATCAGGCTGACCTTGTTGATATTCTCTGCCTTTAAGGCGTTCATGCAATAAACCACCATGGCCTTTCCGATCCCCATGCGGCGGTAATCCTCCCGCACGCAAACGTGATAAAGACATCCGCGCCTTCCGTCATGTCCGCAAAGGATGCCTCCAACAATGGAACCGTCCTCTGCAACGGCTACAACGCTGGTCTCGGGATTCCTCTTCAGGAACCGCTCCACGCCTCCCCTGGAATCATCAATGCTCCGGATCCCAAAACCGTGGATCGTCATCCACAGCGCATGCAATCCCTCATAATCATCAATTGTCATGGGTTTGATTTCGTACTTTTTCATAATATCCTCACTTTTTAAAATACAAAAGAAAGGCATCCTTTAACGGCGCCTAGAGAATACTATATCACTTTTTGCATAAAAGTCCAGTACTTTTTTAGTTTTATGCAAAATATTCTTGTTTTGATGTATATTTATGCAGTTTTGTCTGCATACAAACTACTTTTTCGAATATTTTTTCACTTACGAGGCCATTAATCAAAAAGGATCCGGAAATCGTTCTCTTTATTAAATTGCTCCACGGCAGCGGTCACTTGCGTTTTTTCCGCTGCGGATACAGTTCCCAAAACATTCATGCTTTCAAGAAATTGGAACTTCTCGGCCGGCTTGCCTACCCAGTACCAATCCCGTCCGCGGGTCACGTAGAAAGTTTGTCCCATGGCTAGCTCCCCGTCCATAAATACATACCGGCCATTTTCAAGCCAAAGCACCACGTGCCCCCTTGTCACCGTTAAATTAATGATTTTCACTTATCTACCTCCAATACAATCTCTGAAACAGCTTGCCATGCAATCCGTGATCCTGCGCAAAGCGGCGAAACCGCGTGTGAAGTCACGATTTGTCGGTCTACGTTGTATTCCGATATTATGTTCCAACGTTCATCCCGACAAATTTGAATTTTGCGAACGGAAGCCTCTCGATAAACGCCGATTTTTCAATGTTTCTCCTTGTCATGCCTGAAAACTGACCTGCCATTCTACCGTCTTGTAATAAAATCTACAGAACTCGTGTTTTTATATGCGCATTTTTCCAATTTCTAATGCTCCACACAGCCAATTCTTCCGATTTACAATATTTTATCCGTGTAAATCCGTTGAAATGATTGACTTTTTTCTCGCTGGCACATATAAAAATCGCCCGTTTCAATTATTTATATGCTTTACAATTAAAATTAGCGAAAAATAAGCATATAAATAAGGCATTTATGTCAAAATTAGCTGTTTGACTCTTTACCAGTTCACTGAATCCCGCTTTGTGAAGCTTGTTTACCTCGCCCCCCCGATTTGCATGGCAGCAAACAGCTCTACACCCCCTGATTTCATGGCAGAAAACAACTCTACACCCCCTGATTTCATGGCAGAAAACAACTCTACACCCCCTGATTTCATGGCAGAAAACAGCTTTGGCAACCCCCGATTTTGCGAAGGGAGCCACCTCTGCGAACGTGGACTTGTCGGTCTACGTTGTATTCTGTTTTATCTTCCAAAACCCACTATCGCACACCATCATTTCTTGTGTAACATGCGTCTTTGTACATTCCTGTTTTTTTATCTTTTTTTCTTTCAACATTTTTTCAAGTACTAATTATACTGTTTTCACGCTTATATCAGGAACTTTTTGCATTATTTTCTGTATTCCTTTGCCGTTTTGCCATGAACCTTCGCCATACAGATCCTCGGAAACCATTCATACGTGACGGCATGTCTAGTCTTTGAACGTTTTGCATTCATTCGAATAATATCTGTCAACCTCTAAGGCCGCTTGAAATAACGCCTTGTTACTCTCCAACTCACCATAATCAGACAATCCCTTAAAAAGTCCACAACCTGCCCCCTGCGAATCCGGAATCCTTCTTTTTCTGGTTAATTGCAAAAGTTCGTCTATATTAGCCTTATACTTTTCCATAAATATACCGGCCAATCTACTCGATGTTTTTACATCGCTTGCAATTCTTTTTAACTTAACCAACCTTTTTTCAAACTCTTTATAGCAATCCATTTAATCCTCCTCTGCCGTAGGCAATTTTTGTGTGTCAGTTATCCAAGCCTCATCAAATTGAGCAAGTTTGTAATATAAACCTTCTTTTATCCCAATGTTTCCACCGCAAGGCATTTACGGCAATATCTAAGTGGAGGTGGCGTTACCCAATTTCCATTTTCATCTTCATACGGGTGAACTTCGGGATAAACCCAATCATGCCCAGCCGCAATGACTTCTCCGCCTTCTTGATATCCGCAAACCGTGCATCTCTTTCCGGCTGCGACTCCATCCTCCGTACACGTTGCTTCCTTCGCTGCAATATTCTCAAACGTATGCGCCTTCTTGGCTATGGCATTCATACCCTCCAAAGTTTTCCCGCACACTGTACATACCTTGCCGGCCGTTCTTCCCTCCTGGGAACAACTTGCTGGAACTTCCGGTTCGTTTTTCACCGTATGCTCTGCCAGTGGCAGCGCCCCCAGTCCCGATAACGTCGTTCCGCAGACGGAACATTTCGTTCCCGCCTCATGTCCGGCTGTGGTACAGGTAGATGCCACCGCTGCCACGTCCTTGGGCGAATGCGCCGTCTTTGCTACCGTCTCCTGCTTTACGAAGACCTCGCCGCAGTTCGCGCAGTGCTTGCCTTCCGTCTTTCCCTCGCTCTGGCAGGTTGCCGCAACCGCCTTGTCGATCACTTCCTTGTGGCCCGTTGCAGGTACGATCTTCTGCTCCTCAAGAATCTCTCCGCAGATGCCGCAGTGGCTTCCCTTGCTGAGGCCATCCGTGGTGCAGGTTGCCGCAACCGCGGCGTCCGCAACCTTCTTGTGCTTATGTTCAGGCTTTACGATGAGGCCCTTGTTTGCAAACGCGCCGTTTTCTTCCTGACGAAGCGCCGTTCCAAGGAACATGCCGCCATTATTATTGGCGGTACCCAATACAAGGAGCTCTCCCTTCGCACCAATGGACAGCTTTCCGTTGACGTTCAGCGTCGTTCCGGCCGGAACGGTCAGCGTCTCTTCTATCTTCGCTTCGCCGTATTTTCCGGTTACGTCAACCTTGATCTCGGACTCCGTCTGTCCTGCCGCCAGCGCTTCCTTCAGCTTTTCCATGCCTTCTTCGCCTTCGCCAAAAAGGATTTCGCCGTTTAGGTTCACCGTCACGTACTGTTCATTGTCCAGCGCCGCCTGAAGCTCCTCCAGTGTCGGCGAGTCAAGGTCAATAAAGTCGATCACCGGTTCCGGCGTTGCCGTAGGCTCCGGCGTTGGCTCAGGCGTCGCGGTAGGTGCCGGCGTCTCCTGCACCGCGCTTGCCACAACGCTCTGCGACGGCTCCGGCGTCTGACTCGAGGCTACGGACTCTTCACCTTTTTCCTTCCCGCAGCCTGCGCATCCCCCGCAACTTCCAAGGCTTAGAGTCAGCGCCATAAGCGCGATCAATAAACGGAATCTTCTTACGGAATTTCTTTGCATCCTGTTGTTTCTCCCTTTTCAAGTAGTGGTTTATGCCGTTTTTGTAATGAACCACTTATTCTCTTCTGATACGCAAAAAAAGGCCGCACAAACTACAGCTTGTAATTTGTGCAGCCGAACCTTCATTGAAACCTTTCTGATAAGGTTCTCTCTTAATGAATTCATGCTTTGCGTCCATCCATCACTGGATGTTTGCCCTTTTACCCTTGTCATTATAGTACAAAAAAAGAAATGGCGCAAGGAATTTATAATCAGTTCACTTCATCAATTCCTTCAGCATGTGTAAGTATGTTCCGTCCACCCCAAGTCCCAGTTCTTTCGAATACTCCTTTGCCGTTTTGCCATGGGCCTTCGCCATACAGATCCTCGGAAACTTTTCATACATGATGGCATCATACATTTCATTTCGGAACGACTGTTCCTTGCTTAAAACTTGCATGATCCGCTGAAATTCTGCCTTCCCGACCGGATGCTTATGCTCAAAGAAATCGCTGAATCCGCTCCTATAATAATCCTCCATGCCATGCGGCAGTATCTCCCACCGCTTCCTTAGCAGTTCCTCCACGGTTATGCTTTTTCTAATAACCGCTTCTTTCTGTTCCGTGGAAATTGGCACGTCACAAGGCATGGGCGACCATGCCCCGCCCATAAACCGGATGTAATACTTTGAATACTTACGAATGATTGCCTTCCCCTTTTCCTCGTAGATTGTCTCCATGCCATTTACCTCCAAGTCGTATCACCATTTAGCTATAGTTCCTCTTGATTTTTAGACTTACACTTTGATATAGGCACATTAAAAACTGGTACAATACCGCTTAGCCGTTGATTTAATTTGGCTTCTATTAAAGGTATAATTACTTGGATCTGCTTCTCCTCCCTCCGTTCCATTAAACTGAGCATAAGAGGGGCAAAACATGTTCATGGAATTAACCGTTGTAAAGGTATTTGTTGACTGGTCATAGAGATCAACACCCACACCTGGTGCCACGCTGCTTCCGCTCGCGATCCTCCATTAGTTAGATATCGGGGCATCATCGCCTTTCAAATAGGTTGCGTGATCAATCTAGATGCCACTTCATTTGCAGCCGTACTAGCCATCATGCCGGCCATGGCTTTTAAGACGCCAACCTGATCATCCATCAGGCTACTCGCACTGTTATATAATGCCTCCCCTGAGCTCATAATCGCAGAGGCATCATTTTGTATGCTTGAAAAATCAAGACTGCTAAGCACTGTAGAAGCCGAAAAATCATTATAGTGCAATGCCGTAGTAGATGCCGTATTTGTAAAAGTCAAAAAAGCATCTATGGTGTCATCCACCTTCCCCGCTCCTGCAGGATCAGGTGCCGTATTGGTCAAATTAAGCTTTTCGGCGATATAGTAGTACTGCGCCACTTCTTTGGCAACCTAATCGATGGCATATTGAGTAGTACTTTCAACCTTGGCAATGGTAGCCCATGACACAATTGTCATAAAAGCAAACATAAATGTTGTCAGGCCAATATCGCCTCTATTGTAAATGATCCACGCTCACGCTTTTGCATAGCAGACCTCCAATTTCATTACCCGTTCCACTCTACCGTATTAACAATGACCTTCAAAAAGTCTTCCAGTCCATCTTCAGGGCCGGGATTTTCCGGTTCAGAAACCCCAAAAACATAATAGGGTTCTTTTTCGTCCATTACATAACAAATAACAATGTAAGACTCTTTCTCGTGAGTCTCATTACCAACCACTCCATGAACAAAATATGCATTCTTTCCTTCAATATCTGCACTCGCAGGTGCGTTGAGATTCAGATATGGTTTTTCGTCAAATGTATTGTTCGGGAATATGTCTCTTCTTGCGCTCTCCATGTCCTTAAGCACAAATGAATTGCTCGACTCTATAAATTTCTCTATGGTAGATGCATCAAAATCATCATAGGGATCTGAGACGCCAACTCTATAACCGTCATACATGAAAAACATGCCGTTCTCCGTATGATCTTTGTATGCATCTTTAGGCAATGCAAACTTATAACTACCAGCAAACCCTTTTCCTGATAGATCATATTCTACTTTTGCCATCTCAGATGATTCCGACTCGTCTTCACTTTGACTTGCCTTTTCAGAAGATTCCACTTTCGTTTTGCTTTCTGCCTCTGTCTTTCCAGCCTCCTCTTTC
>ONSO01000181.1:5218-6230 GCA_900320485.1 uncultured Lachnospiraceae bacterium | reverse complement strand
TTTCATCGGTTTCAAAAGGAATTTTTCTCAAGCAAAACTTCCGCAAGGATCAGATCCTCCGGCGTCGTCACTTTTAAGTTTGCATAATCCCCTTCCGCAAGCTTGACCTTTACGTCCGTATAGCGCTCCACCACGCTTGCGTCATCCGTCACCGGTACCCTGCCCCCGCGCAGACTCCTTCCCTTCCCCCATTCTTCTTCGAACCTTCCGTAAGCCATCGTGATCAGATTCCGCTCAAAGGCCTGCGGCGTCTGGACGCACCATACCTTTTGGCGTTCAGGGGTCTGTGCCGCAAATCCTTCCTCATCCGCGATCTTTACCGTATCCTTGGACGGTACCGCGACCACGCATGCCTCAAATTCCTTTGCCGCCTGACATGCAGTCTCCAGGATCTTCTCCGTGACAAAAGGCCTTGCGCCGTCATGGATCAGTACCACGTCCTTTTCGGATCCCGCATCCTCCTTCGAAATGGCCGAGATCCAGCGCATGGCATTGGCCACGGAATAACACCTCTCGCTCCCGCCGGGAATAATGGCCGTCACCTTCCGGAAACCGTACTTTTCCACGACGTCACGCCGCATCTTTTCCATGTCAGCCTCACCCGTCACAAGGATGCACTCGTCTATGACGGGTGACTCCTCCATAACGTGAAGCGCATAATAGATCAGGGGCTTTCCGCCAAGCATAAGGAACTGCTTTGCCACGCCGGCCTTCATCCTGCTCCCCGTTCCCGCCGCGAGAACCACCGCAATTCTTCTTCCTTCCGCCATGCTTTCCATTTGCTCCACCTCAAAACAAGCGCATAAAGCGCCTCACCCCTTACCGCTCCCCCAGCTTTAATCCGGGCACCGCGTTCAGGTCGTATCCGCTGCGCACACCCTTGATAAATTCATAATACCCAGCCGCCCCGATCATGGCCGCATTGTCCGTACAATAAATGGGCGATGGATGATAAAACCTTACCCCCTCCTTTGCGCACCGCTCCTCAAAAGCCTTCCTAAGGGAAGAATTG
>ONSO01000181.1:0-5210 GCA_900320485.1 uncultured Lachnospiraceae bacterium | reverse complement strand
CGCAATGGCAAATTTATCGAATCCATACTCCTTCACGGCATGCATGGAATGCTCCACCAGTACGTCGATCACTGCCTTTTGGAAGGATGCAGCCACGTCGGCGCGGTTCACTTCCTCCCCCTTCATCTGACACGCATTCAGGTAATTCAGCACGGCGGATTTTAATCCGCTAAAGCTGAAATCATACTCATTTTCATCCACTTTAGCCCTGGGAAAATCAATGGCGTCCGGATTTCCCTCTTTCGAGAGCTTGTCGATCTTAGGGCCGCCGGGATATCCCAGCCCAATGGCTCTGGCTACCTTGTCAAAGGCCTCTCCCGCCGCATCATCCCTGGTCCGTCCAATGATCTCATACTCCCCATAATCCTTTACCACCACAAGATGGGAATGTCCTCCGGATGCCACAAGGCATACAAAGGGAGGCTCCAGTTCTTTATTTTCTATGTAGTTTGCACTAATGTGACCTTCGATGTGATGAATGCCGACTAAAGGCAACCCCGTTGCAAAGCTGATGGCCTTAGCAGCCGAGACGCCTACCAGGAGTGCCCCCACAAGGCCGGGCCCGTAAGTCACGGCAATGCCGTCCAGATCCTTAAGCGTCATTCCCGCATCGCTAAGCGCCTGCCCGATCACCTGATTGATCTTCTCCACGTGCTTCCTTGAGGCAATCTCCGGCACAACGCCGCCAAACTCCGTATGCAGCGCGATCTGGGAATAAATGACGTTGGATAAAACCTCCCTGCCGTTTTTCACCACGGCTGCCGCCGTTTCATCACACGAACTCTCAATTGCCAATAACGTGACGTCTTCTTTCATGCTTATCTCCCGCGCCGCCATCCCGGCAGCGCCTTTCATTTCCAATATTTCCGGCATGGCCTAAAGCTCTTCCTCATCCTCGAATCGCAGCTCCACGCTCCGCCCGTCCTTCGCCGTAATGACGTTCGGAAAAATCTTCCGAAGCTCCTCCAGATATACGTCGGCCCTTGGCATGGCCGGGCTGTAATGCGTCAGCCAAAGCTCCGGCACCTGCGCCTTTGCCGCGATCCGCGCCGCCTCCTGCATCATCATGTGCCGATGCTCCTTGGCCTTTACAAAGCTCTCCTGATCGCCATACATTCCCTCTAAGATCAAAAGATCGCTCCCCACCGCATTTTCCTCAATGGAGGCCGTGGGCCTTGTGTCCGTGGAATACGTTACCTTCAGCCCTTTTCTGTCCCGTCCCATCACCATGTCCGGCGTATAGGTCCGTCCATCCTGCTCGATGGTCTCGCCCTTTTGCAGCCTGCTCCATAGCTTTAAGGGGATCTCCAGGGCAATGGCCCTGTCCTTATCAAACCTTCCCGCCCTCGGAATGGTCAGACTGTATCCATAACAGATCACGTTATGATTTACGCGAAAGGCCCGGATTGTAAAACCGTCAAAGGGAATGTCCTCCTGCTCCCCGGTAAGCTCGTGAAACTGAATCTCAAAGGGAAGCTCCGGCGCAATGACCCGAAGGGCGTTCACCACCCTCTGAAGGCCCTTGGGCCCGATCACCAGAAGGGGCTCCGTCCTCTCAGAATTTCCCATGGACAAAAGAAGCCCCGGCAGGCCGCTTACGTGATCCGCGTGATAATGCGTAAAACAGATCACGTCAATGGGCTTGGCGCTCCAGCCCTTCTCCCGCATGGCAATCTGCGTACCCTCACCGCAGTCGATCAATATGCTCTTGCCATTATATTTCATCATCAGGGAGGTCAGCCACCGATAGGGCAGCGGCATCATTCCTCCCGTACCCAGGAGACATACGTCTAACATTCGTAAAATCCTTTCTCATTCCATCATTTCACTCGTACCATGCGTCATGCTCCGCACGCTACGAAAGCCGTTTCCACATGATCAGGGCATCCTCCTTCGGCTTTTCATAAAATCCCGGCCGAACACCCTCCCCTCGAAATCCCATTTTCTCATATAACCGGATTGCCGGCTCATTGCTGACCCGGACCTCCAGCGTATAGGCTTCCACTCCGAGCCCTTCGCCCAGGGCAAATAATTCCCGCAATAGTTCCTCCGCCATGCCCCTTCGGCGATATTCCGGAGCCACCATGACCTTGTCCACGTCGCCTTCTCCCGCGATCACCGTCATCCCGGCAAACCCGGCAATCTTACCGTCTGCTTCTGCCACAAGGTAATGACAATAATCATGCGTCAAAAGATTCCGGAAGGCATTCTCCGACCAGGCATCCGCAAAGATCTCCGCCTCCAATTTTGCCAGTCTTTCCACGTGTGCTTCCGCAAGCGGCATAATATGATAACCGTCCGTCATTCCTCTTTCCACCGTCACTCCCTACGCCCTGCGCTTTGTGCTTCTTTTTTCACGCCCCCTGCGCCGTATGCTTCTCCCGTTTCCTCTCACGCCTTCGCGCTGCGCACTTCCTTCTCCCGTTTCTCTTACGCCTTCGCGCCGCGCTCTTCCTTCTCCCGCTCCGCCTGGCTCTTTCTGAGATACGTGGGCTGATGGGCCGCTGCGGAAACCGTCTTTCCCTGGCCAAAATATACCTCGCCCAGGGCCGCCACGCTACCCGCCCTCTGCGCATTTACGTGAGCCGGTGCAAACCCGTAAGGCACGGTACATTCTTTCCTGATCAAATCCCGGTAAACCGCAACCCCGTCTCCCAGGAAAATCACCTGCCGCCCCAGTCTCTCCAGCTCCTTCAGCAGATCCCGCACGTCCATGGCCGTCTGCTCCATCACGGTCCGAAGCACCGTCCGGATCTCACCTTCCGCGCCAGGAACTTCCGCATCTTCCTGCACGAACTCGTAAATGCCGGTATACACCTGATTCCTCCTGGCATCCATAATGGGGCAAACCAGCGCCTGCGCACCGCAAAGATTATATGCAAGCCCCTCCAGCGTCGGCACCTCTACCAAGGGCTTCTCCAACGCCATCCCAAGACCCTTTGCCGTGGCAGAGCCGATGCGCAGCCCCGTAAAGGATCCCGGTCCTGCTGCTATGGCAATGGCATCAAGGCTGCCAAGGTCCAGTTCGATCATCTTTTTCAACTCATCCAGCATGGGAAGCAGCGTCTGGGAATGAGTCTTCTTGTAATTCGTCGTGTATTCTCCCAGGAGCGTCCCGTCCTGAACCACTGCCACGCTGGCCACCAGTCCCGAGCTGTCTATTCCAAGTATCTTCATGTTCTTCTACCTTTTCTTTTTTTCCAAAGTGATGCGGCGATAATCAAATCCCTTTGCGAGATCCTTTTCGATCGTCACCTGAATATATTCCTCCGGCAGGATCTCCTCAATGAGATTTGCCCACTCTATCAGGCATAGTCCCTGCCCGTAAATGCAATCCTCAAAGCCGATCTCCTCCATCTCTTCCACGTCGCCGATGCGGTATACGTCGAAATGATAAAAGGGAAGCCGCCCCTCCTCATAGCTCTGCAGTATGGTAAACGTCGGGCTGCTTACGGGTTCTTCAATGCCAAGCCCTTTCGCCACGCCCTGCGTAAATACGGTCTTTCCAACCCCAAGATCTCCGATCAGCGTATAGACCTCTCCCGGCTTTGCCTCCCTGCCGATCCGCTCTCCCAGCGCAAAGGTATCCTTTGGAGAAAAGCTCTCGCATTCATAAAGCTCATTCATTTCCAACATTCCGATTTCCTCTTCCTTACAAAACCGTCCGGGCCGAAGCCGCTATGAACGGATCTTCACCTTATTAGGAGGCATGTGCGTGGAGATCATCTCGATCACGTCATTCTTCTTGTCACCGAGCTGGGCCTTGGGAAAAATACTTGCATTGCGCCCGGAGGTGTAAAGAATGATGCTCCTGGTCGTAGATACGGCCTTTACCATGTCATCCCAGCTTTGGCTCTCCGAAGCCTCCCCCTGCGACACCGTCACGCCCTCGTCATCAAACACGTAGTGCAGCGGTTTTTGAAAGGCCTCGTTAGCGCTCCACTGAAGCTTGCTCTTCGCGCGAAGCGTAATGGGAAGGTACAAAAGCACGACAATCCCCGCAGCAAGCAGCATCCACCGTTGCGTGCAGAATCCCGCCACGACGCACAAAGCCCCTGCCGTACTGCCTATGATCCCGCTGGAACTGTTGTACGTATGCATCAGCACGTAATCATACAGATCCGCCGCCGTTACGTTCACGTCCGTCTCTACCATGCCATTCCTCCTGCCAAATCCTGCCTTCCACTCACGTGATCTTCTTCAAAAAAGCACCTACGGCGTAGGTGCTTATCCTATTAAGTCATTATAAAATTATCTTTTCTAAAAAGCAAGAGCATTTTCTCTCCGACTACAGTACCTTGATCATGACAAGGAACCACAGAACGAAGCTGGACAAAATGGCCAGGGACAAAATGACAAACCCGAATTGGAATTTCCCCTTGCCCTCTTCCTTCTTTTCCGCAAGACCCGCTTTACGAAGCGCCGTTACGATGGGCTTATAAAGAAGCAGCGTGATTCCTGCATTGATGCCACCCTTTACAAGGTTAAAGGGAAGGAAAACGGGAACCAGCATTCCCGCCACCTGCTCCCGGGGCACTCCCATGTAAAAAGGCGTGATCACGTAATTCCAAAGCACCATGATGGCCGCCATGGATGCAACGCCGAGCCCCAGTCCCAATAAAGCGTTTCTCTTCGTGCGGCTCTTGTGATATAAAAATGCCGCAGGCACCGTAAAGGCCAGCGTGGATACCACGTTCATAAGAAACCCGTACAGGCCGGTACTGCTAATGGTTACCAGCTCCAGAAAAGAAGTAAGAAGAGAGATCAGCAGGCATGCCACCGGTCCGTAGATAAATCCGCCGATCGTGATAATGACATCCTTCGGTTCATACTTCAGGAACAAAACGACCGGGATGCGGATAAACACCATCACAATGTAGGCCAGCGCGGCCATCATGCCCATCGTTACCATCTGCTTCGTGCGTTGATCTTTCATTCGTTCTCCTTCTGCTCTGTGGGCTTTGATCCTTGAACTTTCCCAAGGACCTTCCGAGCCTTCGCTCGGCGGACAATAAAATAACCCGGGAGATGCCTTCTCCCGGGTAGAAAAAACAGACATGTTCAAAGGGACAGACCGAGCCCAAGCCCAGACTGCGCCCCTCTTCATCTTCTCTCATCCAGACTGTACTGTCGGTACCGGAATCGCACCGGTTCGGGCCCGAAGGCTTCGCAGACTTTACTGCCGGTAGGGACTTTCACCCTGCCCCGAA
>ONSO01000206.1 GCA_900320485.1 uncultured Lachnospiraceae bacterium | reverse complement strand
CGTGATCACGCTGATCTTAACGTCACTTGCCAGGGCGCGGATGGATGGCAAAGCATCACCCTCCTTGAGTTCTCCGGCAATGATCATTTCTTTGATCTGTTTTTCGATCTGTTCGTATATGGGCAATCCGCTTTTTGTCTGAATGAAAACGTTCACGTTCTTACCTCCTGCTTTTCTTTCTTTTCCGATTCAATCCGGAATCCCTTTATGCTCCATGATTTGTAAATCTTCATGCAGCGGATCAGGCAAATTACCGCACACGCCAGAAGGATTCCTGCGTGCAGCCAACTTCCTCCCCCCGTAAAGAATGGTTCCCTTTTACGAAACGCCAATCCCGCAAAGCCATACGTAAAACCGACTACCGTAGGAACCCATTCGGAAAAAAGCCGGAAAAACCCCTTCTTTTTCTTTTCTTTTCCATATTCCGTTGCCTTTTCCAAAAGCGCCCCGTAGATGACGAGCATTTGCAGAATAAAAAATGCGGCCAGGATAAGCGGTCTGTCAAACAATCTTCCCCTCATCACAACAGGATTCGGTACGAAAAACGCAAGGGCGATGCTTGCAACGCCCGTAAGGAAATACCTCAGCCAGATAAAGTTGCACCTGGTCAGTTTATTTCGCTTGATCTCCTCGTCCGTCAGAGGGATGAACCATTCCACTTCCGCCTCATAACGGAATCCATAACTAAACGTCGCAGCCACCATCATGATAAAGAACTGCACGGCCGGTTGTAAAATGATCAGCGCCACAAACAACAGACGCGTCAGATAAAATACCGGCATAAAGCGAAAGCTTATCTTTTCCTGCCGAAAATATTCTCTCATGGTGTCTCCTCCTTCTCCAAAAAGTAAATGATCTCCTGAAGATCCGGAAACCTGACGTCCCAGCCATCCTGCAACACGCCATGAAAATCACCGTCTTCCCGATAGAGCAGCCATTCCTTATGATTCTCGCGGATTCTCCTGCCCCAGATCAGTTTTTTCGGGATCCCGGCCCCATCTTCATCTTCTGCGGATACCAGACGATAGCTGTTTTTTAAGTCATCAATGGTTCCAAAATATCTCTCGAAGCCTGCGTTCTTTGCCTTGCCAAGCCATAAAACGGAATCTGCAACCCTTTCCAATTCCGTCACAAGATGGCTGGACAATATAATGGAGCTCTCTTCTCCCGCCACCAGTTGCCGCATGGTATCATAAAATGCGTCACGAAATTCCACGTCCAGATTTCCCACGGGTTCATCAAACACGTAAAGCTTTGCCGGATAGCTAAGGGCAAAGGCCAGTTGCATGCGAAGGAGCTGCCCTTTTGACAATTCCGTGATCATTTTCTTGGGAGCGATCTCAAATTCCTTCAGCTTTTGCTTATATTTTTTTTGATCAAATCCGGGATAGAAATAACCATATCTCTCCCCCAGTTCTCCGGGATGCATAAATTCGGAAAAAGGATTTGACGCAAGTACGTAAGCCAGCTTTTCTTTATATGCCTTAACGTCCTTTTGGAAATGCAGATTTCCAAGCATAAGCTCGCCGCGATCCTCTGCCTGATCTAAACGGTAGCTCCCAAGGATGGAGCGGAGCAGCGTTGTCTTTCCGCATCCGTTTACGCCGATCAGTCCAAGAATGTTTCCCGGTTCCAAGGAAAAATCAACGTCCGCCAGCAAAAAATCACCTATTTTTTTAGTAAGGTGCTCACATCTAAACAATTCCATGACCTCCACCTCTCTTTGTTTCTATATGCACAGTATATACAGTTATACACAGATTGTCAAGCATGTTTTTAAAAATTTTTGAAATAAAAAAGCAACCCGAATCAGGTTGCTTTATATTACAAGCAGGGCTTGCAACGATCATGCCATCTTTTTTACTTTTCCCGCAGTTCCATCCACCATTACCAGGTCTCCGTCCCGTAGCTTTTTTGACCCGTCTCCGGTAGCCAGCACGGCTGGAATCCCATACTCCCGGGCTACAATGGCCGCATGAGAAAGGCTGCCGCCCGTATCCACCACTACGGCCGAAGCAAGGCAAAAGAGCGGCGTCCATTCAGGATCCGTATACGTACAGACTAGTACGTCTCCCTCATTTAACTTATCAAACTCTTGTGGGGATCTTACGATACAAACCTTTCCCGTAGCCTGCCCTCCGCATCCGCTGATGCCAAGTACCTCATCGCTTCCGCCTGCAAGAGCATCCTCCATCACGTGGTTCCAATAAGCAACGGCAAGGGGACGCTTCTCTTTCCGGCGCTCCATAACGGCTCGCATTTCCTCCGTCCAGCCTTTTTCACAAACCTCCAAAAGCTCCGGTGCAAAAAGATATAAATACTCCTCATGGCTTGTTCCCGTGACACTCTCTAAACGTCGAAGCAGCATTCTGCAATACTCAAACTCCGATTCCCAAAGATACTGCGTTTTTTCACGGACGTAATGATAATGTCTTAGGGCATTCACGCGCCTTTCAAACTGCGCATATTTTTTTGAAGAGAGCTTGCTCTTTGCCTCCTCCATGATCTTTTGGAATTTCCTTTTTCCCTCTTCCAGCGTGGGCACCTGGCTCTCCTTTGTCTTTAGCATGGGCCGAAGCACTCGCAAAAAGCGGTCCGGTTCCTCCCTCCAGGATTTTGAAATAAAACAATAACAGTTAAAGTCCGACTTTCCTCCAAACTCCTCCAGAAAAGCCTCCATTTTCGACTTGAGCCGGGGATACTTTGCCACCAGAACGTCATAGGATAAGGTTGCGACGTCTGCCGTCATCTTCTCATCCTTTTTGATCTCCTCCGCCAATTCCGCCATGGCCCGGTTAACGTCCGCCGTCACGTAGGACAGTCCTTCCAAAATGTCATAACTATTTAAGTTTGGGTCTATTTTTTTTAGGACCTTATTCGCCTTCATGCTCTCGATGGCATTGGGAAACAAAGCATACAGGAATCTGTCATATGCCGTTTTTCCAATGAGTTCCCGCATTTCCATGAGGGTCTTTCCGATCTCTGCAGCATTTTGAGGATTCTTTCCCTTTAAGGCCTCAAAGCATTCCTCGCAATCCAGAATGGACTGATCTGCCTTATGAACGTTCCCCTCTGCATCGCCAACCATCTTTAAGTACTTGGGAATCTTCACAATATTTTTGGTAAGCTTTGGCTTACTCTTCGCCATAAAATTCACGCCATCCTCATCGATGGGGTACATGCTCTCCCCAAAGGAAATGCCAAACTCTTCAAACAAAACTCCTTTTTGATTTCCCACGTTGCCCCCGAAGTCATGATCCAGAGGATAGTATGGCGTTGGCGTTTTTTCCAGATTAAAAAGAACACTCTCCCGCATGGCACCCTTTGCGGGCTTTACCTTGGGATAAGGCGCGAAATCCGCCTCCGTAAAGACTTTCCCCTCCACGTTTTTCAAAGTCGTTATGGCTCTTGCCTGCAAAACATAGACCTTTCCGGCCCGCACTGCCCATTCCACGTCCATGGGTTTTCCATAGTGTTTCTCGATCTTCATGCCTTCTGCCACAAGGGACTTAAGGCTTTCCTCAGAAAGGACGCGGCTCTTCCGGTCTGCCTCCTCCACGGGTACTTTCTCCGTTCCCTTAGCACCGTACGTGATTTTGCATTCCTTGCTTCCGATGTTTATCTTTAAAACTTTTCCATCCCTGTCACAGATATATTCATCCGGACTGACGATTCCTGAAACCACGGCTTCTCCCAGCCCGTAGGAGGCATTGACGTGAACGTTCTTAGGATCTCCCGCGGGATCGCTGGTAAACATAACGCCTGCGCTCTCGCTTTCGATCATCTCCTGAAGTACAACTGCCAGTGCCACCTTCTGCTTGTCATATCCCGAATTTCTCCGGTAACTGACGGCACGGTCTCCCCAAAGGGAGGCATAGCATTCCAGTATTTTTTGAAGGACCTCGGTGATCCCCCTGACGTTCAGATAGGTTTCCTGCTGTCCGGCAAAGCTTGCATCCTCCAGATCCTCCGCCGTTGCGGAAGACCTGACGGCAATCCTTGCGTTCTCTCCCAAAGACGCATAGTAGCTTTCTACCTCTTCCTTCACTTCCCCGGGCAGGCTCCCGTGAAGAATGGCCTCCCGCAATTCAGATGCCTTTTCATACTTCTCAGGCGAAATTCCATTTTGATCCATAAACCTTTCATAAGCTTCCGAAAGCACCACGGCGCCCCCGGGCACCGGGATCCCCGCAGCCGTCAACTCACCAAGATTGGCTCCCTTACCGCCGGCCTGCGCCACGTCCTCTTTGCGAATCTCTTCAAATTGTTTTACGTAATTCATTCTGATGCCTTCCTTTCCGTTAAATACTTTTTCCATGCCCTCGTCCCAATGAGAATGGAAATAAAAAGGGATGCCGCACTGGCCACGGGCTTAAATGCCACCAGTCCCGTCTCTCCCAGAAATGCCGTGCACAAAAACAAAGCAGGGATAAAGCACGCGCCGTTTTCCAGCGTGGTAACGCACGT
>ONSO01000042.1 GCA_900320485.1 uncultured Lachnospiraceae bacterium | reverse complement strand
TAGGTCGAAAGGTCGTACTGACCGTCCAGGACGGTTTTCAGGTAATCCTTCACGCCGTTTTTCGTATAGGACTCGTAAAGGACGGTCAGAAGCGCCGCAAGCTCGAACGGATCGTGCTCGATTGGCGCGATGGTCTTTACGTATTCGTCGTAGCCGGCATGTGTCTTGTTTATCTTGTCCATTTCCTTTTTCAGGTCCTTTTCCAGAGACTGATACTCCTTCTCCACCGCCTTGATCTCCTTGTCCTTCGCCGTAAAGCTGGTGTAGGCCACGGTTCCGCCCCCGCCCGACATGAACATGCCGCAGGAGCCAAGGGAACTCACAAGTATCATCAGAACAAGACCGCCAAAGATGCCAAGAAGCGCCGCCCCCGGATTGTCCCTCACAAAGTTTGCCAGTGACTCTCCCGCCTTGCTTCCGGCGGCTTTGGCCTTACCGCCTGCGGCCTTTGCCGCCCCGGCAGAACCGGAAGCTTCCCTGCCGCGCTGCATGATCTCCTTTTGCTGATTTCTCTTTTGCATCTGGCGCGATCGAAGGTTGCTTCCCTCACCTTCCCTTTCGTGGAGCTTGTCCGCGTTTTTGAAATGCCTCCCCTGGCTGAGCTTGCTTGAATACCCTCCGTTTGAAGTGCCTTCGCCTTCTCTTTCTTCAAGTTTCTTTTGAATCTCCGATGCAGCTTCGGAAAGCTCCTGCGCACCGCTTTTCGCGGCTCCCGTTACGAGACGGACGGCAGACTCGGCTATCTCCTCGTTTTCCGCCCGTTCCTCCTTGTCATCCCCCGCACTGCCGGGAGCTTTGCCCTCAGAAGGCGGGGAGGATCCGCCGCCTTGCTTTCTTCTCCTGCCTCCGAAAGTCCTTCCTCCAGGCATGCCATTGTTCAGTTTTGGCGTTTGCTTTCTCATAGACTGACTTCCTTTCCGCCCTCATGCCTAAGTAGCGTCTTCGTCTCGCCCTTTTCAGCCTCGTCCCTTGCCGCCTCTTCCTTCGCGATCTCGGACCGTTCGGAAAGCCTCGTCGTCATGATGCGGTAGAGCTCCACGTCCGTCGGGAACCTGTCAACGAAGGGCAATATCACGTTGCCGTAGAAGATCAGGCCCTCGCCTGCTCCGGAATGCGTCACGTACGAAAGCTGGTACGGGCTGATGTTCAGCTGCTTTGCCAGGATCTGCCTGTCACCCACCGCCTGGTTCAACATGTAGATGAAGTCCGAGTTCTCAAAGATGTTTTCCACCTCCTTGGAGGACAGCAGGTCCTTTACGTTCTGCGTGATTCCCGTCGGAATTCCTCCCCACTTTCTGAACCTCTTCCAAATCTCCACGGTATACGCCGCAGTCTGATCCTCACGAAGCAAAAGGTGCATCTCGTCCATGTAGTACCTGGTCGATTTACCAAGCGACCTGTTTTCCGTCACGCGCCCCCAGACCTGATCCTGCACGACCAACATGCCGATCTTCTTCAGCTGCTTTCCAAGATCCTTGATGTCGTAGCAGACAAGCCTGTTCGTCACGTTCACGTTGGTCCTGTGGTTGAACACACTCAGTGACCCCGTAACGTAAATCTCAAGGGCCGTCGCCACGTGCCTTGCCTCCTCTTCCCCCTGCCTTAACAGCTCGTTGTACAGGTCCTCCAGAAGTGGCATCCTCTCGGGCTTCGGATCCTCGAAGTACCTTTGATAGATCTGATGGATGCAGCGGTCAATGACCGTCTTTTCGATGGGCTGCAGGCCCTCCTTCCCGCCCACGATCAGCTCGCACAGCGACAGGATGAAATCCGCCTTCAGTGCCACCGGGTTGTCATCGTCCGAATAGTTTGCGTTGATGTCCATCGGGTTGATAAACTGCGAGCTCGTGGGGCTGATCCTGATGACCTGCCCTCCGAAACGATCCACCAGCGGCGAATACTCCGATTCGGGATCACAGATGATCACGTCATCGTCCGTTACGAGAAACGCGTTCGCGATCTCCCTCTTTGCCGCGAAGGACTTACCGGAACCGGGAGTTCCGAGGATCAGGCCGTTCGGGTTTTTGAGGAGCTTTCGGTCCACCATGATCAAGTTGTTTGACAGGGCGTTCAGACCGTAGTATAGGCTCTCCTTCCCCGACTGAAAAAGCTCCTGCGTCGTAAAGGGCACCAGGATTGCCGTGCTTGAGGTCGTCATGCCCCTCTCCACGTCCACGAGGTTGTTTGCAAGCGGCAGGGAGCTCATCAGACCCTGTTCCTGCTGAAAGTCCAGGCGCACGAGGTTGCAGTTGTGCTTCTGCGCGATGGACTTTGCCTGAAAGACGTTGTTCTCCAGCTCCTCCTGCGTCTTTCCCGTGTTCATGATGAGGAACGTCAAAAGGAACATTCTCTCGTTCTGCGACTGCAGCTCCTTTAGGAGAGCCTTTGCGTCCTTTCCGAAGGTGGCCAGGTCCGACGGGATGATGTCCATGTCGTAGCCTGCGCGCACCGCCTTTTTCTGCTCCTCGATCTTGCTCCGGTCAAGCTCCGTGATGGTGTGCTTTACCGTCTTGATCGCGTCGTTCTGGTCCACCGAATGCAGGTGCATCGTGACCACCTGGCTTGATTCCATGTTCAGGAAGTCCGCCAGCAGCGCGTCGCTGATCTCGGACGCGTCGATCGACAAAAAGCTTACCGCCCCGAAGGTGCTTCCCATCTCAAACCGCTTCCCGTTAGGAAAGTGAAAGCTGCTAGGGGCGATGAAGTCCTTTACCGTAAGCCCCGTGGGTTTCAGCCACTCCCAGTCAAACAGGAACCTGTCGCTCTCCCCCACGTGAAAGATCCTGTGCATCAGGGCCAGGCGCTCCCTTCCGTTTAGGGTTTTCGCACCCACGCCCAGCTTCTTAAAGTTGTTCATGAGGTCCGTCTCCACGTGAAGAAGCCTGGGCTTTGCCGCCCGCACGCTCTCCGCGTGAATGCCGAAGGTCAGGTACTTTAGTTTTGAAAGCCCGTTGTTGCCGGCCTCCATCTGGCGGAACAGCATGGTGCTGTACTCGTCGCGCACACCGTTAAACTCGTCCCTCTTGTGCGGGATCGCGATGCTGGAGCGAAACTCCGAAAGGTCCGTCTCCGCGTTCACGAAGGACAGTTCAAAGTGGATCGTGCTGTCAAAGAAGTTCAGAAACGAGCACCACTGCTCAAAGATCTCCGTCTTGTCCTCCTGCTGTGCCAGCTGGTAGTTTAAGTCCTGAAACTGGATCGTCTTCGTGTAGTAGTCGCTTCCGACCCTGCAGATACCGTCCTGAAACATCCTGTCAAAGGGAATGCTCTGCTGCGCAGTTCTCGGAACGCCGTCATCACGACCTGCCGCTTCCAGGATCCTTCTTACTTCCCTTTGCTCCTCCCGGGTCAGTCCCTGCGGGATCGTTACTTCCCTTTTCTTTTTCCACGGCACCGCTCGTCCCTCCCTTCCGTCTTTTGTTTGCTGCGTATGATCGCGTTAATCGCCCTTTCCGCCTCCATTTGACGCTCAAGGGCGGAATACCTGTTGTCCGTCTTGTAAGGCCTCTCCTTGGGCCTTATAAAGGCTGCCTCGATGAAGTGTCCGAGGATGACCTCAAGGTGCCTGCCGTTCTTCTCGTACATCGCGAGAAAGAAAAACGGCATCATGACGACCATCATGCAGATGGCCGCCGTGCTTACGCCGCAAAACTGCTTGACCAAAAAGAAAAACGGCACTCCGATGAGCGCCGCCAGGCCAAAGCAGACAAGCTGCCGTTTCGTCAGGTTAAACATCACCTTGCTCTTCACCTTCGTCAGGTCTCGGGGCACCGATACGTATGATGCTGCCATTTCTAATTCCTTTCCGATTTAGGGAACTTTTGGTTTGATTTCCTCCGCGTCCGTTCCCCAATTTAGTGGGCGTGAAGGATTGACTTGGCCACCGAACCCGTCTTAAATAAAGTGAACACCAAAAGGACCGTGTAGCCCATGACTCCCCAAAGTGACGCGATGATGTCAGAAGTGAACGACACCGTCTGGATCAGCACCGCGTAGATGCCGACGCACACCATGATGAGGAACCCCTGAAAGCCAAGCGCGAACAGGGACCTTAGGTAGTTCTGTCCCATCATGGCCTGCTCCCTGTTCCCAAAGGTCGCAAAGGGAATGGGTGCCAGGCTGACCATCAGGTAGATCTCGATCATTCTCGCGTACACAATGACGAAGATCAGCACCGATAACACGTAGATCAAAAACTGCACGATGAAGGACTGCAGGAAGATCGCAAAGAGCGATCCCGTCTGCGTTGCCTCCAGGGTCGCCTGAATCGTGCGAAGCGCGCTTGCGTCGATCGCCGTGCTTCCCGCAATGATGCCGCCTGACCTTGACACCACGTGCTGAGCCACGTCAAACACCGCCATGGTAATGTTCATCGTGTTGGACACAACGTACACCGCCACAAAGGTCTTAAAGGTCCACTTAAAAAAGATCCAGGATTCGAAGTTAGCCAGGTTGTTGTGACTGATGACCAGCTGGATCAGCTCATAACAGGCAATGAAAGTCAGGATAATTCCTGCGATCGGCATGATCACGTTCTCCGAAATGTTTCGGATCATGTTGTAAATCGCGGGCGAGAAGTTGGCAGGCGTCCTGCCAACCTCCGTCGCGATCTGCCCCACCTGACGGTTCACCGAATCGAAGGTGTTGCTCACGTTGTTCATGATGCCGTTAATAAGCACTCCCCGCAGCCATTCGTCAATGATGTCTCCTATGCTGCTCATGCTGCCTCCCGTTTCTTCTTACCGACTTGGAACGGGACGAGTCCGGGCGGACCCGCCGCCCGGCCAATTCTTGTCCCGCCCGATTTCCAGCCTTCCGGGCCGATCAAAACAGTCCGGAAAGCAGGGGTACAAGGGTGATGCCGATCAGGGCTACGCCGCCGCCCGCCATGAGCTGCTTCATGCCCTGGGACTTTGCGCCGGGGTTATCGTTGCCGTAGCCCTCCATCAGGTTGATGGCACCCCAGATGCCAAGACCTGCACCAAGAGCGATTACGAGAGTCTGAAGTACGCCTACTGCGCTGTTGAAAAATGCCATGATAAATTCCTCCGTTTTTTGAATTGAATTTGTTTGATTGTTTCCCGCGGGGCTTGTGTTCCCGGATCGTCGGCCAAACGTTCCTGGAATGTCCCCGCAATTCCTTATGCAGTTGTCGTTTCCGGGATCCGTCGACAGATCCTCGGACATGCGCGCACGGTTGCCCAATTTCGGGCATGAAAAAAGCCCGTCTCATAGAGATGGGCAATATAAAAGGCCCTCTGGCAATATGCCAAAGAGCCTCTTATAAAACGGATGGCAGGAATCGAACCCGCGACGCGTGAACTGACTGATCACCGCTCTGCCACTGAGCCACATCCGTAATTATTTATTTTAATACCTTCGTGAGTTTTTCGTCCCACTCAACTGCCTTGTCAAAATCAGCATTTATTCTATCTGCATACCCTTTATTTCTCACTTCTCCATTTCGAAAAGTAATCGGATTATGTATTCCAAAGCACTGATGTACCCAATAATTTCGCGTCTTTCTCAATTCTGCCAAGGAATCAAAATCATCTTGGGTCAATGCAGCAATCTGCTTTTGGCTCTGGATCTCCTTAATCTTATGAATCAGTAATCCGAATGGATCCGATTCATAATCATCGAGCCTTTCAAACCAGGTCCTTTCTTTATCCGCGAGAAGATCTGCGCAAATAAACCTTAAACGCATCTCGATTAACTGATAATACTCTATTAGTTCGCTGTGCTTAACGCGGAATTCTTTTTCCGTCATGCCTATCACCTCTTATTTACATCCTATGAATTTAGGATCATCTGCCCTGATTATATCATGCAATCAGGGCAGCGTCTACTCGCATGTCAGTTAACATGAACTACTTCGTATTGATCATTTGGTTGTAGTGCTAGCTTATGATTCAAGAATTTCTCCACGTCAAACCAGTTCTTCCTGTCCGCATCCGCCGTCAGATAATACTTCGGATGTTTTGTCAGGTCATACTTGTCTGACAAAAACGGCCTTACGCCCCTGATCTGCACGATGCACTTGCTGCCGTCCATGACCGCCAATTCATCAATGCTCATAAGGTCATGACCAAGCTTTTGATAGTTCATGCTGTAGCTGGGACTCATGCCCCTTGTCTCGCCGGTATTGTAGGTATCAATCGTCTCCTTACCCAGCGTGGCGTTCAGGTCCTTCAAGGTTGTCTGCTCAGATCCGCCAAGGAATACCTGCGAATCACAGTTGCCAATGATGGTGTCCGCATTGTCCTTATAGATTGCCTTCAGCTGAGACTTCGCCTGCAGCACGAGTGCCGCCGAAATCTCTCGGCTTCGAATCGTGGCCATAAGCTTCTCCAGATTGGGGATTTGGCCGATGTTCGCCGCCTCGTCGATCAGGCATCTAACGTGTACCGGGAGCCTTCCGCCGTACACGTCATCCGCCTTCTCGCACAACAGGTTAAATAGCTGCGTGTACACCATGCTGATCAGAAAGTTGAAGGTTGCGTCCGTATCCGACATGATCAGGAACAGTGCCGTTTTCTTATCGCCCAGGGTATCCAATTCCAGCTCGTCATATGCCGTGATCTCTCGAAGCTCCTTGATGTCAAAGGGTGCAAGCCTCGCACCGCAACTGACCAGGATGGACTTTGCCGTCTTTCCCGCCGAAAGCTTATACTTGGCATATTGGCGCACCGCGAAGTGATCTGGATCCCTCTCCGCCAGTTCCTCAAACATAAGGTCAACGGGGTTCTTAAATTCCTCGTCATCCTCGCGCACTTCCATGGCGTTGAGCATTTCCAGGAGCGTTGAGAAGTTCTGTTCCTCCTCGGGAGCCTCGTAATGAATGTATCCGATCAGCGCGGAATACAACAGTTTCTCGGCTTTCTCCCAAAATTCGTCACCACCCTTGCCTTCACCTTTCGTGTTGGCGATCAGCGTCGTGACGAGCTTCAGGATGTCCTTTTCGTCATGCACGTAAGCAAACGGATTGTAATGCATGCTCTTTTTGAAATTGATCGTGTTGAAGATTTTCAAACGGTAGCCGTTCTTCAAAAGGGCGTTGCCCACCTCGTTTACCACCGTTCCCTTTGGATCCGTGACGCAGTAGCTGGAGTGCATCTGCAAAAGGTTCGGCTTGATCAGGAATCTGGTTTTACCCGATCCGCTTCCGCCGACGATCAGCAAATTCTTGTTCCTGGCATACTTCGGATTGGCAGGTCTGGAATTCATTGTGATGCGCTCCGTCTGCGACAGGATTACGTTGTTTTCAAACACCGGATCCACGTATGGTTCCACGTCGGCGGGCGTTCCCCACCTGGCGGAACCGTACTCCTGGTTGTGACGGTACTTCTTCGCGTTCTTTCCCTTCAAGTATACCGCCAAGCGAAGTCCACCCCCGACGGCAGTTCCAATCAGCAAGTCGAAGGGATGAAGGCTTGGCAGGGGATTGGAAAACGCCCTGCCAAAGCACCCGTCCAAGATGAGGCTCTGAATCCTTTCCGCGGCGTTCGTACCTGCGGTCAAACGTATTGCCTCTCCCAGGTTGGTTGCGACGGCTCCAAGAATGCCATACGGAAGGTTCAGGATCAAAAGCTTTTTTAAGTTCTTCTTCATCGTGCGTACTCCTTTCGTTTCTCCCGTTCCTTCCTGGCCATGTTCTTCGCAATTTTTCTGAACTTTTTTAGCTTTTCGCGGACGCTTGCCTTATCCTGCCGTTCCTGCTTCATTGTCCGTTTTGCCGCATATTCCCGGAGGACCTGCTCGATCACGTCAATGTCCTTCGCCTTAAAGAACACGACATACTTTGGCTGTTCACCGCTCGTGTCTTTCACAACGGCATAGTCAACCCCGTACTTCTTTGCTATGCGAAAGAAATCCCGGATACCTTCATCGGATATGTCCATGCTGTTCAAGGTCTGTCCCTGCTGAATCAGATCCTTTACGGACTGTTTTCCAGTGACCGCAGCGTCTTTTTCTGCGGCTTTTTGCTCCACGATCTCCTGAAGTTGCCCAACCTTCTTTCTTGCATATTCGGCGAACTTTTTAAGCCCCTGATACAAGTTCTTTCCTGAAAGCTTAGACATGGAAATGGCGAGTCTTACGGTTTTGCCCGCTATGTCTTCGTTTATCATGGTGCTTCCTCCCTCGTGCTACTCCAGGCTCTCCAGGATTCCCTCCAGCGTGGTTGGCACCACCCTGTAATGCTTAGCGAGCGCCCTGTCCTCACGCACGTCATCGTTAACCTTCTTGCCGCATGCCACAAGCACCCTGGAGCAACGAAGCAGGTCTTCCGACATCTCCCTGCGCTTCTTCTCCCCGTCCGGATCGTCCTCGCTGATGATCCCGTTAAATGCCAGCACGGGACACAAAGGAAGGTATCCTGCCTTCACAAGCTCCCCGCAATATTTCTTCGCCTGATCTGCTGCCTCCACCGGATTCTTGCTCCATGCCGCCGTTACGTATGCCCTTGGTATTGTTCTGCTCATTCTCTTTCTCTCCTTCTACCATCTTTCATCCTTGAAAGCCACTATTTTTTCATTGCCTTCCTGCAGCGTTACCAACTTCTGCTTAAACTCTTTGATTGCCAGTTCCTTAGTCTCTTCGTCGATGGGTAAATAATAACCGTTAAACGTTTTCACTATTAAGGCACGACCTATACAATACATGTAGTCATCATGGCAAAAAGAATTGGCAGGATTAAAATAAGCGTAGCATGCGGATTCGCCTAAATACTTACCTGCGTGATTAGGCGAAATAAAATCCCCCATGCGTCTTACCGTTGCACAATCCAATTCTTTGCAGTACGCCAAATCAGAAAAGTCTGCATTCATAATAATCTGTATTCCAAAAACCTCACTTTCATTTACCTTAAGCTTCTTCAAGTCCCGCTCTCCACACAAGTATCTATCCGTCATGTCACTTATTCTTGCCGCACCTTTATAATAGTTCATTTCGAACTCGTCTATCTCCGTATACAACATCTGTTCTTCCTCCCCTATTATCCAATTTCATATGCCGAAAAGCTGGAATCGCCCATCTTCAGTGCCACGAGACGGCTGATGAACGCCATCTTTGCCTTCTCCAATTCCTCCTCGCTCAACAGTTCGATGCTCTCCTCGCCTTCCTTGACGATCAATACGCTGCCTGCCAGATACCTGTGTCCTTCATTCCTTAACACCTTGCGTGAATTAAAGACTGCCACAAAGGGAGTGTTTCCAATGCAATCCACGTCAAAGCAGTCATTCAGGCGCTTAAGGATCCTTGCCACCTCCTGCGATCCAACCTCCTGGTAATCACCGTTGGTCGCGATCACAAGCCCGTGTGCGTCCTTATTGCTTTTCTCCGTTTCCTCCGTAATTCTTACCCCGTCATTCGCGGGATCCAAGTTAATGCTTATCTCTACCTTTTTCACTTTTGTTTCCTCCTTGTCATAAATAACCATTTTTCATGTCATGGTTCACCCATGACTGATAATAGGTCTGCATCGTGAGCGGCGCATTATACAGCGCAGCCAGCAGATATTGCTTCACGTTCCTCACCTTCGTTGAATTCTTCGACAGGTTGTCAATCAGATAACTAAGATACGAGGAATCCAACTTCATGATGGCTCCCTGAACCACTTTAATTGGTTTCTCGTCGCCCTCAATGCGCACGTATTTCTGTTTGGAACACATCAGGTCCAACGCGATCTCCATGAGGGCATCCAAAAGCTCCCTGTCATAGGGATGCTCCTCAAGAAGATGGTCATATTCCCATTGATCCATAAAATACGCACGAAATGAATCCCTCTCGTTCCCCGATTCCGCAGATAAGATGAGATTGGTTTTGTTTAAATCAGTATTATTATTCTTAGTATTATTAGGTTCTCGTTTTGGGAAGTCCTGAATTCCCATTTCAGGAATTCTTGAATTCTCATTTTGGGAATTCTGGATTTCCCCATGCGGGAAACTTGTAAAATCCTTTACATAGATCTTTGCAGGCTTTCCCTGTCCCCTTTTTTCCCTTTCAATGAGACCATAGTTCTCTAATTCCTCCAGGAGCCTGCAAGCCTTGGAATTACCGCAGTGAAGATCCCTTTTAACGGAATTCACCTTGTAAAACACATAAACTTTTCCGTCCGCATCTAGCCACCCATGATCCCTGGAAAGCGAGACGCGGTCCAAAAGAAGTCCGTACAGTACTTTGGCTTCCGCCGAAAGCTCCGTGAACATTTCATTCGTAAACAAAAGCTTTGGAATCCTGTAGAAGGAATAATTCTCTGACTGATCCTTGTAAAAGTACTTAAACCTTCCGATCATGCATTTTCCGTTACGGCCTTCTTATTGGCATAATGCTCGCTCATGATCTTCGCCATGCAGGGAAAGCAAAAGGCCTTTCCGTAGCCGTAAGGACATTCCGTCTTGCAGTTGCAGGGATGAGGCAGGGGCTCCTTCTTCCCGATGACAGACGTGTAATATGATCCGGTAACTCCCATGGTTTTCAATTTGTTATATTCAGCTGACATTCTTACTTACTCCTTTCCCGCACGTGCGGCAGTTGGCATGAAAAAAGCGCCTGCCGGGATCCCCCGGCAAAGCGCTCATTAGTGTTACTATCGTTATTCCGTTTTCTTTAGAGCTCCGCTCCGGACTTACTCTTTGAAACCTTATCAGGTGCGTCCTTCTTAGGTGACTTGGAAACCTCATCCTTCTTTGCTTTCAGATCATCAAGCAAGGAGCCCTTCTCTTCGGCCTCCTCCTTCTCTGCAGCTTTATCTCGGCTTTCCTGGCGTTCCACAAACTTCTCAGCCAACTCGAAGATCTTCTCCTTCGAATCATAGTGGTAAACACTGTCAGTAAGCTTGTCCGCCGGATCTACCTGGGTTGCATTGACGTCCTTAACCATGGCTTTGAGATCCTCGTATTTCATCTCTCCGTCATCGCGGACAATCAAACATTCATGGATGCTTGAGGGTAAAATAAAGAAGTCACCACCCACTCTTTCCGCAGCCTGTTCCATGAAATCCTGATAGGCCAAGACGCTTGCACCGTGGGTTTTGTCAGGCACGGTTGCCACAAACATCTTCTCATCCTCAGGAGGTATGATAATTCCCATCATTTCAGCCTGCTCGAATCCCATCATTTCCACCATAAGATCGCTCATGCCGGTAATGACAGCCGGGCGAAGCTGTGGGGCATTTTCCATCGCATCCGCATGAAGCTGATCGGGAGTGACTCCCATGTTCTCCAAAAGCTGATTGGTCACCAGAACTGACGCGCCGCCGGTCTCAGAGCTCTCAAGCACAAAGCGATAAACTACCGCCATGTCCTCAATGTTTTTATGAGGAACAGTCTCAAGCATTTCCGCATTGGACTCCGCTGAAACGACTTCCATTGCCAGCTTGTTCTTCATCTGCTCGTAATCACTAAGCATGTTCACGTCGAACTTTGGTGCCTGATCAAAACCGTTCTCGATTGCGTCCACGGTCCTGTCCACAACCACTTCATAAGGCACGTCATTTTGAATCGCGTCATAAAGCTTATCCAAAGGCATGTTCACTCCAATGTTGCTGCCCTCCGGCGTAACCGCCACTGCCTCATAGCTCTGGTTGAGCTTCTTAACCTCATTCACTCTGAAACTGTAATCATCACCCAATCTGTCCTTCAGATCATCAACGATCTGTTGCTTAAACTCTTCATAATTCATGTTTTTACTGTTCCTTTCCGTTTGTGTTATAGTATTGAAGCATAGGATCGTCATCCAGCGCTTCGGTTACGTTCCGGCATGAAAAAAGCGCCTGACTCATGATCCCGGCGGGTCACAAGCAGACGCTTCATTTTACCGTTATTCTTTTGCAAAAGAAAATGGACTTGGCGATCGGTTTTTGTTTTCCGTTCGCTTTGTCCATTTTAACTATAACACACTGATTTTTGCTTGAAAAGCAGGAATTCGTAAAAAATCGTAAGAAATCGTAAGAAATCGTAAATTTTCGTAAGAAATCGTAAGAAATTGTTGGAATGACCAAAATCACCCTTTGGGAGATCTTTCCGCATCCATTTTCCCACGCTGATAACCAGCTCGAAAATAAACTTTCTCTGCCTCGTTCAAATATTCTTGGATAGCCTTCAATATGTCTTCATATCTTTTACCCAATCCATTATCTGTCAAAGCTAAATCACCATTTTCCATGGCCTGCGAAAATGCCAGCTCCCATTTTTCTTTCATATCTCTTTCCTCTCTAACACACTTTTTAGGATCTATACATACAGCTGCCATAATTTAACAAAGCCGTTACAATAAAGCAAATACCCATAACGACATACTGCGTGGTCTGTGAATCGTAATGTTTCCAAATGCCGCCAAGAATGGCAACGGAAACGCAGGAAAACAGTGCAAACAACAGCCTGCCTATTTTTGAGAACTTCTGAATCAGCACGCTTAGGATCACGACACCTATAAAAAGTGCCAAGCGCATTTTAGGATCCCAGGGTTTATCTAAATAGAGCAGTTGAATTACGCCGCTAACCAAGAGACCGTTCGTAACATCAAATCTTTTGATCAGAAAAATCACAAGATGAATCACCGCCATCAATGGAAGCGTAAAAAGCTCAACCAATGCAAATGAGCTGTCTGATTTGCTGTCATTGTGATAAAACATTTCCTCTTCATACATTAAATAATCATCGTACATTAAATATTCCCCTTTTCTTTCTCGTTAGCAACCTTGTAAGCGATCAAATTCAAAACATAATCAGGGACCTTGCTCACTCCAAGTTCCCAGTCCTGCATGGTACGATAGGGTATGCCAAGCCATTCTGCAAATTTAGAGCGGTTCATGCCTGATATTACGCGAATGGCATTCAGCTTCTTTGCCTGCAGTTTTTCGCCGGGATTGTCCACTTCAATGAGCATACCTTCAATAGTATAAGTAATTGCCTCCATAATTATCCTCCTCTCGAATACACGGATTCCGTATAATTTAGTATATACACGGATTCCGTGTATTGTCAAGAAGTATTTAAAGAATTCCTCAGCCAATGTTTGTCTCCCATGCTAGATCATGATTCACTTCTGCCTGATAATATCCGTCAATGGTCACCGGTGCATTGAAGAGCGTAGCCAACATGTATTTCCGTATATTTCTCACCTTAGTCGTATTCTCCTTTAGGCACTTTAGCACATATTCCACATGATCCATGCGCAGCTTCCAAAGCTTGCTTTTCACGAAGTCCGCCGGGTACCTACTGCCAGATATCACAAGAGCTTCGCTCTTTCCAAGCAGGGTCTCGACAATTAGCTCATAGATGCCCTTTATGAGCTCTAGATCCAGAGGATGTCTTTTTATAAGCTCCTCCAGCTCCAGATTCTCACGAACAGACTGCCGAATCTGCATCTCATCACATCCTTCATCTGCCGATAAGATAAGATCTGATTCCGTCTTATTATATTTATTATCATTCTCTTTATTCTCATTAGGGTTTGAATTGTAAACTTCTAGAAGTTTAAATTCGGGACTTCTAGAAGTTTGATTATTAAACTTCTTGAAGTTTAAATTGTAAACTTCTGGAGAGGTTTTTTCTTCCTCTGAGACAGGCGTTTCACTTATTCCAGAAGTCCTTTTCATAAACTTCTTGACATATATTTTTGCAGTTCTTCCCTGACCCTGTTTCTTTCTTTCAATCAGGCCGATGCCGCTTTCCGAATCTAATTCAGCCATGATTTTCAATGCCTTGTTTCTTCCAATGTTTAGGTTCTCCATGGCGTCCTCTATGGAATAATAGATATAAGCCCGCTTTTGCTCGTCAATCCATCCGTTCTTTATGGATAAGGACATTCGGTCCAGCATAAGCCCATACAGTATCTTGGCATCGCTCGATATCTCACGAAAGAATTCATCCGTAATCAAAAGCTTTGGTATCCTGTAAAAGGTAAACTGATCGGCCTCTGCACCATAATAATATTGGAAATCCATTTTATCACTCATGAGAAAAATCTCCCTTCGCGCGTCTTTCCCAGAGGTTTAAATATCAAACCTCTGGAGTCATCCACATATCATCCTTGCTGATCCTTGGCGGCCTTCCAGTCTTCCAAGAGTTCCAGGATGATCCGCTCTCGTTCTGAGGATGTCATGCGTAATGGAAAGTATCTGTTAAGCTTTCTTTCTGAAAGGTTTACCCTTCCGTTTGATTTCTTTTCAGGGATCGCCCCATTCATGGTAGCCGTAAATGTATACTTGGTGATGTTCTCAATATTGTTCAGTTCTTTTAATGCGTTGATCTGAACAGCAAGTAGGATGCCATTATCCTTTCGATAATCATAAATCCATTGTTGGATTTCCTTACTGAAATATGAGATATCAACGGCCAAGGTGATAGGTAGCTTTTTCTCGTCTACCCAATTAAGCAAGGACGGAATGAGTTCAGTGAGGCGGATGTATTTTTTTACTTGTGTCTTTTTCAATCCGCTTTCCATTCCTATCTGTTCCACTGTTAACTTCGGCCACTCAGTGGCCGAAGTATCAGTGTTGTTTTCTTTTAAGTCCTTCCTTTCTCCCTGATGTTTCATGGCATCCATTTTCATTTTAAAACTCCAGGCCCTCTCACTTGGTAAAAGCTCCTCTCGCTGAACATTACTATCAACCATGGCTATCACTGCTTCATCATCCGTCATTTCCTTAATAATCGACGGAATGGAATCCAACCCAGCCTTTTCCGCTGCATGCATTCTGCGATGCCCTGAAATCATTTCATAGCCACCTTCTCGTCGCGGACGGATCAGCACAGGGGATAGAACACCATTTGCTTGAATGCTGGCTACCAGTTCCTCCATCTTGTCATCGTCCAGCACTTTGAACGGATGATCCTTAAAAGGATGAATGTCCCTGATTTTCACAATCTCCGTTCCATCCTGCGCCACGGGAGCTCCCAACAATTCCTCCACGGTCTCAAATTTGATCTTTGGTCTTTTACTTGCTGCCATGCGCCAGCACCTCCTTTGTCAATGATAAATACGCCTTGGCGGCTTTTCCTTTTGGATCATACTCATAAATGCTCTTTGCAAGTGCACTTGTTTCGGCAGCCCGAACAGAAAGAGGTATTTCCGTTGGAAACACGGGAATAGTTTTTCCGTAGACGGATGTCACCTGATTCGCGATCTCCTTGGCATAAGTCGTACGCCCATCCACCATTGTCAACAGAATTCCTTCAATGTACAAGCCTCTGTTCAGTTTTCGTTTTACCGCACAAATGGTCTTAAGAAGTTGCTGAAGGCCCTTAACGGGCAAATAAGCGGCTTGTACTGGGATTAGAACGGAATCAGCACTCGTAAACGCATTCACGGTCAAAACGCCCAACGAAGGCATGCAATCGATAATAACATAATCATAGGAGTCCTTCACTTGCTCTACATATGATTTCAAAATGGATTCCCTGCAAAATGCCGAAGCCAAGGATACCTCCACGCTGGACAACGAAATATTTGCGGGAATGAGATCCACGTTATCCTTATAATGAAGAATCGCGAAACCCTCCGGTACTTTTTCCTCATTCGTAGTCATGGTAATAATTTCAAACAAGGTCTCTTCCAATTTGTCAGGTTCTTGATATCCCATGCTGATGGTTAATGATCCCTGGGGGTCTGAATCGATCAATAGTACCTTTTTCCCTTGCTCTGCCAGGCCCGTTCCCAGATTAAACGCCGTGGTGGTCTTTCCCACGCCACCCTTCTGATTTGCAACTGCTATCACCTTAGACATAAACGCTTCTCCCTCCTATTCTTT
>ONSO01000199.1 GCA_900320485.1 uncultured Lachnospiraceae bacterium | reverse complement strand
AGGTCAGCACTACTGCCATTGGACATTCACACACGATATGGGCAGGATTCTGGGAATCCGCGGAAAGGATCTTCATATTATGGACGTTGCAGATCGTTATTTCCCAGGAAGCCTCGTCATACCCGCCGTACGTAACGCCGGCCGGATTTTCAGACGCATAATCTCCCTCTAAATGCTCAGGAACCTTGCTCATCTGATCATCGGCCGTAAGCCACTGCGTCAGGTTATAGGTTCCCGGCTCAAGGTAGATCATGGTGTCGTTTCCAATGGCCTCCATAAATTCTGCCGTTGTCTTTACCCTGCAGACCTTACCGGGCCAAAACTCTTCCTCCTCCAGATGGGTCCAGGAAAAATCATCGTCGTACTCTTCCGCAGCACCTTCTGCAAGGCCGCATTCCCTGACCCTGTCCCTGATCATTTTGTCAATGTCTTCCTGCTCATACAGCGTTACGCCCGCAGTATCAAACGTTTCCTTCATGAGTGCCTTGACGCTCTCAGGAACTTCCTCCCCATCGTCATCCCAGTTATAATACCGGTAGGAGTACTTGAGTACCTTGCTCTCATCCTCTCCCTCTTCGTAAGGGGTAAAACGGTATTCCACAAAATCAATGCTGTCATACAGCCAGTCAATGTCATCACGCTCTGCGATTTTTGCCGCTGCCGCATACAGACCGTCGTCACGATCTGACAACGGATACGTATAAGAGGCCGTATAAAGGAACTGCTCTTCTCCGGAAGCATCCAGATAATGGTAGCTTGAGACGTTTCCCATGCCCCAGTACCAGCTGTTGCAGATAACGCCCTGGGAATTCATGAAGTAACACTCGGAGCGATAGCCGCCTACCAGCCTGTTCACGATCTGAAGCTTGCCGTCAACGTTTTTCAGGACAAGCTGCACGTCACTGTCCATGTTCCAAATATCACCCGTACTCTGGATCGCCAGCAGAAGCTCGGGTTCCCCGTCTCCTCCGCAGTCCAGCATGGCATGGCTGACGCTGTTCACGCAGACCTCTGCGTCAGGGATCAGATCCTGGATTCCCTGCACGTACCCTACCAGCTCCTTCAGCGTATATCCGTTGGGATCCTTATAGAGCGAAATGCTCTCATCCGCCACGGTATCGTTAAACTCATACTCCTTCAGGTCACAGTATACCTTTGCCTTTCCTGCAAGGAAATCACGAAACAATTGTTCGGAAGTAACCTTCTTTACTTCCTCCTGATCCTGCTGCGACGTGGACGCGCCTGCGTCCTCGGATGTCTCCTTCGCGGAGCTTTCCGCGCTCTCCGTCTTCTCCTCCGGCTCCTTCGTTCCCGCGCCGTTATCACCACACCCCGCCATGCCAAAGGCCAAAAGCATGGCCATGAGCGTTGCCGTCATCCTTACGTTACGTTTCATTCCACCCTTCACGTGCGTTCCTCCTCCCCCTCCATAAGCGACCTATTTTCCAAGCCTTACCCGCGCATTAACGTTCCATGCGCGGCAAACCCCATAAATGCCACTTAAGCCCTTTTGTTTCCAATACCATTCATGCACAACGTGCTTCAAAATTCGTCTCAAGCGCTTTCATTCATCTTGCTCAGCTTCGCCGCCTGGTCTGCCGCGATGCAGGCATCAATGATCTCCTGAATGTCTCCGTTCATTACCTTGTCCAGCTTATAAATGGTCAGGCCGATGCGGTGATCCGTCACTCTTCCCTGAGGGAAGTTATAGGTGCGGATCTTCTCCGAACGGTCTCCGGTACCGATCTGGCTCTTACGCAGCTCTGCCTCGGCGTCGTGGCGCTGCTGCTGTTCAATGTCATAGAGCTTTGCCTTTAAGAGGGCAAAAGCCTTTGCCTTATTCTGCAGCTGGGATTTCTCCGTCTGGCTGTAGACCACGATCCCCGTGGGATAATGGGTCAGGCGCACTGCGGAGTCCGTGGTATTTACGCACTGTCCGCCGTTACCGGACGCACGCATGACGTCGATGCGGATGTCCTTTTCATCGATGACAATGTCGATGTCGTCATCCACCTCGGGCATTACGGCCACGCTGATGGTAGAGGTATGGATCCTTCCGCCGCTCTCCGTCTCGGGCACGCGCTGCACTCTGTGCACGCCGCTCTCATACTTCATTACGGAATATGCGCCCTGACCGTTGATCATGAACTGTACTTCCTTCATGCCGCCAATGCCGATCTCGTCTACGTTCATGGTCTCCACCTTCCAGTGGCGGGACTCGGCATAGTGTACGTACATGCGGTAGATCTCCGCGGCAAAAAGGGCTGCCTCGTCACCGCCCGCGCCGGCACGGATCTCCACGATCACGTTCTTCTCGTCGTTGGGGTCCTTCGGCAGAAGAAGGATCTTCATCTCCTTCTCCAGCTCTTCCACGCGCTTTTTGCTCTCGCTCAGGGTCTCCTTGATCATTTCCCTCATGTCCTCGTCGGACTCTTCATCCAGCATCATCAGGGAATCTTCAATGTCCTGCTTGCACTTCTTGTATTCCTTATACGCATTTACAATGGGAGTCAGGTCGCTCTGTTCCTTCATCAGCATCCGGAATCTCTCCTGATTTCCCGTAACGGAGGGCTCGCTGAGCTCTCCCATGATCTCTTCAAAACGGATCAACAGATCCTCTAATTTATCAAACATGTTCTTCACCTTTTCTTTCTTATCAGGCCAGCATTTTGGCCTTATTTTCCATATCCGGCTTCTTTTTTGCAGTTTTGCCGTCCTTATTTGCACGTACCGGCCGGGCTTCCGCTACAAGCCGTCCTCATTTGTCCGTCCCGGCAGTATCCCGCTACAAGCCGTCCTCGCGGCGCCACGTGCCGGTCACGACACGGTCAAGCCCCGCATAATCCTTGATCACCCTGACGTCCATGCATCCGGCGTCCTCCATAAGGCGCTTTACGTCCTCCCCCTGGTCAAAACCGATCTCAAAAAAGATCTGCGCCCCGCCATTTAGGTAAGGAGGGCATTCCTTTAGGATCCTGCGATAAAAATGCAGGCCGTCCTCCATGCCGTCAAGGGCCATCCTGGGTTCGTGATCCCGTACCTCCGGCATCAGCCCGTCCACGACTTTACTGGGAATATACGGGGGATTCGACGTCAGCACGTCAAATCTTCCCTCCACCTTTTCAAAAAGGTCTCCCTCCAAAAAGGCATAGTCCTCCTTTGGGATCAGGCGAGCCGCATTTTCTCCGGCAACCTTCAGGGCCTCTCCCGACAGATCCACGCCTACGCCGTGACATTCGTTGGAATATCTTAAAAGGCTGATCAGAATGCAGCCGCTGCCGGTGCATAGATCCAGAATGGAACATCCGCCGTGAAGGTCCTTCATGACCTCCTCCACAAGAATTTCCGTATCCTGCCTTGGGATCAGCACGTTTTCATTTACGGAAAACGTCATTCCCATAAAATCCTGCGTTCCCGTCAGATGCTGCAGCGGGATCCGCTCACTGCGCTTTTGCAAAAGTGCAAGATACGCTTTCTCCTGCGACTCCGGTACCTCTCCGTCCCCATGGGCCAGAAGGAAGCTCCTGTCGATCTCACAGGCATATTCCAAAAGAAGCCGGGCATCCAGAGGACTCTCCGGCACCCCGGCTTCTTCCAATTTCTGTTTTCCAAGTTCACGTAACTGCCGATACGTCATGCTTCTTCCTCATCCCAAGTATATCCAAAGGTCTCAGAGAGATACTCCCGCCAGTCGAACACCGCGTTTACGGAGGCAATGGCTACTTCCACCATGTCCTCATCCGGCTCCTTGGTAGTAATCTTTTGGAACAAAAATCCCGGTGCAGACAATAGATTCACAAAGAAATTGTCATGCTTTCCCGCAAGGCGGATGAGCTCATAGGAGATTCCCGCCACCACCGGCATTAACAACAGTCTTAATAATACGCGAAGTAAAACGCTTTCCACGCGGATAAAGAAAAACAGCACGATGCTGACGATCAGCACAAAGAAAATAAAACTGGTACCGCAACGCTTGTGGAACCTGGAGGACTTCATTACGTTCTCCACCGTCAGCTCCCGTCCGCGCTCGATGCAGTTGATGCATTTATGCTCCGCGCCGTGATACTGGTACAGGCGACGAATGTCCTTCATGAGACTGATCAGCGCCACGTAAGCCAAAAAGATGGCGATGCGGATCGCGCCTTCCATGATCATCAGCAGGGAATGGTTACGGATAAATCCCTCAAAATATCTGGAAATAAAAAAGGGCAATACCACGAAAATGCCAAGTGCCAATGCAATGGAGACGATCGTCACAATGCCTGAGAGAACCTTCTCCCCGTTTCCGCCGGAGATCTTGTCCAGAGCCTTGTCCACCGCGGTATCCTCCTCGTCCTCCTCATAGAAAGAGGCCGAGTAATTCAGCACCTTTGTTCCAAGGATCATGGAATCGATGAAATTGACCACGCCCCTGAAAAAGGGAAGCTGAAACAACTTGCTTTCATGAAGCACGCCGGGATGGTTCTCCACCTCCACCGCGATCTCCCCGCTGGGTTTGCGCACTGCCACGGCATACTTTTCTTTATTCTTCATCATTACTCCCTCAAGGACGGCCTGCCCGCCAATGCCGGAATAACGTTTCTTTCTCTTTTTTGCCATAAAATCTACTCTCCTGGTCAACAACTCTGGTCATG
>ONSO01000211.1 GCA_900320485.1 uncultured Lachnospiraceae bacterium | reverse complement strand
GGAGACGCGGAGGCTACTTACGTCTTTGTGGAAGACGATGACGAGATGGCAGCCGTGGCCGGCGTGTTTGAAAACATGCTGGATGACGTGGATTTGGAATCGTAAGGAATTTGTAATTTGGAGGAATTGTGTTGAGAAAGAAAAAAGAGAATAGTACGGGCCCCAAGCTGAAGATCATACCTTTAGGCGGCTTGGAGCAGATTGGAATGAACATTACTGCCTTCGAGTATGAAGACAGTATTCTTGTCGTGGATTGCGGCCTTGCCTTTCCGGCGGACGACATGCTGGGCATTGACCTCGTGATCCCCGACGTGACGTATCTGAAGGAAAACAAGGAACGGGTAAAGGGCTTTGTGATCACTCACGGACATGAGGACCACATCGGCGCCCTGCCCTATATTTTGAAGGAGCTGAACGTTCCCATATATGCCACGCGCCTGACCATGGGCCTCATTGAGCACAAGCTGGAAGAGCATGACCTCATGAAGGGCACCAAGCGGAAGGTGGTAAAATTTGGCCAGTCCGTGAACCTCGGGCAGTTCCGCGTGGAATTCATCAAGACAAATCACAGCATCGTGGATGCGGCAGCCCTGGCCATTTATTCCCCGGCCGGAGTTGTGGTGCACACGGGCGACTTTAAGGTGGACTTCACGCCGGTATACGGCGACGCCATTGACCTGCAGCGCTTTGCGGAGATCGGTAAGAAGGGCGTGCTTGCCCTGATGTGCGACTCCACCAACGCGGAGCGACCCGGCTTTACGCCTTCGGAAAAGACCGTGGGACGCACCTTTGACAACCTTTTTGAGGAGCATAAGAATACCAGGATCTTTGTGGCAACCTTTGCATCCAACGTGGACCGCGTCCAGCAGATCATCAATTCTGCCTACAAATGCGGGCGTAAGGTTGCGGTGGAGGGCCGCAGCATGGTGAACGTCATTGAGACCGCCATCAACTTAGGCTGCATTACCATTCCAGAGAACACTCTGGTAGACCTGGATCTTTTGAAGAACGTGCCCGCGGAAAAGCAGGTGATCATTACCACGGGCAGCCAGGGAGAGAGCATGGCGGCCCTGTCCCGCATGGCAAACAACATGCATAAGAAAATTACCATCGGCGCGGGGGACACGGTGATCTTTTCTTCCAACCCCATCCCCGGCAATGAGAAATCCGTGACGAAGATCATCAACGAGCTGCTGCGCAAGGGCGCGGACGTGATCTTCCAGGACGTTCACGTATCCGGCCATGCCTGCCAGGAGGAGATCAAGCTGATCTATACCCTGGTCCAGCCGAAATACGCCATCCCCGTTCACGGAGAATATAAGCACTTAAAGGCACAGGCGAAGATCGCCGAGAGCCTTGGCATCGCAAAGGAGAACATTTTCATTCTCTCCTCCGGCGACGTGCTTGAGCTTGACGAGGAACAGGCCAAGGTGACGGACAAAGTGGTTACCGGTGGCATTTTGGTAGACGGCCTTGGCGTCGGCGACGTTGGAAACGTGGTACTGCGGGACCGTCAGCACCTTTCCGAGGAAGGCATCATGATCGTTGTCATGAGCCTGGAAAAGGAGACGGGACAGCTGGTGGCCGGTCCCGACATCATGTCCAGAGGCTTTGTCTACGTACGCGAGTCCGACGAACTTATCGAGGAGGCGCGGCTCATTGTGGATGAGGCGGTGCAGTCCTGCCTTGACAGAGGCATTACCGACTGGGGCAAGCTGAAGGGCACCACCAAGGACGTGCTTACGGATTTTGTCTGGAAAAAGACGAAGAGAAAACCAATGATCCTTCCGATCATCATGGAGGTTTAGGGAATGAATTCAGTGGACGAAGCGGTGGAAGAGCTGCGCAATGCCATTTTGCAGTGTGACGTTTACCGGGACTATTGCAGAAGTCTGGAGAAGGTAAAGCAATATCCGGAGCTAAAGGAGCAGATCGACGACTATCGGATGCAAAATTACGAGCTCCAGCAGAGTCCGGATTATGCCTTTGACAAAATGGAACAATTTCAGAGACAGTACCAGTCTTTCCGCGAAAATCCACTGGTTTCCGAATTCCTTGCGGCGGAATTGGCGTTTTGCCGCATGGTGCAGGACATAGAGAATCGTCTCGTGGAAGGAATTGATTTTGAATAGTACCGGCAGGGAGAAAAAGTTATGAAAAAGGACAGTTTTTTGCTAGGTTTTGTGGGGTTGCTCCTTCGGATCGCCATCATTGTCCTCGCCGTGATCCTGATCAAGGAATATGCGGGGAAGTGCTATAACTACGGCTATCGCATTTTTAAGGAGCCGGCGGTAACGGTTGTGGGTGAAGGCAAGAAGATCACCATCAACCTGACGGAGGGCGTTACGCCAAAGGCCCTCGGTGAGCTTTTGGAGGCAAAGGGCCTGATCCGCGACAGCAAATTATTTATTCTGCAATATTTCTGCTCTGAGTACCGCAAGGATTTAAAGCCGGGTACGTATGAGCTGCGCTCTTCCATGACCGCGGAGGAGATGTTTGCCGTCATGGCGGGAAAAGGGGAGGAACCGAAAGAATGATCATCGATCCAAGAATGGCAACCTTTATTGATTCCATGGATCCCGGGAATCCCGCCTACCTGGACGAGCTGGAAAAAGAGGCGCTCGCGGGGGAGATTCCCATTATCCGCAAGCCCCTGCAGAGCTTTTTCAGATTTTTGTTAAAATACGTAAAGCCGAGGAGCATCCTTGAAGTCGGGACGGCCATCGGCTTTTCTGCAATTTTAATGAGCGAATATGCTCCGGCGGACTGTAAGATCACCACCATTGAAAAATATGAAAAGCGCATTCCCGTGGCAAAAGAGAATTTCAGGAAGTACGGGAAGGAAGCGCAGATCGAGCTTTTGGAGGGCGATGCGGCGGAAATCCTAAAGGAGCTTTCGGGGCCTTATGACCTGATCTTTATGGATGCGGCCAAGGGACAGTATCTGGCATTCCTGCCGGAGGTGCTAAGACTCATGGCACCTGGGGGACTGCTGCTTTCGGACAACGTCTTACAGGACGGGGACGTGATCGAATCCCGTTTTGCGCTGGAGCGCCGCAAGCGCACAACCCATGCGAGAATGCGGGAGTATCTGTACGAGCTAAAGCACCTGCCGGGATTCGAGACCGTGATCCTGCCCGTGGGGGACGGCATCACGCTGACGACAAAGCTGGATGCAAAGTCTTTAAGTTAAGCTTTCGCATGAACGCGGGGAGAGTGGTTTGACAGTCTTATCAGGTATGCTCGCCGGAAAGGTTTAAAATGTTAGAGAAAGAAAACGTAAGAAAAAAGAAACCGGAGCTTTTGATCCCGGCCAGCAGTCTGGAGGTATTAAAGACAGCGGTACTTTACGGGGCGGACGCGGTATATATAGGCGGTGAGGCGTTCAGCCTTCGCGCCAAGGCGAAGAACTTTTCGAAGGAGGAGATGGCAGAGGGCATCGCCTATGCCCATGAAAGGGGCAGAAAGGTCCATGTGACCGCAAACATCCTTGCCCACAACGCAGACCTTGCGGGGGCGGCGGAATACTTCCGCGAGCTCGAGGAGCTCCGCCCCGACGCGGTCCTCATTGCAGACCCCGGGATGTTTGTGCTGGCAAGGCAGAACTGCCCGGATGTTGACATCCACATCTCGACACAGGCAAACAACACCAACAGCGGGACCTTTCATTTCTGGGCGGCCCAGGGCGCAAAGCGCGTTGTCTGCGCGAGGGAGCTCTCGCTGAATGAGATCCGGCAGATTCGCAGGGACACCCCGAAGGACCTGGAGATTGAGGCCTTTGTCCACGGCGCCATGTGCATCTCCTATTCCGGCAGGTGCCTGCTCTCGAGCTACTTCACGGGGCGGGATGCAAACCGCGGTGCCTGCACCCATCCCTGCCGCTGGAAGTATGCGGTCATGGAGGAGTCAAGGCCCGGGGAGTACCTTCCCATCGAGGAGAATGAGCGCGGAACCTTTATCTTCAACTCCAGGGACCTGTGCATGATCGACCACATCCCGGAACTTCTGGATGCAGGCCTCGACTCCCTGAAGATTGAGGGAAGGATGAAGACGGCGCTCTATGT
>ONSO01000247.1 GCA_900320485.1 uncultured Lachnospiraceae bacterium | reverse complement strand
GGGAAGAAGGACCGCGTGAAAAGCGTGCTGTGGAACTGCCTTGGAACCGTTGTGGTGATTGGTCTGGGTCTCGGCCTGCTCTTTATGGCTTTTGACCGGACACTTCTGTCTGTCTACAATCAGGACCCGGCGGTCATTGATTTCGGCGTGCTGAGAATGCATATCATTCTTCCGACCTATTTCCTGTGCGGCATGATGGACGTCATGGTAGGCGTGATCCGCGGCATGGGGTATGGGATCATGCCCATGCTGGTTTCACTGACGGGGGCCTGCCTTTTCCGCGTGGTTTGGATCTTTACCATTTTCCAAAAGATACGGACGCTGGAATGCCTTTACGTTTCTTATCCCATCAGTTGGGCGCTTACTTTTGCGGCGCACGTGATCTGTTTTCTTGTGGTATTTCGGAAAGAGAAGAAAAAAACGGCTTGAAACATATGTTCGATTATGCTATACTAAAGCTGTCATCGATTTCGTTGGTGATCGAAATATGCATGGAACGAGGGAATTGACGTGATCGGATTTGTCAGAGGAATTGTGGAATATCTTTCGGAGGACGTGGCGGTACTTGACGTGGGCGGCGTGGGATATAACGTTCACGTCTCTTCAAATACCATTTCCAGGCTGCCAAAGATCGGCGAAGAAGCCAAGCTGTATACCTATACGTCCGTAAGGGAAGATGCCATTTGGCTCTATGGCTTCCTGACCCGGAAGGATCTTGAAATCTTTAAAAAATGCATTACCGTAAGCGGCATGGGGCCTAAGGGAGCTTTGTCGATCTTATCCGTCATGGATGCGGATGCCCTGCGCTATGCCATTTCTTCCGGTGACAAGAAAGCAATCTCCAAAGCCCCCGGCGTTGGGCCTAAGATGGCTGAGCGCCTGATCTTGGAATTAAAGGATAAAGTTGACTGGGATGACGACCTGATCGATCGTGAGATTGCTGCCGGCTATGCGGGTGAAAATCCTTTTGCCGCAGATACGCCTCAAAAAAAGGAGGCCCTGGAAGCACTGGTTGCGCTTGGTTACGGCCAGACGGAGAGTTTAAAGGCCTTGAACTCCATTCCCGGACTTGAGGAAATGGATTCCGGTGCTATTTTAAAGGCTGCCCTGAAAAAAATGTTTTAGGAGAATAGCGTCATGCCGAGAAGAATGATAGAGACCACCGCTACGGAAGAGGACGTTAAGCTGGAAGGTTCCCTTCGCCCTCAGGTCTTGGACGATTATATTGGTCAGTCAAAGGTGAAGGAAAACCTGAAAATCTACATAGAAGCCGCGAAGCAACGGGGAGATGCCCTGGATCACGTATTGTTTTACGGGCCTCCCGGTCTGGGTAAGACTACTTTGGCCGGCATCATCGCAAACGAAATGGGAGTTCACCTTCGCGTCACCAGCGGACCTGCCATTGAAAAGCCGGGGGAGATGGCTGCCATTCTAAATAACCTGGAAGAGGGTGACCTCTTATTTGTGGATGAGATCCACAGACTCAACAGACAGGTGGAGGAAGTTCTTTATCCCGCCATGGAGGATTACTGCATTGACATCATGATCGGTAAGGGATCCACGGCAAGATCCGTTCGCCTAGAACTTCCAAAGTTTACGCTGGTAGGTGCCACAACAAGGGCAGGACTTTTGTCTGCACCGCTCAGAGACCGCTTTGGCATGATCCATCATTTGGAATTTTATGAAATCTCAGAGCTTCAGCAGATCATCATGCATTCCGCGAGGATCCTGAACGTGGAGATCGAACCCGGCGGCGCCAGGGAGATGGCAAAAAGAAGCCGTGGTACGCCAAGACTGGCCAACCGGATCCTGAAACGGGTTCGCGATTTTGCACAGGTAAAATATGACGGCATTATTACGGAGGACGTGGCCAGAGACGCCCTGGATCTCATGGACGTTGATAAGCTTGGACTTGACCGCATTGACCGCAACATGCTGATGACCATGATCCATAAGTTTGACGGCGGGCCGGTAGGGCTTGATACTTTGGCAGCGGCCATTGGAGAGGATGCGGGGACCATTGAAGACGTATATGAGCCCTATCTGATCAAAAACGGGTTTATCAACCGCACGCCGAGGGGACGTGTTGTAACGGATCTGGCCTATAAACATCTGCTTCCTTAAAGCAAAGTAATTAGGGTAACATATTCCCGGATCCCTAAGCTCTTGAAATATGCAAAGCCGCATGGGGTAGCCATTTGGGGAAAATTTCGAAATCTGCGGAAAACCTCTTGTCTGCACCCGAAAATTCGTATATAATCAAATTTAGGGTATTTTGAAAAGTGGAAAGTACCGTAATGGAATACTCCAGTACAAAAGCGTAAGAGGTGAAGGAAAATGGCATCCAAAACAGCAACGGAAGTATTGATCGGCGGCAAGGTAATTAAGCTCAGCGGTTATGAGAGCGAAGAGTATCTTCAGAAGGTGGCTGCCTACATCAATAATAAGATCAACGAATATAATCGTTTGGACGGGTTTCGGAAGCAATCCATCGACACTCAGGGAACGTTGCTTCAGCTAAACATTGCGGATGATTATTTTAAGGCCAAGCGTCAGATTGCAATTTTGGAAGCGGAGATGCAGTCCAAGGAAAAAGAGTACTGCGATTTAAAGCATGAATTGGTTTCCTGCCAGATCCAATTGGATAATGCAAAGAATCAGGCCAAGGAGCTGCAGTCCCAGTGCGATGAACAGGGCCGCACCATTGTTCGTTTGGAGACGGAGTTAAAGAACAAGTAAACGTAAGGCTGTCCGCTTGGCGGGCAGCTTTTTTAGAAAGAAATTATGGTCGATCACATGAGACAACAAGTGGAATTATTGGCTCCTGCCGGTAGCCCGGAGGCCTTTTACGGTGCCATTAACGCTGGTGCGGATGCCGTTTATCTCGCCGGGAACCAGTATGGCGCCAGGGCATATGCAGATAACTTCTCAAGGGAAGAATTGATTTCCTGCCTTCGTTATGCACACCTGTTTTCAAAAAAAATCTATCTGACGGTAAATACTCTTGTCAAAGAAAAGGAACTGGAGGCTTTACCTGATTTTTTGCGCCCTTTTGCAGAAGAAGGCTTAGATGGCGTTATTGTTCAGGATCTCGGTGCTGCCTGCGTCATTAAAGATGCTTTTCCACGGCTTCCCC
>ONSO01000262.1 GCA_900320485.1 uncultured Lachnospiraceae bacterium | reverse complement strand
GTCCTTCAGGATACCTCTCGGACACTTCCGCTTCCTCGATCATTTTTCTGAACGTGACCGCATCCTTTTCCAACGTTTCCCTTATAACGTCCGTATTAGTAATTCCCTGCTTTTTCAGGCGCTCCAAATAATTCTCCACGTCTCTTTGAATCTGCTCTTCAAAGACGTCCTTTCGGACGCTGATAAAAAAGTTTGAATTCCTTTTGTCTATGGCTACCTGGCCGTCATGTGACAGGGCTTCCAATAGGAATGTGTGCGCGATTTTCTTCTCTTCCTCCGTTGCAGTAACGCGAACGGCAAGGGGGATGGTTCCCGTCAGGTAATTTCTTCCTCCGCTGCTTGTCGGATAACCGGCGAAATACACGTCCGAGCCAAGGCTGTTCCTTAACTCTGCAAGCTGCGTGACGTTCCAAAGAGTAATTGAATTGCATAAAATGGTACCCTTCATGAAATCTTCCTTCCAGGCCTGATCCGTCCCTCCCGGCTCCATCTTGTCCACTAACCTTAACACGCGCATAAGCCTTTCCTCGTCAAAATGCTTTCCCGGATTGCTCACGTCCAACAGGTAATTGTCCTTCGTCCCGCGCATTAAGTATGAAAAGACCAGCACGTTTCTCGAATCGTTTCCGTATGTCGCTGGAAATATGGCCTTCAGGCCCTCGTCCTCAGCAGCGCTTAGGAAACGTTCATAATCCCATTCATCCGCCAAAGCCTGATCCTTAACAATGACCGTGCTTAGGTTAAAATCCAGGACGATCCCGTACGCCACCCCGTCAATCCTTCCAAGGTCCATTGCCTTTTCAAATAGCTCGTCCTCCAAACCGGTTGCCCGAAGCATTCCATCCAGTGGCTCCCGGAGCTTTTTCTGAGACTCAAATCCCGTCAGGAGCGTGTCCACCAATACTGGGCCCTTTCCCGAGCCAAGCTCCGCAAGGAGCCTCGTCTCGTCATAATCGTCCTTCAGTTCCACGTGAAGTGTCGGATACTTTTTATTAAAGGCATCCGCGATCGGCTGATAATAATTTTTGCGCGTCTTTGATACAGCAAAAACAAGTTTCCGGACCTCAACCTCCTCCGTCGTGGGAGTCAAAACGGCATACCTGTCTCCGTCAGCCTCCTTGTACAAAATCGCAATCGTTCCGTCTTCCCTGGGACGTACGTCTTCGACAGCCGCGGAGGAAAACCCGTGATTTTTCCATATATACAGCGGAGCGGCATTCTCCCACGCTGCGTCAGCTTTCCACAAACCGTTACCGTCCGCATAAAGAATGCTTCCGTCCTTTTGCAGGACAAACTTTGCGTCGATCCTCCCTGCCTCCGCCAAAGTGTTTTCGCACTCCCGCCTGTATGTAACCTCCTCGCTGCCGGATTCAAAATCCAGGCGGATGATCTCGTCCGTGACCACTTTTTCGTAAAAGGTTTTCCGTTTCAGCAGCAGTTCCCCCTCCTCCGAAAACATCCAGCCGTTAGAGCAGGCTGCTCCGTCAACCTCACCCTTTATTTGCAGGCTTGCCAACACTTCACCGTCTTTGCCGACCACGTAGTGCGTTGTTTCCCCGCCCGTGATGGGTCTTATGTCCAGGTGCACGTTTCCTTCCCCATCCATCAGCGCGCATTCCGGAAACGTTTCAACTTCACCCCTTAAAAAGTCAGCCACGAAATCCCACTGCGGCCTTAATTCCTCATCAAGTTCAAAAACGCGCCAGTAATCGCCGTCCTCGTCCGTCTCGACGTTTAAACAAATTAGGTGATCACTCCCCCAAACCTGACCCATCCTTACGATCTGATTGTTGTTCTCCGGCGTGAAAGGCAGTGACAGCCTTTGGTGCGTCACGTTGCCGTCCCCGTCAGCCACGATCAGCTCATCCCAGGCCTTTCGGTAATCTTCCAAATACAGGTGTTTTTGCAGGACGTAAACTTTGCTCTTACCCATGACCGCATTGTGTCCGCCGTGGGTATAACCCGCTGCCGCTGCTTCAGGCGTAATGTCAGAAATAAACCTGGCACTGTAGGCGTCCATGGAATTATCCCTCCACTCTTCCTGACCCACGTAGGAATAATCAATAAAATATTCATCGGAAAAAGGAGGAACTTGCGAAAGTTCCCCCTCCGGTGAATTCCCACCCTTGCATCCGCTAAGCAATAGCATTGTTGCACAAACAATTCCCATCCGTCGAAAATACTGTCCTAACATATGGAAATCCTCCGAAAATGTCCATGATCTAATACAAATGGTTAGGCAATGAAACACTCACCCAACCGCTGCCGCATCCGTTATGCTGTCCTCCGGATTCTCCGGGATGATAGCCCTGATACTCATGACAACAGGTCATGGTGGAATTTACCGCCCCGCATGGGCACTGTGCGTAGTAATATCCATTATATCTTGTATAAACGCACTGTCCATAATAAGTATTTGATGAAGTCTGATAATACACGTAATCATGTTGACCCTGATCCACATATCCGTTTACCGGACCGTAATGTTGATTGTATTGGTGCGCATTCCCATACACCGGACAAATGCCTTCGACATTTGCTTTTGCATTCGGCATGCCAATAGTTCCCATAATAAGACCTGCCACACCCAAAGCTACTACAGCCCTTCGAATAACTTGACTTCCTTTTTTCTGCTTCATACTGCTCATCCTTTCCTCTCTATACTTTCTTATTTATTTTGCACAAAAAGCCTTTGTTTTTAAGCTTTCGTGCAATGGTTAATAAAGTTACGACAACTCCAAAGCATTCTTTAA
>ONSO01000200.1 GCA_900320485.1 uncultured Lachnospiraceae bacterium | reverse complement strand
CCACGGCAAATTCGGGAGTGCCCATATACACGATGCGGGGCTTGCGGAAGAAGCCTGTAATCTTGCTGAGGAACTTCCGCCAGCTTGCCTTAACTGTGTCCATATTGAAGAGTTCTGCGTCCTTGATTGCTTTATAAGTCAGGAATATACCTATGGGAGCCAATAGATACACAGGGCTGAAAACGCCGTTGAAAGCCAGCCAGGTGCCGTCTTTCGCCAGCTTCTCGCCCATAATCTGCATAATCCAGTAGATGGCGAAGAAGAGCATAGAGAAGATTAAGGCATATGCTTTGGCAAATAAGAACAGCAAAGATATCAATCTGCATATGTGCTTCTATGGCAATCCGGGAACTGGAAAGACTACAATAGCGCGAATCCTAGCCAGGATCTATAAGGACATAGGTGTGCTTTCAAAAGGGCAGGTTGTCGAAGTGGATCGGGCTGGACTTGTGGCAGAGTACATTGGACAAACGGCCATTAAAACGACTAAGAAAATAAATGAGGCTAAGGGCGGCATTCTTTTCATTGACGAAGCATATACGCTTTCGAACAGGGGAGACAATGATTTTGGCCAAGAAGCCATTGATACTTTATTAAAGGCCATGGAAGACAATCGGGAGGATTTTATCGTAATTGTGGCCGGATATCCTGATCTTATGAATATGTTTATAAACAGTAACCCAGGCCTTCAATCTAGGTTCAACAAGTACATTATGTTTCCTGACTACAACGCAAAAGAAATGTTCGAGATCTTTAAGGGAATGTGTGAGAAGTACGAGTATGTTCTTGAAACGGATGCAGAACAAGAATTGAGCGCAATCATCGATGGTATTATTGAAAACAAGGACGAGAAATTTGCAAATGCCAGAACCATACGAAACCTATTTGAAACTGTGATTACAAAGCAGGCTAGTCGGTTAGCAGAAGGAGACTGCAGCGAAGACGACATGAAGCTCCTTACGGTAGAAGATTTCGGCTTTTTGAAAGCCTGAAGCATGAACTATGGGTGATAATATGAATTTATTTAATTCACTTATTGATTATATATCTAGTGGTCTTTCTGCTGCATTATTTGATGGCGGCGACATAGGGAGATATGGAGAATCTCTGACGGAGGTCGAACTTAAGAAATCCGCCATATTTGGCATGGAGGGTAAAATCCTTCGCAATTTGTATGTGCCGAAGGATAATGGAGAGACGACGGAAATCGATGTATTATTCATTTGTTCCAAAGGAATTCTTGTGATTGAGAGCAAAAATTATTCAGGCTGGATCTTTGGAAATGAAGATGATGAACAGTGGACAGCGACTTTACCAAATGGTGAACGAAATCGCTTTTATAATCCCATCAAACAGAACCAGACGCATATCAAGTGGCTTTTGAATTACATGGGCATGAAGACACCTAGGTATCGAATTTATTCCGTAATCGCTTTTTCGGAGCGTTGTACGCTTAAGAACATAACGACGCATTCATCAAATCTGTACGTAGAGAATCGTGATCAGCTCAGTGTTGTGATACGAGATATTTGGCAACACCCTGACTGTATGAAAGAGAATGAGATTTTGGCAATATATAATGCACTGATGCCGCTGACCAATGTTGACATAGAAACAAAAAAAAGGCATGTTGAAAGCCTGAAGTCACATAATCCTGATGTAGGATCTTCTGCAGAATTGTCTGCAGGGACGCAACAGCCATTAACCGGGATGATACTAAAACATTTTGGTTTGTCTATAAACATGGCTAATGCTTTCGACAACAATAGCACAACGAATACGGCAACTTCAAATGCATCTGGCATTGCCACTGGTTTGGCATCGATGGAATTAATATGTCCCAGATGCGGGTCGAAACTAGTATTGAGAACAGCAGGAAAAGGTCCAAATGCTGGGAAGCAGTTTTACGGGTGCAGTCGGTTCCCTAATTGCAGGTATGTGAAGAATCTGCAGTAATGAAGTGCTAAGGGTGGATCCTGAAGAGTATGACAGCATTGAGGAGTATGAGCTGGGAAATACACTTGATTTCGGAGAAGACATCGTGCATTCATTTCTGACCTACACGGAAACGTAACGGAACGGAAGATGAGGTTTTCTTACAGGAACGTGATGATGCTTGAGATTGATTGTGAAAGGTATGTCTTGGAGGAATGCCGCGTGGCGGAGGATTGACGTGCAAAAGATTCGGTGTGTTGTTGAGAGAATTACATATCAGAATCCGGAAAACGGGTATTCCGTACTAAAGTGCAGGGTGAAGGATTACGCGGATCTCGTGCCGGTGATCGGAAGCCTTGTGGATGCGAACGTGGGATCCGTTCTTTTGGTGGAAGGGGAATGGAAGGTCGACTCGAAGTATGGCAGGCAGTTCGTGGCTGAGAAATGGGAGGAGACGCTTCCTGCGACTGTTTATGGCATGGAAAAGTATCTTGGTTCCGGCCTGATCAAGGGCGTGGGCCCTAAGTTCGCAAAAAAGATCGTGCAGAAATATGGCATCGACACCTTTACCGTGATCGAGGACAACGTTGAGATCCTGATAGAGATTGACGGAATCGGAAAGAAGCGCGTTCAGATGATTGCGGAGTCATGGGAGCGCCAGAAGGAGATCAAGAACATCATGCTTTTCCTTCAGGAGCATCAGGTTTCAACCTCCTATGCCGCCAAAATCTATAAGCAGTACGGGAACGACAGCATAGCGGTGATGAAGGAAAATCCCTATCGCCTTGCGGACGACATCTGGGGAATCGGATTTAAGACGGCGGATCAGATCGCGTCGAAGCTTGGCTTCGCGAAGGAATCCTTTGTCAGGCTTCGAAGCGGGCTTATGTACACGCTTTCGGAGCTCTCAAATGATGGTCACGTTTATGCAGAAAAGGAACAGCTGACCAAGGCTGCGTCGGAGCTTTTGGAGGCATCGCCCGAGACGGTCATCATGACCATGGACGATATGCTGAAGAAGGAAGAACTGATTCAGGAAAAGAACGTCGTAAAGAAAGACGAAGAAGGGAATGCAATCACTGCGATCTACTTGCCGCCGTTCTATTTTGCTGAGGTAGGCGTTGCGGGGAAGCTTAAGAAACTTGCGGATTCTCCTGCGGGAGACAGGCTGTGGCAAAGGCTTGCAAAGGCGCGGCAGGAGAGCGGCAATGACTCCCTTTCCGTTGACGTAAACAGGATACAGGAAAAGACGGGGATGACCTATGACGAGGTGCAGGCAGACGCGATCCGTCAGGCCGCCACGGCAAAGGTCATGGTGCTGACGGGAGGCCCCGGAACGGGCAAGACGACTACGACGCACGGCATCATCGCGGCGTATAAGGCGTACGGTCTGAACATTCTTCTCGCGGCACCAACGGGGCGCGCGGCAAAGCGCATGACGGAAGCCACGGGCATGGAGGCAAAGACGCTCCACAGGCTCCTGGAATGCAAGCCGCCGGAAGGGTATCAGAAGAACGATGAGAATCCCCTGGAGGGCGACGTACTGATCGTTGACGAGTGTTCCATGATCGACGTGATCCTCATGAATTCACTGCTGAAGGCGATTCCGCCGACCATGCGCCTGATCCTGGTGGGTGACGTGGATCAGCTCCCTTCCGTTGGTGCCGGGAACGTGCTTCGCGACGTCATCGATTCGGGAGCATTTCCGGTGGTAAGACTTACGAGGATCTTCAGGCAGGCGCAGACGAGCCGCATCATCATGAACGCGCATCGCGTCAATGAGGGGAAGATGCCTGACGTAAGTAACGGAAAGAATTCAGATTTCTTTTTCATGGAGAACGAGGATCCCGAGGCCGTTGTGCCACAGATCGTGGAGCTGGTAAAGACAAAGCTCCCGAAGTACTATCACGTGGAGCCGTCGCAGGTGCAGGTCCTAACGCCAATGCAGAGAGGCGTTGTTGGAGCCACAAACCTAAATCTTTCTTTGCAGGAGGCCATCAATCCCGCCGAGCATGAAGTGTTCCTTCACGGACGGGGGAAGACGATGATGCCAAAGGAGTGCCTGCGCAGAAGCGGATTTTCCTACCGAGCGGACGACAAGGTGATGCAGATCAAGAATAATTATGACAAGGAAGTGTTCAACGGCGACATCGGCATGATCGAGTCCGTAAGTGAGACCGACAGGACGCTGACGGTGAACTTTGACGGGCGGAGCGTGGAGTATGACGTGACGGAGCTGGACGAGCTGGTACATGCCTACGCCACGACCATTCACAAGGCGCAGGGAAGCGAATACCCGATCGTCGTGATGCCGATACTGATGAACCACTACGTCATGCTGCAGCGCAACCTGATCTACACGGGAATCACCAGGGCAAAGAAAGTCCTCGTCATGGTGGGAACGAGAAAGGCGTTGTCCTATGCCGTGCGCAACGTGACGGTGACCAAGAGAAATACTATGCTGAAGGAGAGGCTGGAGGCGTAATCAATACTTAACGAAAGGACCGCTAAATGAATCTATTATTTGTCTGCAGCCAGAACAGGCGAAGGAGCCTGACGGCTGAAACGATGTTTGACGGAGTAAATGGCCACCATGTTCGATCCGCAGGGACGGAGAAGAACGCAAGGATAAAGGTTACGGCTGGATTAATAGGTTGGGCGGATGTCATATATTGCTTTGAAAAGAAGCATCTGAG
>ONSO01000225.1 GCA_900320485.1 uncultured Lachnospiraceae bacterium | reverse complement strand
ATCTTCATTTATCAAAATGTGTCTTGCGCAGTCTTGCGGTAAGTGCGTGCCCTGCCGCGTGGGGCTGGATCAGCTTTCGAGACTTTTTGACGACGTGATCAATAACAGGGCAGACGAGGACAAACTGGAATTGATCCGGTCTACGGCAGAATCCATTTATCTTTCCGCAGATTGTGCCGTTGGATACGGAGCGGCAGAGCTTGCACTGAAATGCCTGGATGGATGCATGGATGATTTCCTGACCCACGTAAGGGAGGGACATTGTTCCTGTAATTCCAATGAACCGGTGTCTTGCGTAAATACCTGCCCGGCGCACGTGGACATACCCGGTTACGTAGCGTTGGTACATGAAGAGCGCTATGCGGATGCCATCCGGCTGATCCGGAAGGATAATCCCCTTCCTTCGGTCTGCGCGTACGTCTGCGAGCATCCCTGCGAGAATCACTGTAAGAGGAATCTCGTGGATGCGGCCATTAACATAAGGGGACTGAAGAAGATGGCCGTGGATCATGCCGGGGACGTGCCTGTTCCGGAACGTGCCCGGGCAACGGGAAAGAAGGTAGCCGTGATCGGAGGCGGCCCCGGCGGGCTTTCTGCCGCGTATTTCCTGTCCCTGATGGGCCATCAGGTGACCATCTATGAGCAACGGGCAAAACTGGGTGGCATGCTGCGCTATGGCATCCCAAATTACAGACTGCCAAGAACGCTTTTGGATCGGGAAATCGGGCAGATCCTGTCCACGGGAGTTGAGGTGCACACGGGAGTTTGCATCGGTAAGGACATTCCCATGGATGACGTCGTAAAACAATACGATGCCTGTTTTGTGGCCATTGGGGCGCACATTGACAAGAAGCTGGGCATTGAAGGCGAGGATGCGAAAAATGGCGTGATCAGTGCGGTAAAGATGTTGCGTGGCATAGGTGATGACCAGTATCCGGAGGAAACGTGGCCATGGACGTTGCAAGATCTTCCGTAAGACTTGGCGCTGCAAAGGTTTCCATCGTTTACAGGAGACGAAAGGCCGACATGACAGCCCTTCGGGAAGAGGTGGAGAGTGCCGAGGCGGAGGGCTGCGACATCCTTGAGCTGATGGCTCCCGTGAAGATTGAGAAGGATGAAAATGATAATGCGGTAGGTCTGTGGGTGCAGCCCCAGATGATCAGCAACGTCGTCAATGGCAGGCCCGCGCCGAAGAAGGCCAATAAGGAAATGCTTCTGATCAGGAGTGACGTGATCATCGTGGCCATCGGTCAGGGCATTAAGACGGAATATTTTGAGGTGACGGGAATTCCCGTTAAGCGCGGTACGTTTGAAGCACAGGATACCGGTAAGGTGACGACTTCCGAGGGAATCTTCGCCGGAGGAGACTGCGTGACGGGGCCGGCTACCGTGATCCGCGCCATTGCCGCAGGTAAGGTGGCGGCGGCCAACATTGATGAGTATCTCGGTTTCCATCACGTGATCGAAACGAACATAGACATTCCCAGGGCAACGCATGATGATAAGCTTCCCTGCGGCCGCGCTGAGGTTCCGATGCGGGATGCCTTTGACAGAAGGAATGACTTTGAACCCGTGGAGAAGGGCTTTTCTTGCGAGGAGGCCTGCCATGAGTCCGGCAGATGTCTGAGATGTGATAATTTCGGATTTGGATCATTTAGGGGAGGGAGACAGAGCAGATGGTAAATTTGACGATTGACAATAAGCCTGTGTCCGTGGAAGAGGGCACAACCATATTGGATGCTGCCAGAAAGGCCGGCATCAACGTTCCAACCCTGTGCTACCTAAAGGAGATCAATGAAATAGGCGCCTGCAGGATCTGCGTTGTAGAGGTGGAGGGCGTGGAGCGGTGCGTGACCGCCTGCAATACCGTTGCAACGGAGGGGATGGTCGTTCACACTAACAGCCAGAAGGCCAGGATCACCAGAAAGACTAACGTAAAGCTGATCCTTTCCCAGCATAAGACCAATTGTACCACCTGCGTCAGAAGCGGCAATTGTACCCTTCAGACCGTGGCAAATGACTTAAACGTCACGAAGATGAATTATGATTCCGTCATCGAGGAAAAGGATTGGGATGGAAAGAGTCCCTTGATCCGCGATGCTTCCAAGTGCGTGAAGTGCATGCGATGCGTCCAGACTTGTGATAAGGTGCAGGGCATGCACGTATGGGACGTGGTCAATACCGGTTCCCATACCACCGTCGGCGTCCGGGACAATAAGCAGTTCTGCGACGTGAATTGTACCATTTGCGGCCAGTGTATCGTTAACTGTCCCGTGGGTGCCCTCAGGGAGCGTGATGACGTGACAAAGGTTTTACGGGCCGTGGAGAATCCTGACCTGATCACCGTGGTGCAGATCGCGCCTGCCGTACGGGCAAGCTGGGGAGAGGACTTTGGACTTGGCAAAGAGTTTGCCACGGAAAAGAGAATGGTGGGAGCCCTCAGAAATATCGGCTTTGATTATATTTTTGACACGGTTTTCTCGGCGGATCTTACCATCATGGAGGAGGGGAGTGAGCTGCTTCACAGACTTCCGGAGATCAAGAAATCGGGAATGCCCATGTTTACTTCATGTTGTCCCGGATGGGTGCATTTCCTGCGAAGCGAGTTCCCGGAAATGCTTCCAAGGCTGTCCACGGCTAAGTCGCCACAGCAGATGTTTGGTTCCGTTGCAAAGACTTATTTCGCCGAAAAGATCGGCGTAGAGCCTGATAAGATATTCTGCGTCTCCATCATGCCCTGTACGGCAAAGAAGAAGGAGATCACCTGGAAAAACAGTGGGAATTACGTGGACGCGGTGCTGACTACAAGAGAGATGAACCGGCTGATCAAGTCATATTTCATAAATCCCGAAGAGATTCAGGAGGATGAGTTTGATTCGCCTCTTGGCACGGGAACCGGTGCGGGCGTGATCTTTGGCGCCACCGGGGGCGTGATGGAAGCGGCCCTTAGAAGCGCATATTATCTTGTGACAAAGGAAAACCCCGCGCCGGATGCCTTCCGGGACGTACGGGGACTTCAGGGATGGAAGGAAGCAAGCTTTGACGTTGCGGGTACTCCGGTGAAGGTTGCAGTGGCCAGCGGTCTCGGAAATGCGAGAAAACTGGTCCAGGCGATCTGCAATAAGGAAGTAAGCTATGATTTTGTGGAGGTCATGGCATGTCCGGGCGGCTGCGTCAATGGCGGAGGCCAGCCCATCCATCATGACGGCGCGGACGTGGCAGAGCGTGCTGACGTTCTGTATGGATTGGACCGGCACGACAAGCTTCGGTATTCCCACGAGAATCCGGAGGTGCTTAAGCTTTATGAGGAGTTCCTTGGAGAACCCTTGTCGCACAAGGCGCATGAGCTGCTCCACCTGGAACACGTCATGGAATAGCGGAATTTTAATTAAACAGAGAATCCAGATAGTTTTTGGTATGGAAATGGAGGCCGTTTAAGCTCTCGTTGATCCCATAGACGTGGGGGAGGCTTATGCGGCTTCCGTCTTTTAGCACGTAAGTCAGGGACTCGTCTGAAAGGCGGAGGGAGGCAGGGCGGCCCTTGGATAAGTATCCAATGCCTTTGTGAACAGCTCACAAATGGCATCCGGGGCGCCGGACTCTAAAATGGGGGACTGATTGTTGCTTTTGGAAACGTATTCTCCCGAGGCATAACGCATGGTAAGCCGGCCTCCAAAATCTGCGGGAAGGCCATGGGTATGGGAATGAAATCCGTTATTCTTTGCCATGTCCCATTTTTTTGCCAGCGCATCGAGGCACTGCATAAAGTCGCAATCCGGTGCCAAAAGGGTGCAGCGGGGAGATTCTCCCCCAAGACTGATAAAAACCCCTGATTTAGCCACCGCGGCATACGCGATCAGGCGGGTGCGGGGGTCAAAGTCCTCTCCGGAAACGGTGTCGACGGAAAAGAACCTGAGATCCCGGGATAAGATCTCCGCAGATGCGTTTTCATCATGGCTGCGGTCCGTGCCGCCGCAGACCGGAATCTTGTCAAAACTGCGCATAAAGTACCTCCTTTGTTTTGAATAAAACTATGGGATGAAATGCTCCTTCAGGTTCATTTCGCAAATGGCTTTTCTAAGCGAAAGAACGTAAGGCGGGGAGACGGAAAGCTCGCCTATCCCCATCTCCACAAAGGATTTTGTAAGGGTTAAGTCCCTGGCAAGTTCGCCGCAGATCCCCACGGGAATGCGGTTTTTGCGGGCGTTTTCCGCGGTCATGCGGATCAGGCGCATAACTGCTTCGTGGTGCGGATCGCGGAAGGGATCCAGGGCGGCATTTTGCCGGTCCATGGCGAGGACGTATTGGGTCAGGTCATTTGTGCCGATGCTGAAAAAGTCGACCAGGGGCGCCAGCCGGTCACTGATGAGGGCGGCAGCAGGCGTTTCGATCATAATGCCAAGCTTTACTTCCCTGCAGGGAATGCCGTTCTGCGTAAGCTCGGAGCGCACCTCAGCGCATAGGGACAAGGCTTTCCGAACCTCTGATACCCCTGTGATCATGGGGAACATGATGCTGAGATTCCCGTAGGCGGAGGCCCGGTAAAGGGCGCGGAGCT
>ONSO01000201.1 GCA_900320485.1 uncultured Lachnospiraceae bacterium | reverse complement strand
AGGATGGTCTAAGGAGTCGAAAAGGCTAATCCAAGCAATGAAAAAGGCAGTTGGATTAGCCGGCTGGATGCGTGAAGGATGGTCTAAGGAATCGAAAAGGCTAATCCAAACATTGAAAATGGCGGATGGATTAGCCGCCAGTGAGGAATTGGAAGAAATTTTTAAAAAGTTGTTGACAAATTCAGAAACATAGTTTATATTGAATACAGATTCAATGAACAAGAAATCAACAAATTAGACGGGCAGAAGGAAATAAAAATGTAATCAAAAAAATGAATCAACAAAAAGGTAAGCAATAAAGAGAAATCAACAAAAAGAGATTAAAAAGAGAACAAAAAAGAGATCAAAAAAAGAGGTCAAAAAAGAGAACAAGAAAAGAGAACAAAAAAAGAGAACAAGAAAAGAGAACAAAAAAAGAGAACAAAAAAGAGAACAAAAAAGAGAACAAAAAAAGAGAACAAAAAAAGAGAACAAAAAAGAGATCAAAAAAATAATGGCATTCATTGGAAAGGATGGAAGAAATGATGAAGATGGCAAATACGGAAGCAAAGAAGGTAGTAATTCTTGGAGGCGGCATTGCAGGATTGTCTGCAGGAATTTACGCGAGGCTGGCTGGTTATGAGGCGCAAATTTATGAGAAGAATGCAATTCCCGGAGGAGAGTGCATCGGCTGGAACCGTAAGGGATATCACATTGACAACTGCATTCACTGGCTCACCGGCACGAAAAAGGGAACGGCCCTGTATGACGTATGGAAGAAGGTGGGAGCCCTTTCCGACGAGACGGAGTATGCAAAGATCGACGCTTTCTATACTTCTACCTACCGCGGAGAGAGTGCTACGCTCTGGAAAGATTTAGAGCGCACGAAAAAGGAGTTGATCGCCCTTTCGCCGGAAGACGAGGCAGAGATCTGCAAGTTTATTGAATACGTGGAGTATTCCAAGCAGTGCCTCTATCCTGCAGAGAAGCCCATGGAAATGATGGGTGTCATGGATTACGTAAAAATGGGAGCGGGCATGAAGGACATGCCGAAGGTCATGAAGGAATTTAGCAGCGTTTCCCTGGAAGACTATGGCAAGCGTTTCCATCATCCCTTGCTGCAAAAGCTCATGACGGACTACCTTCCCAAGGAGTACACCACATATTCCTTCCTGGTATCCTATGCCACCATGGCTGATGATAACGGAAACATTCCCATGGGTGCCTCCCTGCAGCTGTCCCTCCGCATGGAGAAAAAGTTTCGCGAGCTTGGCGGAAAAATCTTTTATCATGCGCCCGCAGAGTGTATAATGGTGGAAAAGGGCGTGGCCGGAAAGGTGCGCCTTGCAGATGGAAGGGAGATTGCGGCGGATTACGTGATCCCTACCGTGGACGTAAGCGTTTTGTTTGGAAAGCTTTTGCCTGCTGCTTACATGCCGAAGGAACTGAAGGCGGCATATGAAAATCCCAAGGCTTATCCCGTGACCAGCGGATTCCAGATCGCTTACGCAGTGGATGCTTCCTTTGACCGCGGCGAGACGGTGTTTGTAGACGTGGCGCCCGTTAAGATCGGGGAGAGAACCTTTGACAGGATCTACGTAAAGTCCTATGGCTATGATCCCATTTTTGTAAAGGACGGAAAGCAGGTGATCCAGACCTGCATTTCCCAGACGGATGAAGACTATGAGTTTTGGAAGAAGTTGTCTTCTGAAGAGTATGCAAGGGTGAAGGAAGAATTGGTAAAGGCGGTGACGGAGCGCATTGAGACGGCGTTCCCTGAGCTTGCCGGGAAGACGGAATTTCTGGATGCCTGGACGCCCCTTACCTACGAGAGATATGAGGGTGCTTACCATGGCGGTTACATGAGCTTTGTGACGACGCCCGGAGCAAAGCAGGTCAAGCTGAAAGGCCAGTTGAAGGGAATTAAGAATCTCTATTTGGCAGGACAGTGGACCAACGCCCCCGGAGGACTTCCCGTGGCAGTGGCCAGCGGAAAGTTTGCCATCCAGAGAATGTTAAAGAAGGAACGCCGCAGCATCGAGATCTGATTACGTAGCCCGGGAGCATTGGCACGTCGAAGATTTTGGCGCAGCGCAGCGGAAAACTTGGAAGGAGGAGGCAGATGACCAGACAGGAACAGAAGGAAGAGAGAAAAAAAGCAATTTTGATGACCGCACTTCGTCTTTTTGTGACGCAGGGGTATTATGATACAAAGATCACGGACATTGCCCAGGCCGTGCCCATGAGCACCGGGCTTATGTTTCATTACTTCGCTTCCAAGGAGGAGCTTCTGCTGGAGCTTGTGAAGATGGGCGTGGCGGGGACCAAGGCACCGCAGAAGCTCTCGGAGCTTCCGCCGGACGTGTTTTTCGCAGGATTTCTTCAGCAGCTCTTTGCGTATGCCAAGTCACAGCCGTGGGTTTTTCAGATGTTTGTGCTGATGGGGCAGGTTCGGCGCGTTGGCATGCCGGAGGAGGCAAGAAAGCTCGCCCTTTCCGTGGACCAGATCGAGTTTTCGGCAGAAGTCATCCGGCAGGGACAGGAGCAGGGAATCTTTCACGAAGGCGATCCGCGCCTTTTATCCACCATGTTCTGGGCAACGGTGCAGGGAATCATGGAGGAGATGGCGGTGGATGAAAGCATGGAGGCACCGGATCCCGCCTGGATCGTGGCCATGCTGAAAAACGTTAGATGACAGGAATAAAATGAGGATACTTATGAAAAAATACGTACCCATGAAAATGATCGGCAAAAGCAGATTTGTCAATTACTATAACTCCTGGCAGGAGGAGGATAAGGCTGCGCTGCTTGGGAGGATGGAGCGCCTGATCAGTGAAAACCGGGAATATGCAGACAAGAAGAATTACGGGCATCTCTGCAATCTGATCACGTCGCTGGCAATGGTAATGATCCTGGAAGAAAAGGGACATGCGCGGGCGGAGTTTCTCTATACGCAGCAGATCGGAACGGGAGGAAGCATGTGTGATTACACGTTCAAAAAGAGATAGCGGACGGGCACGGGAATTAGGATTGGACATTTTGCCGACGTCGTGCTATGATATGGGGTTAGAAAGAACTAACTAATCCATATAAAAAGTGACGGAGGTATGGCAATATGTTATTGACTCTATTTTTGGCAATTGTGTTTTGCGCGGCGATCACGCTGATGCTGGTTTCGGCCGTGGTTTTCATTCAGGAGAAGTGGATGTTTTCGTCTGCGCCGAAGGAAGCGGTTGCCCTTGTAAAGCCAAGGGAGCACGGACCTTTTTACGGGGCGCGGGCAATCGGCTGGATCCTGATGGGATTTAGCATTTGCATGATCCTGGGGGCAGGGGTGATCTCGATTTGGGACGGCTTTCGGAATGACTTTACCTTTGGGCAGTTTTTCCTGCGCTTTATCCTGATCTTTACGATCTATAAGATTTATGACATGACTTGCTTTGACTATTTTCTGCTGTGCAAGTCGCATTTCTTCCAGCATTTTATTCCCGAGGTGGAAGGCGTTTATAATAACAGAAAGTATGGCTACAATATCAAAAGCCAGCTGCTAAAGCTTTTGGTGATCTTCCCGGCGGCCTGCGCCCTGGCAGCCTGGATCTGCAGCCTGTTTTAATGGATAATGACGTAAATTCTCAACAAGCGGGAAAAAGGGTGCTTTTGGCTTGACGAGATAAAAAAAGGGTGTTAACATGCACGTGCGACCGAAAGAGAAATTCGGTCGCATAAATTGTACCTCGGATGCGAATGTTTTGAATTTTGGTCGCAATGCTGACGGAGGTGGCATCATGCCGACAAGAGTATTTAGCCAGGAGGAAAAAGAAAAGCTGATGGAGGAGATGCTTGCGCAGGCATTTCCTCTGCTGGAGGAGTACGGGCTAAAGCACATGTCCGTGGAAAAGATCACGCAAAGGGTTGGGATCGGAAAGAGTACGTTTTACAACTTTTTTGATTCCAAGGAGGATTACGTGAGCCGGGCCCTTGAGGCGAACAGAAAGCATCTGCTGGACGAGGTAGACAAGATGTTCCCTGAGGGAAAGAAGATGAAGCCGGCCCAGCTGTTTGGAATGTATTTCAATACGCTCCTAAATAATAACAGCATCTACCGGAAATTTACGGCGGAGGATGAAAGGGCCATCTATGAGGCGGAGAGAAAGCGCGGAAAGGACGTGAGTCTTAGACGCGAGGCGGCCGTCGCGGAGAGGATTTTTTCTCACGTGGAGGGCGTAAGGAAGGACCTGGACATTGGTCTTGTGGCCAATTACGTAAAGCTCATCGTGCTGGGGTATGAAAACAGCTACATGTTCCATGGCGTTGCATTCGAAAGAATGCAGATGGAGCTGAAATGCCGGCTCATCGACCTGCTTTTTGAGGAAGAGGCGAAGAAAGAGCTGATGGCGTTTTTCTCCATGCGGCCGGAGCAGGTGGCGGCAGGATTGTCTCCAGAGGAGGAAAGCGACGTAAAGAAGATAAACCGCCTTCAGGGGAGCGGGAAAAAGGAGTAAAAAGACCGGCAGACTTCAAGGGAGCAGGGAAAAGGAGTAAAAAGACCGGCAGACTTCAAGGGAGCAGGGAGGAGAAGTGAAGGAGAAGGCGGGCAGACTTCAGGGGAGCAAGGAGAGGGAGTGAAGTAAAGAGGGGACGGTCTTTGGGG
>ONSO01000203.1 GCA_900320485.1 uncultured Lachnospiraceae bacterium | reverse complement strand
CGCCATAAAGCCGCCTTCCTGCATGATCCCGCAAGGATAAATAAGAAACGTCTATTACGTCAGAGGCTGAAACTCCATTTCCATTTACGCCGTTCCCCCTGATCCGGGCGATAACGCATGTTTCCCTTGTCTCCATCAAAGCGGCAGCCTCCCAAACGATTCTTCTGGTTTCATTATCCCATTATTCATAAAAAAATTCAATAAAAAAATGAGCACCTGCCATAGGCTAAGTGCTCATTCCGTAATTCATCTTATTTCTTGATCAAGAGGCTCTTTCCCGTCATTTCCGCCGGCTGCTCCTTCCCCATGATCTGGATCAGGGTAGGGATAATGTCTGCCAGGCAGCCGTTCTCACGAAGGCCATAGGCGGGATCATAATTCACCAAAATGAAGGGAACCTGATTTGTGGTATGCGCGGTAAAGGGCTCACCGGTCTCATAATCGATCATCATCTCACAGTTACCGTGATCCGCGCAGATAAACAGTACGCCGTCCATCTCCTTCACGGCTTCTACTGCCTTGCCAACACACTCGTCTACGGCTTCCACGGCCTTAACAGCAGCTTCCAGAACGCCGGTATGGCCTACCATGTCGGGATTTGCAAAGTTGATCACGATCACGTCATAATTTCCGCTGCGGATGGCACCGCAAAGCTTGTCGCATACCTCGTAAGCGCTCATCTCAGGCTTTAAGTCATAAGTTGCAACCTTCGGAGAATTTACAAGAATGCGGTCCTCTCCCGCATTGGGCTGCTCTACGCCGCCGTTAAAGAAGAACGTAACGTGTGCGTACTTCTCCGTCTCGGCAATGCGGGCCTGGGTCATGTTATTTGCCGCAAGCCACTCACCAAAGGTATTGGTCACGGAGACCTTCTTAAATGCCACCAGCTTATTGGGAATGGTGGGATCATAATCAGAGAAGCATACAAAGCAAAGCTTCTTTCTCTCGCCGCGGTCAAATCCCTTAAAATCATCATCACAGAAGGCTCTGGTGATCTGTCTTGCACGGTCAGGACGGAAGTTAAAGAATACAACGCTGTCGCCGTCCTGAATGGTAGCCACGGGCTTACCGTCTTCCACTGCCACGGTGGGCTTTACAAATTCATCCGTCTCATTCCTGTCGTAGGAAGCCTGGATGCCACAGATGCCGCAGGGTGCCGTAAGGCCCTCACCCTTGGTCAGTGCATCATATGCAAGCTTCTCTCGATCCCAGTTATTGTCTCTGTCCATGGCATAATAACGGCCCATGACAGTTGCGATCTTGCCTACGCCAAGCTCTTCCATCTTGTCGCGGAGTTCCTCTGCATATCCCTTGCCACTGGTAGGAGGCGTGTCACGTCCGTCCAAAAAGCAGTGTACGTAAACCTTTTTCAGGCCATTTCTCTTTGCAAGCTCCAACAGGCCATACAGGTGCGTATTATGACTGTGTACGCCGCCATCGGAAAGCAAACCCATGAAATGCAGTGCGGAATCATTCTTCTTACAATTCTCAACTGCCTGAAGCAATGCCTCATTTTCAAAGAACGTACCGTCCATGATCTCCTTGGTGATCCTGGTCAGTTCCTGGTAAACGATGCGGCCGGCGCCCATGTTCAGGTGTCCAACCTCAGAGTTTCCCATCTGTCCCTCGGGAAGACCTACGGCCATGCCGCTGGCATTACCTCTCACCCAAGGGTAATCTCTCATCAGGCCATCGATCACCGGCTTCTTCGCCTGTGCAACGGCATTTCCCTCAGTCCTGTCATTTAAGCCGAATCCATCAAGGATCATCAGTACGATAGGTTTCTTACTCATTTTTTCTCCATCTCTTTCTTTCATTTTCTCCCGCGCGCAGGGAAAAATCCGGCGCCTCGCATTGAGAATGTTTCTCATCCTCCAACTTTAATATACTAACACAATTAAATAAATATGTAAATAGTTGCTTAAGGCCCAAAAAAGTCCCCGCATGGCGGGAGCTTTTTACTGAAGTTTATGAAATCACTGCTTTTTCCCTTGATTGGCAACTGCATCCATCTTGGCCTTTAATGCTTCCTGGTCTCCGAGATAATAGTGCCTGATCGCTTTGAAGTTATTCATCAAACTCATATACCAGAGGAGTTCCGGTAGGGATATTTACGCCTACGATCTCCTCATTGCTGAGATTGTCAAAATACTTTACCAGCGCTCTCAGGGAATTTCCGTGTGCGGCAATGCTCACTCTCTTTCCAGCCTCCATGTCCTTCCTGATCACGTCATTGAAGAAAGGAACGGCTCTCTCGATCGTGGTCTCAAGGCTCTCATTGGTACTCTCCTTTTTGCGTGTATGGAATTCTTTACGCCATGACTAATCTTATCAAAAATAAGGCTTCTTTTCAATCTGTCTGAATCCTCAAAACTTCTCAATAAGGGAGTACGACACTGCTTCCCGTTAAGGCCGCTGGCGGAGCAAAGCTTTATTCAAAGCGTATCATGCAGACCAGAGCACCGTCTTTCACGGAAACCTCCGCTTCCCGCCCCAGAAATTCATTGCTGATGCCTATGGGAAAGTCATTCGTGATCTCATACTCTTCCAAAGGATACTTCATTCCCCTTATGGTGACCCCCTTTGCTACCTCCCCCAGGGAAAACAGGCTCAAGGTACCTTCCATGTTTTTCTGAAACTTCACGCTCTCGTCCTTGATCACAAAGATCATGCCGTTTCCGTCCATAAGATATCCCTTTGCGCCACGGTTTTTCAGCCACAAAAGGCATTGAACGTTGGCAAAGCTGTGGTCGAGTCTTCCCCCGGTGGCAGCATAGAGACGAAAATCCGTAAATCCAAGGTTCAGTGCGTATTTAAGGGCATAGAGCATGTCCGTGTCATCCTTTTCCGGCTTTAGTCTCACGACCTTTTCCGGGAAAGCCTTCTCGATCCGTTCAATGGCCTTTGACTCTTCCTCCGTCACGGAATCAAAATCTCCAATGATGAGGTCCGGCTCCACCTGAAGGAAGTCACAATAGCCGATGCCTCCGTCCAGCGCAATGCAAAAATCCCCTTCTCCCTTTTTTAGCTCAGAGACCGTAAGGTCGCCGGCTCCTATCAAAATACATTTCCCCTGCTTTACTTCTTTTTGCATAAACCTTTCTCCTAAAAAGAACCGCAGCTTGTTTTGCTGCGGTTCCATTCAATTTATTTATTCTCGTTTACGTAGAGCTGAACGCGATTCTGGATCATGTTTGCCACGTCGCTTGCAGACTTGGATCCGGAGAAGAAGGATGCAACTTCTTCGGAAATGATCTTCATTACGTTCTCGTCATAGTAAGAGGGCGTTTTAACGCTGCATACAAAATCATACAAAGTATCTGCCTGTGCCTTGGTGAAGGGCTGAAGGATGATCTCCTGTTCGTTTAGATAGAAAGTGTCATCATATTCATGCTTCTCGCCGTTTTCATCGGTCCAATAAGGCTTCTCCATGGTTTTGTCAACAAGCTCGCGCACAAGGGACTTCAGAACGGGAAGACCGCCGGTATAACCGTACTTGTAATCCTCATTCTTCTGATAATCCTCCGTGAGATAGGTTCTGAGGAACTTCCATGCCCCATCCTGATTGCTGCTCTTAGCGTAGATCGCATAGGAGTTATACAGGGTAATAACGGAGCCCGTACCATTGTCCGAAGGGAATCCGATATAAGAAACGTCCTCCCCCATCATGCCGTTTACGTTGTATCTCATGCTTTCAAAATCAGAAAGATAAAGCTCCATGAGAAGGGTCCTGTTCTCACGGTACTGGGTCTGATAGGTTTCCCAATAATGCTGCCAGTACTCCTCGTCATAACCGCTGTCCTGCGACTGAGGAAGGGTCTTCGCATATTCCAGGATCTCCGTAAAGTTTTTGGAATCAAAATTGCACTTTCCGGTGTCAACGTCAAAGAAATCATTTCCGATATAGTTCATAACTACGCTCAAGAAGTTATCACGGGTCATGTTCATTCCGAAAATGCTCTTGTCGCCATTTAACTGCTCTGCCGCCTGGCGGACGTCATTCATGGTCCAGGACGCACGGTCTCCCACAAGGCTCTTTTTGCCGATCCAGGTTCTCAGTACAAAGGAAGGGATGACTCTGTAAAGCTTGCCGTTCACCTTATATGCTTCAAATACGTTCTCCATGTAATCCAGCTTGCTGAGCTCCGGATCGTTTTGGATCAGCTCTCCTATGTCAACAAACAATCCCTTATTGATAAAGCTGTCAACGGGCATGCCTTCACTAAGTGCCAAAATGTCAGGTACGTTGCCGGCGATCAGATCATTGTTCAGCTTCGTAAAGCCTGCGCTGTAATCGTCTTCCGTATTGTATTGACTGTAATCGTGAATGGTAATTCGGTACTCACTGTCAGTTTTGTTAAAGCGGATGATCTGGCTCTTTACGTTGGTGTCTACGTATACGCCTGCAAAAACCAGAACCATAACAAGCGCCGCAATCAGCACGCCCTTCATCACGTGGAAAATCGGCTTGTGCTCCTTAACAGGTTCTTCCTCATAGACGTACTCGGGCTCGG
>ONSO01000204.1 GCA_900320485.1 uncultured Lachnospiraceae bacterium | reverse complement strand
TCCATCTGCATGCTGACGGGATTTACGATCATTCTGGCGCTCAGGGGGCATACCTCCTCTAAGACCTCAAGACCATTTTCCCGCAGGGTGGAACCTGTCTCCACAATGTCGACAATCACGTCGGAAAGCTGAACCAAAGGTCCCAGTTCCACGGAACCGTTCAGCTTGATGATGTCCACGGTCTGATGTTTTTTATTATAAAAATAATCCTTTGCGATGTTAGGGTATTTGCTGGCCACGCGGATCCGCTCGTGGTGCTTTAGAAGCTCTCTGGCACTCTCGGGCCCGCATACGCACATCCTGCATTTACCAAAGCCAAGATCCAGAACCTCATATACGTTTCGGTTCTCCTCTAGGACCGTATCATATCCGACCACGCCAACGTCAGCGCTTCCCAGCTCTACGTAGGTAGGTACGTCGGGGCCTTTTGCCAGGAAAAATTTCATCTTCAGCTCTTCATTCACAAAAATGAGTTTTCTGGAATTCTTGTCCCGCATTTCCTCACAGGTGATGCCAAGGTTCTCAAGGATGTCTAAGGTCTTATTTGCCAGTCTTCCCTTGCCAAGGGCGAAGGTAAGATATCTTTCGTCATTAAATTCATTCATGTTTGGATCCTGCCTTTCCGGTTGTGCTTTCTTCTGAAAGAAGAACCACTCTCTTCCCTTCCCCGCGAAGCTTTTGTGCCTCCTTCAAGGCTTTTGCGAAATTACCCTCTTCCTCTCTGTCATACGTAAGGATGATGGGATCTTCCTTCGTGGGAACGCTGCTCTTTTGCCTTGCAAGGGCTTCCAGACAGTCGTCGATGACAATGGCAAAGCCGATGGCGGGAGCTTCTTTTCCAAACCGGCCAAGGAGCGTATTGTAACGGCCGCCGGTAATGATGGCATTTCCGACGCCGTAGGTATAGGCCTTAAAGATGACGCCGGTATAATAATTATATTTGCTCAGCATCCCCAGGTCGTAAGATACGTAAGCATCCACTCCATAAAGCTTTAACACCTCGTCAAGGCGTTCGAGCCATTCTATGGCTGCAAGGGATCTGGGGTTGTTTACCAGCTTCTTTGCATCCTCAAGGGAAGTCATGCTGTTAAACAAGTCTGCCACCTTTAACAGGATCTCCCGATAAGGGTCGGATACGTTGCGCTCCATGAGAAGCTCCTGCGCAGCAAAGAAATTCTTTCCGGAAATGCAGGCGCGAAGATCCATTTCCGTATCTTCGTCAAGTCCTGCTTCCTGACAAAGTCCCTTAAAGTATTCCACTTGGCCGATGCTGACCTGAAAATCCTTAAGGCCTGCGGTTTTCAGGGATTCCACCACAAGGGCGATCATCTCACCGTCGGCTTCCACGGAAGCGTCATTGATCAGCTCAACGCCCATCTGGGTAACTTCCTTCAGCTTTCCCTGAAGATTGGAGGTGTTGACAAAGGTATTACCCTTATAAGTAAAGCGCAGTGGAGCCTTTTCCTCCATAAAATACTTAGCGGCACATCTGGCAATGGAGGGGGTAAAGTCGGGACGAAGCACCAGGGTGTTTCCTTCCTTGTCAAAAAACTTATAGAGCTCCTTGCTTGGAATGGTGCCGATCTCCTTAGAGAATACGTCAAAATATTCAAAGGTGGGGGTCTGCACGTCCCCATAACCATATCCGGCAATCAGCGCGTGCAGATTCTCTTCCACGGCCAGTTTTTTCTCATATTCTTTTCCGTAAATGTCTCTTACGCCTTCGGGCGTATGCAGAAGTCTTTGATTCATGTAAGGTTTCTCCCATCTCGCTTTAGCGTGGTAGCGTGCTACCATACTACCATACTAAATTTTTCTTGTCAACCACGTTTTTGAACATTTTCCTCATTTATTATCCGGGCCCCATTCACCGTCAAGCCCTTCCCGGTCTTCCAGGTCGATCTTCAATCCCTCCAAATAAGGAACCAGATATCCGTGAACCTTTGGCAAAACGTACGCAGGATTTAATTCATCATATCGGAAGCTTTTTCTTCCGCCGTTTTGCGCCCTGTCCCAAAAGTATTTGAGCATTTCGTAGGGAAGATAATAAAAGAGATCCTTGTGGGAATAAAAGATCAAAAAGAAGGCGATTCCTCCCTGCTTTTCAAATTTGTCCATAAAGGTTACCTGATGAGCGTGGATGTTTTGCAGGGAAAAGGTATCGACGGCACATTCTTTTGCGTCAAAGCAAACGGGAATGCCCTGTACGACGCCAACGTAGTCCACGGTACTCTTCTGGTCAAAATAGGCAAGGGTGATCTGCCTGGTTGACTGATCCATTTTGACCGGCGTTATGGGGGTTGGGATCTTTTGAATCAGGGCGAGATTTCCTTCGTCATATTTTTCGTTTGTGCGGTTTATCATGTCTTCCAGCGTGGAACCGCGAAGACCGCGGGAATTCCAGGTTGCCATAAGGGTACTCCTTTAACTTTCGGTAAATAATTTGTTTCGGATCCGCGTGAACGTCTCCGGCAAAGGTGAGGTAACAATAAGTCCGCTTAAGGGTTTTAAGACGGCCCCGCCTTGGGGAATGTCGTCCTTTATCTTTTCCCAGGACGGAAATTCCAGTCGCATGGCATGAAGGAGCTGGCTCTTTAAGTGAAAGCAGGACCGGTCCTTTTTTAGCAATGCCTCCGGACAATACTTGGGATCGCCAATGATCGCGTGCCCTGCCGAGGCAAGATGGGCCCTGATCTGATGCGTTTTTCCGGTGATGAGTTCCACCTCCAAAAGCGTGAACTCCGCAGACTGCCTCAGCGGAACGTATCTGGTTCGGATGGGATCTGCATCCTCCGATTCATGAGAAAGGACGCGCACCGTATTGGTCTTTGGATCCTTGCTCAGATACCCGGAAATCTCCCTTGGTGCATCTATTATGCCGTGACAGATGGTAAGATAATATTTCCGCAGGGTTCTTTCCTTGAGCAACCGGCTCATGGCCTGAAGACCCGCCAGGGATTTCCCGCAGATCACAATGCCGCTGGTATTCCGGTCTAAACGGTTGCAGACGGAGGGACAAAAGGTATAAAGATCCGATTCCTTTAATTCTTCTTTGGCGAGCAGATACCCGATCATCCATTCATTCAGACTTGCGTCCGAAGGCCGGGCTTTCTGGCTTAAGATTCCGACGGGCTTATGGACAAGAAGAATGTTTTCGTCCTCGTATAAGACTTTGAGTCCTTTCAGCGCCTGATAGGCTTTCGCGTATTCCTGAGTACGGGGATCACCGGCTTCCCTTCCGGAAAAAAGCGCAAAGGTCTCCTCGCTAAAAAAGCATTTTACCACGTCGCCCTCTTTTAAGATTTCCTTCCCTTCGGTCTTTTTGCCGTTCAACGTCAGGTTTTTATTACGCATCTGTTTATATAAAAGACTCATGGGTGCGTTTGGAAGGGCTTTTTTTAAGTATTTGTCTAATCGCTGGCCGCTCTCGTTCGGGCCGATGGTCAATTGTTGCATGTTCTCCTCACAGACTGATGCTTTTTAAGGTGTCTGCGATGCCGGCGGTGCCGGATTCATCGCAGGCAAGCTCCTGCATTTGATCTAAACGGTCAACGTATTTCCGGAGGTCCGTAAAAATCTTTGCGGAAACGTTTTTATGGCCGTCAGCCTTCAGACGCTCGTCCAGATGCTTATAGAAGGCCTGTTCCTGGAAATTCCCGTTCTTGCTGTAGCCACAGACGGTATTGCCCTTTATGGTCAAATGATCCACCTCATAGTTTTTGTCGTTACTTGTAAATATCATGTCGCATAAATTGGTCAGGCTGCCAAGGTGAGGCTCGATGATTTCGGCATCCGCATCGGATAGTCCGCCATATCTGCAGAACATAATGACGCTGACCAGAGACTTACTTGCAGGAAGCAATCCCAAAATGGCTACAATGGTCAACAGGTTCATTCGCGTATGGGTCGCCAGATAACCGCCGGCAAATAAGGCGAGGGATATGGCAAAAAATAATATGGTTCGGAGGATCTCATAGACTCTTTGGGTTTTCAGATAATGTCTGGTACCCTTATAGGCTTCTCCGGAAAAAAGGCGAAGAAATTTCATGTGTTTTACCCTTTCTGAAACAGGCGCATGCCCGTAAAGATCAAATCATTTGGCACAAGCTTTGCCGCGACGGACAAGGCTTTCATGGAAATGCCATAGATGGAAACGCTCTTTTTATGCAAGCTGTCCCGAAGTGCTTTCTCCACGACGGCCTCCGGGGAGGCAATAAAGTATTTCTTTAAGGGGAAGCTTTCTCCCGTCTTGCCTGCCTTTTCCAAAAAGGGCGTATCCACGGGCCCGGGACAAACGGCCGTTACAATGATGCCCCGTCCTTTTAATTCCTGTCCAAGAGCTCTTGAAAAGCTTAGAACGTAGGATTTACTTGCCGCATAGACGGCAAAACCCGGCTGAGGTAAAAATGCTGAGGCGGAGGAAAGGATAATGATCCTGGAATTCCTTTTCATGAAAGGCAGCGTCTCCCCTACGGTCTCCGTAAGGGCCTCGCAATTCA
>ONSO01000208.1 GCA_900320485.1 uncultured Lachnospiraceae bacterium | reverse complement strand
TAGTTCTTGATTTATTATATTTATAGTGTTATAATGAATCCGACGGAAATGTTGTTCCGTAGGAGAGCGAAATTAACCTGGCTCCATGGTCAAGCGGTTAAGACATCGCCCTTTCACGGCGGTAACACGGGTTCGATTCCCGTTGGAGTCACTAAAAATTTAATATGGTGCGATAGCCAAGTGGTAAGGCCCCGGTCTGCAACACCGTCATCCGCCGGTTCAAATCCGGCTCGCACCTCTCAAAAAAGTCCTGGAATCCTTGGATCCCAGGACTTTTTTCCTTTCTTTTGTGATGGGTAAAAAACATGATTGACGTAGGAAAGGATGGCATAGTACGATAAACTGGAGAGGAGGGCTGGCGTATGGCTAAAAGCGAGTTTGATCTATTTTTGCAGGAGGAAGTTCAAAAGCAAAAGGGAGTGGCATATCCCGTCAAAGCGGGACTGATAGAGCGTCTGACGACGAAAAAACTGCCATGTGATAAGCTTCATCCCAATCCGCAGGATGAGTTTATGTTTCCAAACGTCGGACCAAACTATGAAATCATTTCTAACTATGAAAAGCAGATCATTAACAATGCCCGCACGCACCAGGACGTCTTTGATGAACCGATCATTGTGGAAAAGCTTTATCCCCATGGATATATGATCCTGAACGGGCACCACAGGTGGGCTGCGGCTAAGAGATTAAAGCTTAGCAGAATTCCGGTAAAGATCATAAACCTTGCGTTGGAATCTGACGTCAAGAAAATTTTGGAGAATTCACGGCATAACAAACGCGCTACTTTTGACATGGATGAGGTGGTTTTCCGGGCAGATGACGCGCCATGGTTGGAAAAGAAGCTGGGCTTCCCTTACGGCATCAAGCATAAGAAGAGAATCCGCCTTGGAATTCCCGCGCTATTCTATCATCTTTCAAAGAACGGATATGACATATGGCTTTATTCCTCTAGCTATGAATCCATTGACGACGTCAGGGATTATTTTAGGTGCTCTGGCGTACACGTGGACGGTATCATCACGGGTATGGCGAAGGATAAGAAGAATACGGAGAGCCGCAAGGCAGGCGTTGAGAAGCTCATTGCAAACAAGTATTCCGTTACGCTTCACGTCGACAATGACATGATACTGCGCACGGAGAAAAGTACCGGCAAGTTTCATGAGTATTCATTGGATCCCGGAGAAAATTGGTCGAAGGAAGCGATTGCTGCCATAGGGGAGATGGAGAAGAATGGAAAAGAAAATGCAAACGGATAAAATGCGCGTATCCTTTGACTTGGATGAAGTTCTCTTTGTTTTTCCTGAAAACGTAAAGGCGGAACCAGAGCTAAAATTCCCTTGGAATCGCATCTACAAGGAACGGCTAAGGCTCGGGACGCCGGATCTGATCAATAGGCTTCAGGAGCTGGGATATGAGGTCTGGGTATATACGTCTTCCTATCGCACCGAGAAATACGTCAAGGGCCTTTTTCGTCATTATGGTGTTAAGTTCGATGGAATTGTTAATGCAACAAGGCACTTAAAAGAGGTACAAAGGGACAGTACGCAGATTCTTCCGCAAAAGGTTCCAAGCAGATATCGGATTGCCCTTCACGTGGATGACGAAACCGTGATCTGTTCTTATGGACGCGAATTTGGGTTTGAGGCGTTTCAGCTGGACGGCCCGGATGATGAATGGAAGGAAAAGGTCATTGCGAGGGCTGAGGAAGTAAAGAAAAAATGGGAGCTCAGGCAAAAGGAGACACCCTGATGGAAGAGTAAGATTAGGGAGGGATTGCACGTGACCTGGGGACGGATTTTCATGATCGACGGTTATTGGATCGTCGGAACGATCTTGATCATTTTGGTGCTATGGGGCGTGGATGCGCTGCTCCACGTTTTGAACCACAAAGGATGGGCGGATCTAAGCCGCCTTATTATATATGCATTCGTCGTCTTTGGACCGCCCGTGCTCTTTACCGCTTTCATGCTTTGCGTGAAACTGGTCCGGAAAAACGCCCTGCCGTTTGGAATCCTTGTACTTGTACTCATCCTTGGCAGATGGATTTTGGGACGCTTCATTTTTTACCGCAAAATGTCTCAACTTGTGAGGGAGCCACACGGAAGCATGACGGAAGAATTTGCCGCCGCATGCTGTGAGGAGTTTTATTCAGAGAAGGATTTTACGCAGTATCATGGGGAACAGGTGCAAAAAAAACATGGGAAATCCGATGAGGACTTGGAGCATTTGATCCAGGGGCGCTACCTTGCGCTGCTGATATCTCGCGCCATGGGTAAATTTGGAAAGGCAGATCGATTCATTATGCAGCGTGATAAAAAGGCGTGTGTCGATGCCTTGATCCGGTATCACAGTCGCAAGATGCAAGCCGATCCGCGATCCGGGATAAAGGCATGGACTTTTTTGAAGAATGGATCGGTACCCGGAAGAATTTCGCATTTGCAGTTGGAGTTTTTGGATGAACGCGTTGTCGTCATTGCTCTTGGCTGGAAAAATAAGTGGTTTGCCGTCGTCGGCTTATGATCCTTTCGCTATTCCAGAAATTCCACGGTGCCGTCTTCGATGCGATAGATGGCGCCAATCACCCGAAGCCCCTCAGATTCATCCTTTTGGATCTCCAGGCTGGATTCGATCATGCGGATGCTTTGCTCCACGTTTAGGACGGCTGCCTTATAGTCGTCCTTTTCTTTTCCAATGGCCTGCTTGATCTCGTCCGTGATGAATTTGATAAAACCGCTGGGATCATGGTTAATGGCGGCATGGACGGCGCCGCACTGGGTATGCCCAAGCACTACCACGAGCTTTGTCCCAAGATGACCGGCGGCATATTCAATGCTGCCAAGCTGATGATCGTCGATCACGTTTCCCGCAACGCGGATCGTAAAAAGGTCACCGATGGCGGCATGAAAGATCCTTTCGGGAATGACCCGTGAGTCAGAGCAGGAAATGATGATGGCATAGGGCTCCTGACCATTTTTAGCAAAGTGCTCCAGAACCCTGGACGAAACGTCCGCCTGAAACAGGTCCGCCGATACGTACAGTTTATTCCCTTCTTTTAGTTTCTTTAGTGCTTCCTTTGCCGTGATCATAAAAGGCCTCTCTTTCCCGCCATGTTGCAGATCCTGACTGCAAAGCGTTTCATGATTTCTGATCATTATGATAACGTAAAATCCGCGAAAATCCTATGCTTTTATTGCGCTGCCGAAATTGACGGATATTTCATGGTCTGATATACTGGGATTAGGAAAGGGACGAGCATGGCTTGGCCGGAGATCATCATGAGTACCTGAATGGTACCGGATATCCCTCGGGATTAAAGGCGGAGGATATCACCTGGGAGTCGAGGCTTCTCACCATCATTGACATATATGATTCCCTGACGGCGGATGACAGGCCGTATAAGCCTGCCATGGCATCTCAAAAGGCTTTCGCCATCCTGGAAAGCATGTGCAATGAAGGGAAACTGGACGGAGAGATCCTGCGGGATTTTTACGACAGCGGAGCATGGAAAAAAGATCCCGGACAATGACGGGGAACGGCCGGAAACCTAACGGAAAAGACGCAGACACCCGGAAACGTAACGGAGAATAGACGGATAACGGAAAGGAGAAAGACATGCAGACGGACAAAATCAGGATTCGTAATTTGGAAGTGGGAAGAGATGAGGCGCTGGCAGAGGCGGAGAAATTCTCCGCGTACGTGGAACATGATCATAAAAGTGCCATGCGCATGCGGCTTCTTGTGGAGGAGACCCTTGGCATGGTAGGCGCCATTGCGGAGGATTTTTGGGCAGATTTTTGGATGGAGGGGAAAAAGCATGGTAAGTGCCAGATCCACGTGGTGGTACACACGGAAATGGATATGGCAAAGAAGCAGGAGCTGATTGATGCATCCAAAAACAAGCGGAATGACGCTTATAAAGGTTTTACTGGCAAGATCCGGGAGTTCCTTGACAATAGCTTCACCATGGCGGAGGAGGCTGCCATCATGGACGGCACGGGTTATAACGGCGCAAACTGTTTTGTCATGGGAATGATTGACATGCCGATCGGCCTTGGCGCGCCCGTTGTCATGGACGGAGTGACCTGGTCCTTGGATGCTTACCGTCAGGGCATTGAGGGAGCGAAAGGCTCTGACCGGGAGGCCGAGGAAGCATGGGATGAGCTGGAAAAGTCCATTCTTGCGAAGCTGGCGGATGACCTTCGGGTTTCCATCAAGGGGAATGTGGCGGAGATCGTTGTGGAGAAGAAATTTG
>ONSO01000257.1 GCA_900320485.1 uncultured Lachnospiraceae bacterium | reverse complement strand
TGGCTTCCATCTCCGGCATGCCTACGAATCTGGCCCCATATCCAAAGAAATTGTCCTCCAGAAGTTCGATCCTCACGATCTGGAGAAAGGCATGGATCACTTCCTTTGTCCAGATGGTCAGAAACCCTTCATAAACAGCTCCGATCTTCAGGGCGCGATCCGCCGTAAACCCGACGCCTTCCTTGGAAACGTCAACGATGTCAATCTCCACTTCTTTATTTTCCGTGGCATCCAAGCGCTTTACTATGAGTCTGGATGCCAGTTTCGTCCGTTTTGTCCTTCTGCGCTCACTCACGCCGGTACCCTCCTTTTCGTCTGCCGCCCCTAATGCAAGGCATAACCTTCCATGCCTATCTTATCATAGGCGGTCTGAATTCGCAAGGAAGATTTTCCACGCCGGAACTTATGCGTCTGAAGGCTTTCCTACAGGATCACCATGGCGTCTCCAAAGCTAAAGAAGCGATATCGTTCCCTGATGGCCTCCTCATAAGCCGCAAGCACGTGCTCCCTTCCCGCCAGGGCGCTCACCAGCATGACAAGCGTCGACTCCGGCAAATGGAAATTTGTGATGAGACCATCCATGACCTTAAACTTATATCCGGGATAAATAAAGATCTGCGTATCCTTACTCTCCGCGCGGACGTGGCCATTGTCATCCGAAGCACTCTCCACGGTCCTGCAACTGGTGGTGCCAACACAGATCACCCTGCCGCCTGCCGCCTTGGTCTCATTGATGGCCTTGGCCGCTTCTTCGCTGACCTGATACCATTCGGAATGCATGTGATGATCCAGTACGTTTTCTTCCTTCACGGGCCGGAACGTTCCAAGGCCGACGTGCAGGGTAACGTAGGTCACCTTGACTCCCATGTCTTCGATCTGCTTTAGAAGCTCTTTGGTAAAATGAAGACCTGCCGTGGGCGCAGCCGCGGAGCCCTCATATTTTGCATAGACGGTCTGGTAACGGTTTTTGTCCTTCAGCTTATGGGTAATGTAAGGCGGAAGGGGCATTTCGCCCAGTCTGTCCAGTACTTCCTCCCAAATGCCGTCATAGGAAAAGCGGATCAGCCGGTTCCCTTCCTCCACGGTCTCTAAGACCTCTGCCTTAAGGAGCCCGTCTCCAAAGGTCAGCTTCGTCCCCGGCTTACATTTCTTGCCGGGCTTTACCAGCGTCTCCCATACGTCCTTCTCTTTTCTGGAAAGGAGCAGGACCTCCACGTGACCTCCGGTTTCCTCTTTTTGGCCAAGAAGTCTTGCAGGGATCACCTTTGTGTTGTTGAGCACAAGGCAGTCCCCGGGCTTTAAAAAACCCGGGATCTCCTTGAATACGTGGTGGTCCGTCTCCCCCGTGACTTTATTTAAATGCAACAACCTGGAAGAGCTTCTGTCCTCCAGGGGATCCTGCGCGATCAATTCCTGCGGCAGGTCAAAATAAAAATCCGATTTTTTTAATTCCATGACGATTCTTCTCTTTTAACAAATTACATGCAGGCATCTTCCGCAAATACCTTATAGCCGCGATATGCCTCATAAACGTCTGCCTTGCTGGTGCACTCCCAGGGAGCATGCATGTTGAGAACGGCCACGCCGCTGTCGATCACGTTCATGCCATAAAGGGCAAGGATGTAAGCAATGGTTCCGCCGCCGCCGACGTCAACCTTTCCAAGCTCGGCCGTCTGCCATACGATCTTCTTGTCATCCAGGATCTTACGTACGTGCGCCATATACTCTGCATTGGCATCGTTGGAGCCGGATTTGCCGCGGGCTCCCGTAAACTTATTAAAGCACATGCCTGCGCCGATCCATGCGGCATTCTTTGTCTCAAAGCAGGAATCATAACTGGGATCATACCCGGCACTGACGTCAGAGGACAGCATGCAGCTTCTGGAAAGGCATCTTCTAAGCTTTAACTCACTGTACTCTCCCGTCAGGTTCATCAGCTCTGCAACGGCATTCTCGAAGAATGCAGACTGCATGCCGGTGGCACCTACGGAGCCGATCTCCTCCTTGTCTACCAAAATGCAGCAAAGGGTCCTGTCAAGATTCTTTACGTCAAGCATGGCACGCATGGAGGTAAAGGCACAGACCCTGTCATCCTGGCCGTAGCCAAGGATCAGGCTTCTGTCAAATCCGGCCTCCCTTGCCTTCCCCGCGGGAACGATCTCCAGCTCTGCAAGTCCTCCTCTTCAAAGTCATATGTCTTCTTCAGAATGTCCAGAACGCCGGCCTTAATGGCATTTGCCGCCTTCTTTTTGCCGTCCTCCGTCTCCTTTTCCTCTTTTCCAAGGACGATGGGCTTGGAACCGACAATGAGATCCAGCGCCTCGCCTTCAATGACCTTTGCCGCTTTCTTTTCCATCTGCTCCGCTGCCAGGTGGATCAGCAGGTCAGAAATAAAGAATACGGGATCATCCTCTTCCTCACCGATATTCAGTTCAATGGTGGTTCCGTCCTTTTTCACCACAACGCCGTGAATGGCCAGGGGAAGGGTTACCCACTGATACTTCTTTACGCCGCCGTAATAATGGGTATCCAGATAAGCAAAGGCATGCTTTCCATCCTCATAAAGAGGAACCTGCTTTACGTCAAGTCTCGGGCTGTCAATGTGGGCTCCAAGAATGTTCAACCCTTCCTCCATGGGCTTTTTGCCAATCTGGAACATAACAATGGACTTATTCATCCATACGCTGTAAACCTTGTCGCCGGCCTTTAACTTTCCGCCTTTTTTGATGACGGCTTCCAGTTCTTCATAGCCTTCCTTTTCGATGGTGTTGACAATGACGTCAACGCACTCTCTCTCCGTCTTGCCGTGGTCCAGAAATTCTCTGTACTCGGCACAGATTTTCTCCAACTTCTTCAGATCCTTCTCACTATATGTCTCCCATGCATTCTTTTTCATGGCAAATCTCCTTTCTCCATCATTTTGAGCCCGCTTACAATGCTTTCACGGGCCCGTCTTAGCTTCTAAGGTCTATGTCAAGCTCGTTTTTCAGGTTCTTTAAGATCTTCTTGACAAAACGGTCTACGCCGTCAGCTTCAAAGGGTTCCTGTCCGGGAACAAAGTCCAGGGTGAAGGCCATGCTCTTTTTCGTGGGAGGAATGGGCGCTCCCTCATATTTGTCAAAGAGCTTAATGCCCTTTACGTACTGGCAGGACTTCCGGATGCTATCCTCCACCTGTCCGCAGGTTATGGTCTTATCCATCACAAGGGCCAGGTCTCTGCTCTCTCCGGGGAACTTCGGCAGGGGAACAAAGGTTGGCTTACCGGCGGGCAGGGTCTGAAGGGTCTTAAGATCCAGCTCCAAAAGGTATGCATCCGTTCGAAGATCCAGCTTTTCCGCCACGGGATAAGCCACCTTCCCAAGGTATCCGATCTCCACGCCGCCGCACAGGATCTTAGCGGTCTGATAGGGATGCAGGAAAGAATTCTTTGCAGGCACGTAATCAAACTTTACGTACAGGCTCTCTGCCACCTTCTGGGCCATGCCCTTCAGGGTAAAGAAACTCTCCTTCTCTCCAAAAATGCCAATGCAAAGGGTCTCCCTCTCATCCGGATAATCCGTCAGGGGCAGGGACTTTGCAATGAATTTATTGCCGATCTCAAACAGTCTTCCGGAAAGATTTCCCTTCTTCTGGTTACGACTGATGGCATTGAGCATGGAGGCAGCCAGGGTCGTACGCATCAGGGAAAGCTCCTCATTGATGGGGTTTAAGATCCTGATGGCCTGTCTCTCCGGCGCATCCTCAGGGAATCTGAGAAGATCCAGATCCGAGGGGGAGAAGAAGGAATAATGAATGCACTCATAGGCCCCCGTAGAGCAAAGGTCCCTCTTCAGCTTCAGCTCCCTGCGCTGCTTTGCATTCATGCCGCCGGTGGTCACAAGAGCGTCCGGCATAAAGGTGGGCGTCACGTGATCATAGCCGTACATGCGGATCACTTCTTCTGCCACGTCAGGATAGGAATCCATGTCTTCCCTGTATGCGGGAACGTGAATGGTCAGCTCGTCTCCGTTTACCGCGGGATCGAAATTGAGGTTTTTCATGACGTGGAGCACTTCCTCCACGGGTACCTCAATGCCCAGTACGTCGTTTACCTTCTTCAGGCTTACCTTCATCTCCCAAGGCTCAATGGAGTTTCCGGTATTGACGTCCACGTGGGTGGAGGAAGCCTTGCCACACCCCAGCTCTTCGACTAAATGCAGGGCTCTCTTCATGGCATGAACGGTAGCATATTCATCTACGCCCTTTTCATACTTTGCGCTGGCATCCGTACGCTTTCCAAGGGCTCTTGAGGTCTTACGGATATTGTCTCTTGCAAACTTCGCGGACTCAAACAAAACGGCACCGGTGGTGTCGCGGATCTCGGAATTCAGGCCTCCCATAACGCCTGCCAGGGCTACGGGCTTTACGCCGTCACAGATCACAAGGTTATTGGAATTCAATTCGTACTCCTGCTCATCCAGGGTAACGATCTTTTCCCCGTCTCCGGCCCTGCGCACGTTGATGGCATTGCCCTCCACGTATTCGCAGTCAAAGGCATGCATGGGCTGGCCCATTTCCAGCATGACGTAGTTGGTAATATCCACGATATTGGAGATGGAAGCCTGTCCCACCAGGGCAAGTCTGCGCTTCATCCAAAGGGGAGATTCCCCGATCTTTACGTCATATACGTAATGTCCGATATAACGGGGGCAGAGATCCGGTGCGGAAACGGTCACCGTAAAGCCATCCTTCTTAACATCCGTCTCATGATACTCATAGGAGGGCTCCTTCAGGGGCTTATCCAGAACCGCAGCCACCTCTCTTGCAAGGCCGAGAATGCTCTGGCAATCAGGTCTGTTTGCCGTGATGGATACGTCAAAAATATAATCATCCACATAATCTTGAATCCCATTAGCTCCATAGTATGGATAAATACCAGCAGTCCTGTCTCCCTTAGAAACGGGTCTTCTTTTGGAATCCAAAATTTCACAAATCTCGCCCAATGGCTTATACTCCACCCCAT
>ONSO01000210.1 GCA_900320485.1 uncultured Lachnospiraceae bacterium | reverse complement strand
CCACCGGTAAAAACGTAGCCGGGGAAGCTGTAGCCCGGGAGACCACCGGGGATGGATTAGAGCATGAGCTTGGCTTTCAGCCCCTGATGGAAAAGGGAAAGATCCTTGCCCTGGCAATTTCCGCCAGCGATGACAAAGTATATTATTACCAGCCGGCTCAGGTGAAAGAAGTTGCCGTACAAATGAGCCTGTTTGACCTGATGGAGGGTGGCGTGGCGTCAGCGCCTGTTTCGGAAGATCGTCAAAGTCCTGCTGCCGGATCGGAGAGTGCCCTTCGGGAGCTGCTTCGCCGCGCGTCGGGCGCCATTCAGATCGCAACCTTTGACGTAAAGCATCAATATGATTTTCTGGACCAGTCCACGACGGACCGGTATTTTGACGTACTGATAGGAGCCTACCTGTTAAATCCCTTAAAAAGTGATTACGAGATGGACGTGATTGCTTCGGAGCACCTCGGCATCATGATCAAGGGTAAGGTGGAGACCTTTGGAAAAAAGACCTGTGGGGAAGCCTTGGAGGAGACGCCGGAAAAGGTCAGGGAGTATCTTTGTGAATGTGCCTGCGCCGCAAGAAAGGCGGCTCCCGTTCTTCGGCAAAAGCTGAAGGAATCCGGCATGGAGCGCCTGATGACGGAGATGGAAATGCCGCTTTCCCTGGTTCTCCATGACATGGAAAAAGAGGGAGTCATCGTAAAGCGCGAGGAGCTTAAGGCTTATGGTGAAGCCTTGGTAAGCCGCATTCAGGAGCTGGAGAGATCCATTCACGAAAAGGCCGGCAGGGAATTTAACGTTCTTTCTCCAAAGCAGCTGGGCGAGGTCCTGTTCGAGGACATGAAGCTTCCCGGCGGCAAGAAGACAAAGACCGGTTATTCCACGGCAGCGGACGTCCTGGAAAAGCTGGCGCCGGATTACCCCATTGTCAGTGAGATCTTAGAGTACCGCGGGCTGACAAAGCTGAAATCCACCTATGCGGATGGCCTGGCTTCCTGCATTGAGGCAGACGGAAAGATCCATACCAGCTTTAACCAGACCATAACGGCCACGGGGCGCATCAGCTCTACGGATCCCAATCTTCAGAACATTCCCATGCGCATGGAGCTGGGACGGCGGATCCGCAAGGTGTTTGTGCCTGCAAAGGATCACGTTTTCCTGGATGCGGACTATTCCCAGATCGAGCTTCGGATTTTAGCCCACATGTCGGGAGATGCCCAGCTCATCGAAGCCTATCACATGGATCAGGACATCCACAGGATCACGGCTTCAAAAGTATTTCACGTACCCTTTGAAGAGGTGACGGACCTGCAGAGGCGAAACGCAAAAGCCGTAAACTTTGGCATTGTCTATGGCATCAGCTCCTTTGGCCTGAGCCAGGACCTCAGCATTACGCCGAAGGAAGCGGCTGCCTATATTCAGCAGTATTTTGAAACCTATCCCGGCATTAAGCTGTTCTTGGATGCCTGCGTCACGGAGGCAAAGGAGAAGGGCTACAGCGAGACCATGTTTGGCAGGCGCCGTCCCATTCCTGAGCTGAAGTCCTCTAATTTCATGCAGCGTTCCTTTGGCGAGCGCATTGCCATGAATTCCCCCATCCAGGGAACGGCCGCAGACGTGATCAAGATTGCCATGATCAAGGTCTGGAAGGCATTAAAGGAAGCAGGTCTTAAATCCAAGCTGATATTGCAGGTACATGACGAACTCATTATAGAGGCAAGGAAGGATGAGGCGGAAAAAGCGCGCAAGATTCTTGAGGAGAGCATGAAGGGAGCCGCTGACCTGCTTGTGGAGCTTGTGGTAGACGTGCACGAAGGAGACAACTGGTATGACGCAAAGTAAGGGGCTTAGATTTATTGGCATTACCGGTGGCGTGGGAGCAGGAAAGTCCACGATCCTTAGTTATATCCGTGAGAATTACCCCTGCGAGATCTATCTGGCGGATGAGGTGGCCCATGAGGTAAAGAAGGCTGGGACGCCCTGCTTTCAGGCGCTTGTTGAGCTCCTTGGAAAGGACGTGCTTGGGGAGGACGGTGAGATCCATAAAGGCCGAATGGCGGCGAAGATCTTCGCGGATGACACCCTTTTGGAGAAGGTGAATGCCATTATCCACCCGGCCGTAAAGACCTATCTCCTGGAGCGGCTTCAGGAGGCGAAGAAAAGCGGAAAGGTCAGTCTTTTCTTTGTGGAGGCGGCGCTTCTGATCGAGTGCGGGTATGGCGAGCTTGTGGACGAAATGTGGTACGTTTATGCGGATGAAAGCGTGCGGAAAAAGCGGCTGATGGAGAGCCGCGGCTATGGCGAAGAAAAGGTGGCGCAGATCATGGCGGCACAGCTTTCCGAGGAAGAATTCCGCAGGGCCAGCGACTTTGTCATTGACAACGGCGGCGCACCGGAGGAAGCTTATGCCCAGATAGACGCACGGCTTGCCGGGCTTAGACCTGCGATGACATGGAAAGATCAAAACGGCAGATAACGAAAGCCGGACGTAAAAAATAAAAAACGAAGGACAAAAGACATGAGATTATGCAGCATTGCCAGCGGGAGCAGTGGCAATTGTACTTACGTAGGCTCTGATTGTACCCACGTACTGGTGGACGTGGGGATCAGCGGAAAGAGAGTGGAGAGCGGCTTAAATACCCTTGGCATTACCGCTAAGGAAGTGGACGGCATTTTGATCACCCACGAGCATGCGGATCACGTGGCAGGACTTGGAGTCCTGGCAAGAAAGTATGACATTCCCATTTATGCAACAAAGGGAACCATCAAGGCCATTCAGTGCATGAAACAGGTGGGAGACATTGATCCGGAGCTTTTTTGCGAGATTAGAGAGGACGAGAAGTTTATCTTAAAGGATCTCACGGTAAACCCCATGCGTATTTCCCACGATGCGGCGCAGCCCGTGGCCTATCGCATTTCCTACGGCAGCAAAAAAGTAGGCATTTGCACGGACCTTGGCGTTTTTGACGAGTATACGGTGGATTGCCTAAGGGGCATGGATGCGGTTTTGATCGAGGCAAATCACGACGTAAACATGCTTCAGGTGGGGCCGTACCCCTATTACTTAAAACAGCGCATTCTGGGCGACAGGGGCCATCTTTCCAACGAAAATTCCGGAAAGCTCCTGAGCAGGATTTTGCATGACGGCCTGAAGGAAATCATATTGGGCCATTTAAGCAAGGAAAACAATCTTCCCGAGCTGGCCTATGAGGCAGTGCGGATGGAGATCAACATGGGGGACACCCCTTATAAGGCATCGGATTTTCAGCTGACGGTGGCAAAGCGGGACGACGTATCGCGCATTGTGGAGATCGCATAGAAGCAAATAGTCAGCAGAAGGGCGGCAGAAGGAAAGCAGAAAACCTGCGTAAAGTGCGCGAAGGGTCTGCAAAAAAATCTGCGACGGAAAGGCAAAACAGTGACAAAAGAGGCAAATACAAATAAAAAAGAACAGATCCTTCAGTGGGTGATCTTTGGGGCGTATGCGGCCCTGCTGATCATCGTCAGCTGCTTTCACGAGCCCTGGCATGACGAGGCGGAGGCCTGGCAGATGGCTAAGGCTCCCCTTAAGGACATTCTCTTTTACATACCACACTACGAAGGGCATCCCGCCCTCTGGTACCTCATTTTATCCATTCCGGCAAAGCTTGGCGTGCCTTACGAGCTGGGTCTCAAATCCATTGCCTGCGCGGCTGCGCTTGTTTACGGATGGCTCATTTTGTTCCGTTCGCCTTTTCCTAAGATTCTCCGCTTCGTGTTGCCTTTTCACTATTTTTTGATCTATCAGTATGGCGTTTTGTCCAGACCCTACTGCCTGATGGTACTCTGCCTTTTCCTGATGGCCATGGCCTTCCGTAAAAGGAATGAAAAGCCTTTCCGGTTCCTCCTTCCCATGGCGGTGCTGTGCGCCCTGAGCGGCTACGGCGTTGTCATTGCAGGCGGTATCTGTCTTGCCTGGGTTTGGGAGATTTTGTGCGAAAAGGGTTGGAAGTTTTGGACCTTGTCTTTTTGGAAGGATCGCAGGATCCTCGGGCTGTTTCTTTTGCTTGTGGTGGCGGTGGCCGTGATCCTGGAGATCATGCCGAGGCCTGACACCTATGCAACAACGCGGGGGGCGGGAAATTCCCTGATCGTGCGCCTTTTGTATACCATGTTCATGATGCTGCCGGACAGTACCGTTATTACGGTTTTAGA
>ONSO01000274.1 GCA_900320485.1 uncultured Lachnospiraceae bacterium | reverse complement strand
AAACTGGCTTGATCAGAAATATTTTCACGCCGAAGTCAATCCAAATAAGAAACCATTTACAATAGTAATGCCTCCTCCAAATATCACAGGACAGCTCCACATGGGACACGCTCTTGATAATACCATGCAGGATATCCTTACAAGATTCAAGAGAATGCAGGGATATGAAGCACTCTGGCAGCCTGGCACAGACCACGCCAGTATAGCTACCGAGGCAAAGATTGTTGCCAAGCTTAAAGAAGAAGGCACAAGCAAGGAAGAACTCGGCAGAGAGAAATTCCTTGAGCGCGCGTGGGAGTGGAAAAAGGAATACGGCGGAAGAATCATCTCACAGCTTAAAAAGATGGGTTCCTCCTGCGACTGGGACAGAGAGCGCTTCACCATGGACGAGGGCTGCAACAAGGCAGTGACCGAAGTATTTGTGAAGATGCATGAAAAAGGCTATATCTACAAGGGCTCCAGGATCATCAACTGGTGTCCCGTTTGTAATACCTCCATCTCCGACGCAGAGGTGGAATATCAGGAGCAGGCCGGACATTTCTGGCACATTAAGTATCCCATCATGAACGAGGACGGAACGCCCTCGACGACGGAGTTTTTGACCTTTGCGACCACCCGTCCCGAGACCATGCTGGGCGATACCGCAGTGGCGATCCATCCCGAGGATGAGAGATATCAGCATCTGATCGGAAAGAGCGTGATGCTGCCCATCATGAACCGCGTGATCCCCATTGTGACGGATTCCTACGTAGACAGAGAGTTTGGTACCGGCGTCGTAAAGATCACGCCGGCGCATGACCCGAACGACTTTGAGGTTGGAAAGCGTCATAATCTGCCCGTGATCAACGTAATGAACGATGACGCCACCATCAATAAAAACGGCGGAAAGTTTGAAGGAATGGACCGCTATGAGGCGAGAGCTGCCATCGTGAAGGAACTCGATGAGATGGGGCTGCTTGTAAAGATCGAGGATCACGTTCATAACGTTGGCACGCATGACAGATGTAAGACCACCATCGAGCCCATGGTAAAGGAACAGTGGTTCGTGAAGATGGATGAACTGATAAAGCCTGCCGTGGAAGCGGTTAAAAATGGCGATATCAAGTTGATTCCCGAGCGCATGGAGAAGACCTATTTTAACTGGACGGACAACATCCGCGACTGGTGTATCAGCCGTCAGCTCTGGTGGGGGCACAGAATCCCTGCCTATTACTGTGACAAGTGCGGCGAAGTCGTTGTGGCAAAGGAGATGCCGAAGGTATGTCCTAAGTGCGGCGAGACCCATTTCACCCAGGATCCCGATACGCTGGATACCTGGTTTTCCTCTGCGCTTTGGCCCTTTGAGACCCTGGGCTGGCCTGAAAAGACGGAGGATCTGAAGTATTTTTATCCCACGGACGTATTGGTAACGGGATATGACATTATCTTCTTCTGGGTCATCCGCATGATCTTCTCCGGATTTGAGCGCATGGGTGAAAAGCCCTTCAAGACCGTATTGTTCCACGGCCTTGTGCGCGACAGTCAGGGACGAAAGATGAGTAAGTCCCTTGGCAACGGCATTGATCCTTTGGAGATCATTGACAAGTATGGCGCAGATGCCCTTCGCCTTACCCTGATCACCGGTAACGCGCCCGGAAATGACATGAGATTCTATTACGAGAGAGTGGAGAACTCCCGCAACTTTGCAAACAAGGTTTGGAATGCCTCCAGATTCATTATGATGAACATGGACGGAAAGACCTTAAGCACGCCTGCGGCCAGTGACCTTCAGCCCGTTGACAAGTGGATCCTTTCAAAGCTCAACACCCTTGTAAAGGACGTAACGGACAACATGGAAAGCTTTGAGCTGGGCATTGCGGTTCAGAAGGTTTATGACTTCATCTGGGACGAGTTCTGTGACTGGTACATTGAGATGGTTAAGCCCAGGCTGTACAACACGGATGATGCCGTGAGCCAGAATGCGGCGCTTTGGACGTTAAAGACCGTGCTGATCGACGCACTGAAGCTTCTGCATCCTTACATGCCTTTCATCACGGAGGAGATCTTCTGCACGCTTCAGAGCGAGGAAGAATCCATCATGATCAGCAAGTGGCCCGTTTATGATGAGGCAAGAAATTATGCAAAGGAAGAGAAGGCCATTGAGATCATTAAGGAGGCGGTCCGCGGCATTCGTAACGTGCGCAGCGAGATGAACGTGGCACCTTCCAGAAAAGCAAGCGTGCATCTTGTAAGTGAGGATGAGGACGTTCGCACCATCTTTACGGAGGGTAAGCTGTTCTTTGCCTCTCTGGCATATGCAAACGAGGTGTTCATTCAGGCGGATAAGGCGGGCATTGCCGATGACGCCGTATCCGTAGTGATCCCCAGGGCGACACTGTACATTCCTTTCGCGGAGCTGGTGGACGTTTCGGCAGAGATCCAGAGACTGGAGAAGGAGCAGAAGCGCTTAGAGGGCGAGCTCGCAA
>ONSO01000212.1 GCA_900320485.1 uncultured Lachnospiraceae bacterium | reverse complement strand
GGTACGGACTTTGCCATGCAGATGGTTATTGACGCGCAGCCCAAATCGTTTTCGGATCTGGTCAGGATTTCCGGATTGTCCCATGGCACGGACGTGTGGCTGGGCAATGCGCAGGATCTTATTAAAAGCGGCATCGCAACCATTTCCACGGCCATCTGTACCCGTGACGACATCATGACTTATCTGATTGGTAAGGGCGTGGATCCGGAGCGGTCCTTTAAGATCATGGAGAACGTGCGTAAGGGTGTTGTTGCAAAGGGAAAATGTGCACAGTGGCCGGAGTGGGTGGAGGATATGAAGGCTCATGACGTACCTGACTGGTATATCGGATCCTGTAAAAAGATCGCTTACATGTTCCCGAAAGCGCATGCGGCGGCATACGTTATGATGGCATGGCGCATTGCATATTGTAAGATCCATTATCCGCTGGCGTATTACGGCGCGTTCTTTACGATCAGGGCAAAGGCTTTTGACTATGAAAAGATGTGTCTTGGCAAGACGGCGCTGGAAAAGAATCTTAAGGAGCTTCGGGGCTTAGAGAAACCGTCCAATAAGGAAAAGGATCAAATAGGCGACATGAGAATCGTGCAGGAGATGTATGCGCGTGGATTTGAGTTTGCGCCCATCGACGTCTATAAGGCGCATTCCAGACATTTCCAGATCATTGACGGGAAACTGATGCCGGCGCTGACAACCATAGAAGGCATGGGGGAGAAGGCGGCGGACGCAGTGATGGAAGCGGCAAAGGATGGTCCGTTCCTCTCGAGGGATGATTTCCGGGACAGAACGAAGGTATCTCAGACGACGATTGATACCATGGTAAGACTGGGACTTTTGGAAGGCTTGCCGGAGAGTAATCAGATCAGTCTGTTTGACTTTATGTAACGCCAAGGAAGCGCGGTCACTGAGGCGGTTGCATGAACGAAGCTGCGGAAGAAAAAACGTGGTTGAAATGTGAATTAAAAAGATGTATAATGTCTTTCGGATTTTGGGACGTCACGTACGGTCCCAAAGCGGATACATAATATCAATCTCTATTTATTTTAAGAAAAGGATGAGTGTGAAACATGGAGACAAAGGAAACAAAGACCGGGGGCTGGCGCTCCAACAAGTGGGTGAGGGCTGCGATCCCCGCACTGCTTTTGCATTGTAGTATTGGTACCGTTTATTGCTGGAGTATCTTCAGCCAGGAGATCGCGGATTACATTGGATTTTCCAAGGGCGCAACGGAGTGGGCATTCAGCTTTGCCATTTTCTTCCTTGGCATGTCCGCAGCATTCCTTGGCAACGTGGTAGAGAAGGACATTCATAAGTCCTCCCTGATCGCAACCATCTGTTTTGCAGTAGGCATGGCGCTGACCGGATTCTTTATTTACTATGGCGGACAGCATCAAAAGAGCGTGCTCGCGCTTGTTGGAATTTATGTATCCTATGGTTTTATCATGGGCGTGGGCCTTGGAACCGGTTATCTTTCTCCCGTAAAGACCCTGATGCTTTGGTTCTCTGACAGAAAGGGCCTGGCTACCGGACTTGCAGTTGCAGGTTTTGGTGCGGCAAAGGCCATCGCGAGCCCCATCATGCAGAAGATGCTTACCGGGCTTAGCGCGCAGGGAAGCGAGATCAACGGCGTGGGCGACGGTATCTGGAAAATGTTTGTGATCCTTGCAGGCGTATATTTTGTAATGATGTTTATCGGACATCTCCTTCTGAAGAAGCCTGAGGGCTGGCATGAGCCTCAGTCCAAGGATGCAAAGCCCAGCATTATGCAGACCTTAAAGACCAAGCCTCTTACCAACTATATCGGTATCTGGCTGATGTTCTATATCAACATTACCTGTGGACTGGCACTGATCTCTCAGGAGAAGATGATCGTAAAGTGTATCGGACTTGCCGCATCCGTCGGCATTATCTCTACGATCTCCGCAATCTTTAATGCGGGTGGTCGTCTTGGATTTTCTGCCTGGGCAGATACCATGAAGGACAGAAACACCATTTATAAGCTGATCTTTATTCTCTCCATCGCGTTCACCGGCCTTGTAATGGTGACCGGAGGCATCAAGAATGGCGAGGGAAATGGCCTTCTGATCTTCCTTGTACTTGCTTTGATCTTCTTTGTAAATGCAGGATACGGCGGCGGATTCTCCAACGTGCCTACCCTTTTGTCCGACCATTACGGCATGGGTTCCATCAGTGCCATTCACGGAATCACCCTTTCCGCGTGGGCTTTTGCAGGCCTTACCGGAAACCAGATGGCTACCTACATCGTTAACCATTCCGGCGAGTGGATCGATCATGAGGGAACCAAGATGAATCCCATCGGTTATCAGAACGTATTGTATTTTACCATTGCGCTTTACGTAGTAGCCCTGATCCTTTGCCTGGTACTGGTAAAACCTACCGACAAGGCGCTTGAGGCTAAGAAGGCAAAAGCAAAATAAAAAACGTAACACGCGAAAATTTATGCTAAATGAAGAGGCTGCCCTTTCGGCAGCCTCTTTGAGAATACGAGAATACGTAAAAAGGAGACCAAAATGGTGATCGACGGAAGAACCAGAACCTGTGGACTCATTGGAAATCCGGTGGAGCATACCATGTCCCCCGCCATACATAATTTCCTCGCGGAAAAGACGGGCGTGAACCTGGCGTATCTTCCCTTTCACGTGGAAGACGGGAATCTGGAAAAGGCGGTGGCAGGAGCCTGGGGATTAAACTTTCTTGGTTTAAACGTTACGGTGCCATATAAAAGTGACGTGATCCCTTATCTGGAGGAAGTGGATGAGCTTGCGGCAAGGATCGGAGCCGTAAATACGCTGGTGAGAACGGATAAAGGGTTCAAGGGTTACAACACGGACATGCCGGGACTGTACCGGGCCATGATCTCTGACGGCATTTCGGTGACTGGGGAAAAGGTATTGATCCTTGGCGCCGGCGGCGTGGCGAGAGCCGTAGCGGTGATGCTGGCAGAGAAAAAGGCAGGGGAGATCCGGATCTTAAACCGCACCCTTTCTAAGGCGGAGGAAATTGCAAAAGAGGTCAACGCCATGTTTGGAAGGGAGCTTGTGATCCCCATGGAGCTTGGTAAGTGGGCGGAGCTTCCTCAGGGAGAAGTCTATGGCGTGATCCAGGCGACAAAGGTTGGAATGTTCCCTAAGACCGAAGAAGCAGTGATCGAAGAGGAAGCCTTTTACAAAAAGGTGAAATGGGGATATGACCTTGTTTATAATCCCATGGAAACGAAGTTCATGCGGCTTGTAAAAGGAGCCGGAGCGGAAGCGTTTAACGGGTTTAAGATGCTTTTGTATCAGGGGATCATTGCCTTTGAGCTTTGGACCGGAAAGGAAATCTGCGAAGAGCTGGCTGCGGAGGTTTATGCAAGCGTCTTGCGGGAAACGGGAACCGGAAAAGGCGAAAGCGCGTTGGAACGCAAAAAGAACCTGTTGCTCATCGGGTTTATGGGAGCAGGAAAGACTACCGTGGGATTAAAGCTTTCGTGGAAATTACGTTTGCCCGTGGAGGATACGGATAAGCTCATAGAGAAAAAAGCCGGAATGACCATCAGCGACATATTCCGGGAGCAGGGGGAGGTTGCCTTTCGCGACATGGAGACGGCACTTCTTCGGGAGATCAGTCAAAGGCCGTATCAGAGGATCTTTTCCGTGGGGGGCGGAACGCCCGTGAGAGAGGAGAACCGTGAACTTCTAAAGCAGTGTGGAACGGTGGTTTACCTGCGGCTTAAGCCTGAAACGGTATGGAACAGACTAAAGGGAGATGATTCGAGGCCGCTGCTTCGCTGCGAGGATCCCCTGGGAAAGATTCGGGAGCTGATGGAGGCAAGGCGCGTGGCTTATGAGGGCTGCGCTGACGTCATACTCGACGTGGATGACCTTAGCGTGCAGGAGTGCGCAGACAAAATTGCGGAGATTTTGGAGGAGAAGGCATGAAAAAGCTTTTAGTGAT
>ONSO01000255.1 GCA_900320485.1 uncultured Lachnospiraceae bacterium | reverse complement strand
TCAAAGGCCGCCACGACCCCATCATCGTACCCCGGGCCGTAGTCGTCATGGAATGCATGACTGCCCTGACCGTCTTGGATGCCATGCTTGTTAACTGCAGTGCAAAGATGGAAAACTTAGAAAAAATTTACCGGTAACGGGTTAGCAAAAAACGAGGTCTCTCCCTAAGGAGGCCTCGTTTTTAATTTCCATCTTTAATCTGACTTACTTGTTTTCCGGCCTTTTACTACATGGAAGCAGCATTTAAGGCCGCCAACAGATCATATTTTTGCTGATCATCCGCTGAGATTTCCTCACCCAGACGGATCTCGATCATTTTCAGTTCCTTAGCCGCAGTTATGGTATGCTTACATCCGGCACGCATGGTGATAATGTCACCCTTTTTAACGTTGTTGCGCTTCCCGTCCAAAATCGCCTGACCCTCACCGCTGATCACAACCCAAAGCTCATCGCGACGCGCGTGGCTCTCATACTCCATGGACTGACCGCGGTTTAAGGTAATCTTAACCGTCTGGCTTCCACTCTCCACGTCAAGAATCTTAATGCTGCCCCAGCTCTTTTCCGTAAACCTCGCCTGACTGTCAAACTTGTCAACAAAAGGTTTGATGAAGGAACTGGTATCCTTGTCAGACACCAAAATACCATCAGGTGAAGCCGAAATCACCACGTCATGAAGCCCCACTGCCAAAATCGGCACGTCCATCTCGTTAATGATCTGAACGCCACTTGAGGTTTCGTCGATGACACCCTTTCCCAGTATGGGATCACTCATGGCATCCGCCAATGCATCCCAGGTTCCCATGTCCATCCAGTCACCGGAGAACCGCATAACCTGTACGCTCTTCTCCTTCTCCACCACGGCTACGTCAAAGGAAACCTCTTCAAAGCTGTCATAATGCGCAAGAAGTTCGTCATAACGATTATAACCAAGGATTTCCTTCGCCTTTGACAGCACGTACTGCAGCTTAAAGGCAAAAACGCCTCCATTCCACAGGGCACCTTGCGCAATGTACTCCTTTGCCATCTCCGGCGTCGGCTTTTCCTTAAAGCTCTTCACGCTCGCCAGTTTCTTGTCGCCAGCCGGCAGAATATAGCCATACTTATCCGTTGGAGCCGTAGGTACAATGCCCATAAGGACAATATTGGCCATCTCCAGCTCCGCCTGATACTGCAGAGCGATCAGCGCCCTGAAGTAATCATTGGTTACAAGCGGATCCACCGGGCATACCACTACCGCCTCCGTCGGCTTCACCTTCTTTACGTCCACCAGATACGCCGCTGACAGCGCAATGGCCGGGAACGTATCCTTCCTGCAAGGTTCCATGCACACGTCAACGTCATTGCCCAGCTGTGCATAAACCGCAGAAATCTGCTTCTTGCTCGCCGCAATCGTCACGTTCGTCTGGATCCCGATATTATTCAGTTGATTATAAACCCTCTGCAGCATGGACTCATAAATCCCGTCCCGCCTCTTAAACAGCTGCAAAAACTGCTTACTTCTAATTTCATTGCTTAAAGGCCACAGCCTCTTGCCCGACCCACCGGATAATAAGATAATGTTCATACGCCAACCCCCTGGGGAAAACGATTTAAGGTGTGTACTTCTATCCTACCCTTTTGGGACGAGATAGTCAAGGAGAAAAAAAGGATAAAATAGAGTAATTTTTCAATGTTATGCTTTCCCGGTGTAAGGGCCTTTTCATAAACTTTCACACACTGCATGCTTTCTTTGTCATAAAGACTTGCCTTTCCTTGCTGCCAAAATGCCGGAATACCTCTCCATTCTCATCCGTAACTGCTACTATCTCAAATTCATTCAAAAACATAACTGTTCTTTGGGCCTAGATATGATTCTTTTTGGGGCCATTTTGTATCCCACAGAACAATTCTCTCCAGAATCAGATTGGGACTCAGCTGGCAATATGACAATCTGTTCACTCCGGCCTTGAAGTGAATACTGGCAGATACGATTTTGGCATTCCGTCTGTTGTCTTCCGTCCACTGGGCGCTCAGGAAAACCGGCCTTGAAGAATCATAGATTGTATTGATTCGAACCGGTTCCTCCCCATTAACACTGATCTCAAAAAACTGAAAACTCTCGTCATTTACCGGAAAGGACGGCGCAAAGATGAATTCCGCATCATATTCACCCGCATCCTCTGCAAAAAACAAATACTCTGCATACGGAAGCGAACCGCTGTCTTCGTTTGTTAGATCTATCGTATTGGGATAAAGCTTCAAACCGCTGCCATGTCTGCCATACGGTTCCATAACTCTGTAACAAGCACTGTCGGTTGCCGTCATTTTCGCAAAATCACGGCCTTCCGCCACGGCATGCCCTGCATGAACCAGTATGCTTCCCTTTGAAATTCCCTTTCCGCTTTTCGCACGGCAGACGCCTTCATAGTATTCTTTTCCGCATGCCCTTACTGTAAGCGTCACAAAACACTCATCACCGTCGCTGATAATGATGGTACCGCTTGAAACGACATCGCTCGGAATAAGTTTTCTATCCACCCCTACCCGAATTCGGTCCGTTCCGTATGTTTTTCCCTCGATCAGATTGGAGAAGTTTCGTATGCATCCATCAGTTCCCTCCGAAGCAACACCAATCCAATCCTTATCTGTCGTTACGGTATAAGATATGGCGTTTTCACTTCCGCAGGAAATCTCCAAAGTAATATCATCTATATCCGGCCTTAGAAAATCGTAAAGGGTGTCCTCTCGCTTCGTATATTCCCTGCCGTCATAGAACCAGGAATCATCTGTTTTGGTAACCAGCATCCTGCTTTTCCTTGAAGGATAAACATAAGTTCTCATCGGGAACTGGCAGCCGGAATCATTCCAGTTTCGGAAACCGAAATGCTCC
>ONSO01000213.1 GCA_900320485.1 uncultured Lachnospiraceae bacterium | reverse complement strand
TACGCCTCGCAGGATCTCGTCCCTGCCGCCGTAATTAATGGCAACCTGAAAATGAAGTCCGTCATTATTCTTCGTAGCCTCTTCCAGCTGGGCGATGCGCTCCTGAAGATCCGGATCAAGCCTTGTCTTGTCTCCGATGATCCTTACGCACATCCGGTTCTTCGCCGCCGTGGTAAGACAGGTCTTCATGTAGTTGCGAAGTAGTTTCATCAGAGCATCCACCTCGTCCTTTGGCCTGTTCCAGTTTTCCGTGGAAAACGCATAGACCGTCAGATACTGGATGCCCATGCGGTATGCCTCCTCACAGATGACCTCCACCGTCTTTGCTCCCTGCACGTGGCCGTAATTTCGGGGCATCCCCTTGGCCTTCGCCCATCTTCCGTTGCCGTCAAGGATAATGGCAACGTGCTGCGGTATCTTTAAATCCTTATCCATTCCCGCTTCCTCGCCGTGCCTCAGGATCCTTCCTGAATGGCATAAATAGCAAAGGGCGGTCAGCAGCCTGCGCCGTTTCCGCCCCGCTCATAATGACCCACGTCACTTATACGGTCATGATTTCCTTATTCTTGACTTCCGTAAGCGCGTCGATCTCCTTCACGTACTTATCCGTCAGCTTCTGAAGCTCGTCTCCCAGCTCCTTGATCTCATCCTCGGAAACGTCCTCCTTCGCCAGCTTCTTGAAAGCATCATTGCCGTCACGGCGAATGTTGCGGACTGCTACTTTGGCATCCTCTGCCTTCTTGCGGACGTCCTTGGCCAGATCCTTTCTGCGCTCCTCCGTAAGCTCGGGGAATACCAGGCGGATCACGGTACCGTCGTTGGAAGGGTTAATGCCAATGTCAGAGGTCAGGATGGCCTTCTCCACTGCCTTCAGCATGGACTTATCCCAGGGCGCGATCTGGATGATTCTGGCCTCGGGAACGGTTACGTTGCCCACCTGCTGAATGGGGGTAGGCGTTCCGTAATAATCAACGCGAAGCTTGTCTAACACGTGGGGATTTGCACGGCCTGCGCGAATGCTTGCAAAATCCGTCTCCAGAAATTCCACCGTCTTTTTCATCTTATTGTCGTACTGCTCAAGTCTTGCATTCATTTCGTTTGTCCTCTCTTTCATTGAATGATCCGTTTTCGATTTACGCGGAACCGATGGCTCCGCTCTATTTTTCCACCGTTACCTTCGTTCCGTTAAATTTCCCGGTGAGCGCATTAACAATACTGTTTTCCTCATTCAGGTCGAACACCCACATGGGCATCTTATTATCCCTTGCAAGGATGGAGGCCGTCATGTCTACGACCTGAAGATTCTGATCGATCACCTCGTCAATGGTGATCTCGTCATACTTGACGGCTGCAGGATTCTTTTTGGGATCATCACTGTACACGCCGTCGATGGACTTAGCAAGCAGGATCACGTCCGCCTCCATCTCAATGGCCCGAAGGACTACGCCGGTATCCGTGGAGAAATAAGGATGTCCCGTTCCTCCCGCAAAGAATACCACCATGTTCTTCTCAAGGTACTTATTCGCCCTGTCCTTGGAGAAAAGCTTCGTAAAGGAGCCGCACTCAAAGGGCGTCAGAACGTTGGTCATCATGCCCACGCTCCGGAAGATCTCGGAAACGTAAATGCAGTTCATGATGGTCGCAAGCATTCCGATCTGGTCAGCCTTTGTCCTGTCAATGTTCTCGCTGGTCCGTCCTCTCCAGAAGTTTCCGCCTCCCGTGACAACGCCTACCTGAATGCCTTGATCCACAAGGGTTTTTACCTGTAAGGCCACCTTTCTTACGGTTTCCTCGTCAAATCCCGTCTTTTTGTCGCCTGCCAGCGCTTCTCCGCGGAGTTTTAATAAAATGCGCATATTCCCCTCCTACGTATTATTGATCCTGCTCCTCAAAGAACTTCGCCGCGCTCTGCTCTGCATAGCAAAGAACGCACATGCCCTCGATCCGGGCGCCGTTATTGATCTGAATGGACTTGGCACGGACGTTTCCAAGAACCACTGCCGTGGCGTCAATGATCACGGGGCCCTTTACGTCGATGGTTCCCTTGACTGCGCCCGCGATGATGGCATCCGTTGCTTCCACGTTGCCTACCACAACCGTGCCAACGCCAATCTTCACCGCGCCGTCGCTGATCACGTCACCGTTGATCCTTGCGGCATCTGCCAGAACCTCTTGTGCCTTGGAATTACCGGAGATCTTACCCGTAACGTTCAGTTTCCCCTTGACCTGCACGTTGCCGTAAACCTCGCCAAAGATATCTGCGGAACCATTGGACAGAATGTCGCCCTTTACGCGCATTCCCGCGGTGATCACGGCCGTCTCCTCCATCTGTTCCATGCTCCTAAGGTCTAAAACCCAGCTCTTGTCGATCACGGATTCTCCCGTCTTCATTGCCTCTTCGTTCACGAATGCGTCCACCTTGTTTTCTCCTTTAGGCTCAGCCTTGTTTTCCGCTTCTCCGGCAGCCTTTGCGCCTTCTTCCTCCTCCAGCGCGATCTGGATCGCCTGGATCTCTTCACTGATCTCCGTTTCCTTTTCCATGGCAGCCTTTGCTTCCTCTGCCTCCTTCGCAGCTTCCGCTGCCTTTGCCTCCGCTGCCTTTATCTCCGAGGCAGCCTTTGCTTCCGCGGCCTTGATCTCTTCTTCGGCCTTTGCCTCCGCTACGTTGATCTCCAAGGCAGCCTTTGCTTCCGCGGCCTTGATCTCCAAGACGTCCTTAGCGCCTTCCGCCTCCACTGCCGCAAAGGTTTCTTCCAGGGATTCCTTTTCCCCGGAAAGTTTCCTCTCTTCCTCTGCCGCTTGGGCCTCTTCCATGGCCCTTGCTGCGGCCGCCTGCTCTTCCTGAATGGAGTCAATGCCTTTTAAGGTTTCCTCCAGCTCCTCCAGCTGTTTTAACGTGTCATCCTCTTCCTGCGCGGGCAAAAGTTCATTTACCGCCTGATTCAGATCCTGCTTTAGATCAGAGAAAAATCCCATGTTTGTCTACCTCCCGTTTGCGATCCTATGTAAGATTCACTCTAATATTAATCCTGTGCTTTTACGTGCTGCACCGGTTCGCTGTCATCCGTAATGGGCAAAAGCACCGTATTCTCCATGCCCTGGATCCTTTCGATCACCATCGGCAGGGCATCCACCGTCGTCCGCCGGCTTGCGGCATCGTGAAACAAAATCACCGAAGTCTCATTCTTTTCAAGCCCCCTGGTAGCATTCTCCAAAATGGTCTCCGCTGACAGGCTGACCTTTGCAGCATCCCCCGATGCCACGTTCCAATCATAATACGTCACGTTCTGCTCCTTCAGATAATCGATGAACACGTGCACGTCCACGTTGGAAACGGAATTGGAGCTTCCTCCGGGGAACCGATATATGTTGCTCTCCACGCCGGTCACTTGAAAAAGATAATCCCTGATTTTCTGAAAATCCTCCGCAAAGGCCTCTCTGGACGCATAAATCTGATCATATTGATGCGTGTAAGAATGCATTCCCAGGGAATGGCCCTCCTCAACGATCCGCCGCATGGCTTCCTGATCCGCTTCGCTTTCCTTTCCCAGGACAAAAAAAGTGGCCTTCACGTCATATTGCTTCAAAATATCCAAAATCTCGTTGGTATAAATGCTGGGGCCGTCGTCAAAGGTAAGATAGACCTTGTGAAGGTGCTCCCTGACCTCCGGCTCTTCCTGCGCGGCCTGTGCCTCCGTTTCCTTCTCCTCCAAGGCTTCCAGCCTCCGAAGGAGTTCTTCATTCAAAGCCTTCTGCGCCGCCGCTTCTTCTCCGCGTTCTTTCCAAAGTGCGTCCAGCTGACCGCTTTGCTGAGAAAGAAGCTTTGTCATTTCCTCCAGCCTCCGGTCCATGCCTTGCACTGCGTCCCCCAGATGCCACGCATAAACAAACAAAACCGCACAA
>ONSO01000215.1 GCA_900320485.1 uncultured Lachnospiraceae bacterium | reverse complement strand
GTAATTCCAGAAACTTCAGTTTTGGACTTTACCGCATTTCTTGCCATTTCAATCAAAAGAACGGTATTCTCTGAAAATCATTTTTCAAGATTTACCGCTAGTTTTGTTCTTTTCCACATTTCGACGGCATTCCTTGAAAAACAAAAAAATCGAGATCTTATCGATCTCGATTTTTAGCAGCTGATAGGGGAATCGAACCCCTGTTTCCGCCGTGAGAGGGCGGCGTCTTAACCGCTTGACCAATCAGCCAGATGCCGTTATTTTGTCCCCGCATCTGCGGTACTTTTGTATATTACATCATCTTGAGAAAAATTGCAAGTATTTTTTTAAAAATTTCCACAATTTTTTACTTCACCCTGTTTTCAGACGAGACACAGCATTCCACAGACTGATTACTACGGTAAAGAAGAACGCACTCAAAAGCGTAATCTTTTTCCACCGGCTACAATTTTTCACCAAAATAGCTCTTATATCCTTCTCCATAAATCTCCGTTGCGTTCGTTACGATCATGAATGCCTGAGAATCCTCCTCTTTCACGATTTCTTCAGCTCTTGGAGAAAGTGGTTTGCGAAGGACGCAGAAGATCACCTGCTTTTCTTTGCCGCTATAGGCTCCGGCGCCCTCAAGATACGTAACGCCTACGTCCAGCTCGTCCAACAGCCTTTTTGCGATCTCACCTGGATGATCACTGATAATATAGATAAGCTTCGCTCCATCCCTGCCATATAGTACAAGATCGAGCACAAAGGAGGTCACGCCCACGCTGATTCCTGCGTAAAGGGCTCGCTCCAGATCTCCAAACACAATGGCGGATGCCGTCACTACCGTCACGTCCATGGCAAGCATCAAAATCCCCGTCTTTAAGTACGGCATCTTCTGGCGCAGATATTTTATGATAATGTCAGTTCCTCCCGTGGTGGAGCCCATGCGGAACGTCATGCCAAGCCCAACGGCAGAAAGGCTTCCTCCTACAAGAGCAGCAAGCAAAGGTTCATCCGTCACCGCGGGATAACGCCCAAAGAAATTGATGAACATGGAAGCCATAAAAGTGCTATATATAGTGGAGATCATAAAACGAAATCCAAACTTCCACAGTCCAAAAAGAAAAATGGGGATGTTCATCAAAAGCACCAGGGTACCGGTCTGTATGTGCGTCAGATGACTAATGATAATGGAAATACCGGCCACGCCCCCGGGCGCCAACATATTGGGATCCTGAAATAATCCAATGGCAATCCCATAAGTTGCCGCCGAAAGCGTCATCACAACATAATCCAATACCCTTTTAACCCCATGATGTTTCTTCAAATCCATCCCCCTCTAATGTTTCGCCAAACCAACCTGACTCTAAATGCTTCGTCCATGCCAACCGCACGCTTCGTTGCAAACTTCCCGGTGCGTCTGACTCTAAATACTTCGTCCAATCCAAACGCACGCTTCGTTGTAACCTTCCCGCGACGCCTGACGTTAGATATTTGTACGGACAAGCCTTGGCTTGTAGCCCTCTTTCTCCAAGGTTTCCATGATGCGGTTCTTATGGTCCGTGCCAAAGGCTTCCATGGTAATGCGAAGCTCCACGGCCGCATTTCTGTTGATGGACACAAACTGATTGTGCTCCAGCTTGATCACGTTGCCGTTCTCCCGTGCAATAATGCCGGAGACGCGATGAAGCTCACCCGGCTTATCGGGAAGCAGAACGGATACGGTAAAGATTCTGTCGCGGAAGATCAGCCCCTGCTGCACCACGCTACTCATGGTGATCACGTCCATGTTGCCGCCGCTTAGGATGCTGACGATCTTCTTGTCCTTCACGTTCAGATGCTTTAAGGCAGCCACGGAAAGCAGGCCGGAATTCTCTACGATCATCTTGTGGTTCTCCACCATGTCGAGGAATGCCACTACAAGCTCCTCGTCGTCCACGGTGATAATGTCGTCCAGATTCTTTTGGATATAAGGGAACAGCTTGGAGCCGGGCGTTTTCACCGCCGTACCGTCTGCGATGGTATTTACGACGGGAAGCGTGGTCACCTTGGAATTCTTCAGGCTCTCCTGCATGCAGTTTGCGCCTGCAGGCTCAACGCCGATCACCTTGATCTTAGGATTCAGAAGCTTTGCCAAAGTGGAAACGCCGGTGGCAAGTCCGCCGCCTCCAATGGGCACAAGAATGTAATCCACCAAAGGAAGTTCCTTCACGATCTCCATGGCAATGGTTCCCTGACCCGTGGCAACCGTCAGGTCATCAAAAGGATGGATAAAGGTATAGCCGTTTGCTTCAGCCAGCTCGTAAGCCTTTGCACAAGCCTCATCATAAACGTCACCGTGCAAAACCACCTCTGCGCCATAGCTCTTCGTGCGATTCACCTTCATGAGCGGCGTCGTCGTAGGCATTACGATGGTCGCCTTGGCCCCATAACACTTTGCGGCATAAGCAACGCCCTGCGCATGGTTTCCTGCGGAAGCGGTGATCAGGCCGCGACTTCTTTCCTCTTCCGTCAGCGTGCTCATCTTATAGTATGCCCCGCGGACCTTATAAGCACCCGTAAATTGCATGTTTTCCGGCTTTAAATACACCTTATTTCCGGTCTGATTGCTGAAATAATCACTGTAAACCAGCTTCGTCTCCAGCGTCACTTTGGAAACCACTTCGCTGGCTTCCTCAAACTTCTCAAGCGTCAACATTTCTTCGTCTTTCATTTTCTCCAGCTCCAATTCTTCTTTATTTTACGGCGTTTTCCGGTAAAAATTCAGCCTGCGCATTCTACCCTCCGCGCCATTATTTACCAAACCTATTTCCAGGCTCTTCCCGATTTGGGGATTCATCCTCAATCCCCTCCAGGCTCTTCCTGTTTTGGGGATTCATCCTCAATCCCCTCCAGGCTCTTCCCGCTTTTGGGATTCTTCCGTCAGTCCCCGCCAAGCTCTGACTGATCTTCGGAAAGATCCACGTCAAACAATGCTCTCACGAAATCATCAGGATCAAATTTCTGCAGATCCTGCGTTGTCTCGCCTACGCCAATGTACTTTACGGGAATCCCAAGCTCCGACTGAATGGCAACGGCAATGCCGCCCTTTGCGGTACCATCCATCTTTGTCAACACAATACCCGTCAGATCCGTCACGTCGCCAAATTCCCTGGCCTGAGCCAACGCATTCTGACCTGTAGTTCCGTCAAGCACGATCAGGTTTTCCCGATGCGCGTCCGGATACTCCTTATCAATAATGCGGTTCATCTTGCGAAGCTCTTCCATCAGATTCTTTTTATTATGCAAACGCCCTGCAGTATCCACCAAAAGCACGTCAACGCCCCTGGCCTTTGCGGCATTTACTGCATCATATACAACACTTGCAGGATCCGCACCTTCCTTGCCACCGATCATGGGAACGCCCGCACGCCTTGCCCACTCAGCAAGCTGGTCTCCCGCAGCTGCACGGAACGTATCTGCCGCGGCGATCAAAACCTTCTTACCGTCATCCTTCAGCTTCCACGCCAGCTTTCCTACCGTCGTGGTCTTGCCCACGCCATTAACGCCGATGACCATAATGATGGACTGCTGCTTCTCAAACTCATAAGCAGTCTCGCCAACTTCCATCTGCTCGCGGATGCTCTGGATCAAAAGCTCCTTACACTCCTTCGGCTCCTTCAGGTGGCGCTCCTTCACCTGCTCCTTTAACCGTTCAATAATAGCCGTCGTGGCATTCACGCCAATGTCACCCATGATGAGAATCTCTTCCAATTCCTCATAAAAATCATCATCGATGGCATTTCCGCTAAATAACCGGTCAATCCCCTTGACAATATTATCTCGAGTCTTTGTCAAGCCTTCCTTCAGCCTCGCAAAGAACCCCTTCTTCTTAACCTTCTCCTCTACTGCCCCTGCATCGGAA
>ONSO01000216.1 GCA_900320485.1 uncultured Lachnospiraceae bacterium | reverse complement strand
CATACTTCGCTTCGTAGCCGCCAGTGGAGAACCCGATACTCTTTACCATATCGGGATTGATGACTGACAGACCTTCCTGCTGACCGCTCCTGACAAGGAACGGGCGGAAGACTTCAACATTATTAATATAGACAGAGTTCTCGTCGAAGGCACCGCCTCGGACATTATATTGCGACGACAGTTCGGAGTGGGTTGACACGCCGGCCTGCATCTGCACCAACTCCTCGACAGCGTTGCCCGACACCGACGGCAGGCCCTTCAAGGCTTCAGCGTCGATGTTCTGCGTTTGTGTGCCCGTCTTCTTCTGACCTGTGACATTCACACGAGAAAGCGCACCAAGCGAATCTTAAAGGAGGCCGGAGCCAAGATCGTTCTTGGCCTGGATGACATTTGTACCGCACCCATTGGCGGAAGCGGCTACAATTCCAAATACGGACTTCTCGGCTCCAATAAATCCACGGAGAGCAAGATCAAGCTCTTCCCTCAGGATTGCAAGCAGCTTGTGCTTGACATTCAGGAGCAGATCCTTAAGGCTACCGGAAAGCACGTTGAGGTTATGGTATATGGCGACGGCGCATTTAAGGATCCTCAGGGAAAGATCTGGGAGCTGGCAGACCCCGTGGTATCTCCCGCGTTTACGGACGGTCTTATCGGTACGCCCAACGAGCTGAAGCTGAAATACCTTGCAGACAATGATTATGCAAACCTCAGCGGCGAGGCACTTCGTCAGGCAATTTCTGAGAGTATTAAGGCAAAGAACGGAAACCTGAAGGGGAACATGGCATCTCAGGGTACTACCCCCAGACAGCTGACGGACTTGATCGGATCTCTTTGCGACCTGACCTCCGGCTCCGGCGACAAGGGAACCCCCATCATCCTGATCCAGGGATACTTCGACAACTATACCAACGAGTAGGCGGAAGCTAAATAGCTGAATTAAGCGCAGGCGGCTAATCCAATTCATGAAAAATGGGGTTGGATTAGCCTTTTTAGGTTCAGGGGAGAAAAATTCAGGCGGTTTTGGCTAATCCAATTTATGAAAAATGGGGTTGGATTAGCCTTTTTAGGTTCAGGAGAGAAAAATTCAGGCGGTTGTGGCTAATCCAATTCATGAAAAATGGGGTTGGATTAGCCTTTTTAGGTTCAGGGGAGAAGAATTCAGGCGGTTTTGGCTAATCCAATGCACGAAAAGCAGATTTGGATTAGCTTTTTTAGGTTCAAGGAAGAAGAATTCAGGCGGTTGCGGCTAATCCAATGCACGAAAAGCAGGGTTGGATTAGCTTTTTTGGATTTGAACGTGGAGGGGGAGGAGCCGGAAGCCTGGAATTTGACGGAACAGTGAAGTAAAATGGCATAAAAGGTTTTATGATTTTAGAACAAAGAAACGAAGAGGGAGTTTGCGAAGGAAACGTTGCAGACTCCCTTTTACGCGGATCTAGCGTTGCATCGGAGCAAACCATGGATTACCGTACTCGCCAACTTCCTTTTACGCGGATCAAGCGTTGCGGCAAGGAAGGAGCCCGTGACCGCAATTTTACAAAAAACATAAAAGATCAGGAAAAATCATGTGGACAGGCATGTACGTTTACGTAAAAATTGCCGATATTATTAAAAATAGTAAAACGATTCTTCCCATCGATAAAAAAATCTATTATAATAGAGTGAGGAAAGAAATGAAAAGCTTTTAACTGTTTACAAGAGGAGAAAGGTCATGATCACCGTAAAAGAAATTGCGAAAATGTGTAACGTATCACCCAGTACCGTTTCAAACATCTTGAACGGGAAGCCCAACGTCAGTGACAAAACGAGACAGAGGGTATGGCAGGCCGTTAAGGAGACCGGATATCAGCCGAACTATTATGCGGCAAGCATGAGAAAGCAAAGCACCAGGACCATCAGCATTGTGGCAGAGGATCTTGGGCAGTTTAGCACAACGCCCATCCTGGAGTCAGCCATGGCGTGCTGTGAGGAGCATGAGTACAGGACCGTGATCATGAATCTTCGCCTTTATGACAAATGGCGGGACACCTGGTATAATGACGAGAAAAAGCTCCAGAGCATGCTCAGCCCCGTGCTGAATGAACTGAAGTCCATCAAGGTGGACGGCCTTCTTTACGTGGCGGGGCACGGAAGGGTGATCCGTTGTCTTCCGGAAGATTTCAGCCTGCCCACGGTGGTGGCCTATGCAGAATCCGAAAATCAAAGATTCCCTTCCATCGTGCTAAATGATGAGAAGGCAGGATACGACATGGTGAAGTACCTGACGGACATGGGGCATCGCAGGATCGGCATCATTGCGGGAACGGCGGATAACCTTCATACCAGGGAGCGGCTTCTCGGGTGCCAGAGGGCGCTGTTTGAAGCATCCATCCCTTATAATCCGGAGTGGACGGTCTATGGAAACTGGGAGAGGGAATCCGGTTATGAATGCGCAAAGAAGCTGGCAGACCAGAACCTTACCGCCATTTGGTGCATGAATGACCTGATGGCCGGCGGAGCATATGATTACGCGCATGAGATGGGCATTGCCATTGGCACGGATCTGTCCATCGCGGGTTTTGACAATCGGCAGGTAGCGGAGTATTTATATCCGGGCCTTACCACCAATGAGTTGCCGCTTAAGGAGATCGGATATCGGGCGGCGGAGACGCTGATCGGCATGCTCACGGAAGAGGACAAGGAAATATCCAGAGAACCCATCCGCATCGACGGCAGGATGATCCTGCGCGAATCCGTGGCAAGGCTTTAAGACGGAAAAATCTGCAATACTTTAAGACGGGAAAAAACTACTTTAAGACGGGAAAAAACTGCTTGACTTTTTCTGAGGCAGGCGGTATATTTTTCACTATAAACAATTCAAAGGCAGTGAGGAAGAAGAGTACGCTTAAAAGCCGCCTGACAGAGAAAATGCCTGCCCGTCAAAGAGTATTGCGGGTGCTGTGAGGGCATTGCGGGAGAGGAAAGCGGAAGGTAGCTTCGGAGCCGGAGGGCTGAAGAGATCGCAGGAAAAACGGACGCGAACGTGCTCGGCAAGGGACGGGAGCGGCAGGGGAAATGCGAGGCGCGGCAAGGCGCAGTGAGTAGGCTTTCACGGGGGATTCCCGTTACAGGATCAGACTTTGGACCGTCTGCGGAAATGCAGGTTGGCGGAAGAAGTCCCGGAGAGGAAGGCCGCAAGACCTTCTAAAAACAAAGGTGGTACCGCGTTATGAACGCCCTTTGCAAACAAATCGTTTGCAAAGGGCATTTTTGTTAGCGAGGAAGGAAACCAAGCGACCTGCGAAGCAGGGCATTTGGTTTCACCCGAGCGTGCACGAAATAAAAACGGGAGTCGCGAAGCGACGACGGCTGCGAAGCAGACGGTTTTTATGAGTGAAACAGGAAGGAAACCAAGCGACCTGCGAAGCAGGGCATTTGGTTTCACCCGAGCCAAGCGCGCGGAAATCTGCGATTTCCGGGCTAAGCACGAAACAAAAACATAAGCTGCGAAGCAGCGACTCCTGCGAAGCAGGAGGTTTTTGTGAGTGAAAGTAGTACGCAAACAAAGAGAATAAGAAATAAAGGAGAGAGCAAATGAGCAAGGAGCTGGCAAAGACCTATGATCCTCAAGGCATTGAGGACAAGCTGTACCAGAAATGGCTGGACAAGAAGTATTTCCACGCGGAAGTGGATCATTCGAAAACACCTTTTACCATCGTGATCCCGCCCCCAAACATCACGGGGCAGCTCCACATGGGGCATGCGCTGGACAATACCATGCAGGACATCCTGATCCGATTTAAGAGAATGCAGGGCTACAATGCCCTTTGGCAGCCCGGCACGGACCACGCATCCATCGCAACCGAGGTTAAGATCATTGAGAAGCTGAAGG
>ONSO01000219.1 GCA_900320485.1 uncultured Lachnospiraceae bacterium | reverse complement strand
TGACAGTGATAAGACGGCAAAGAGCTTTGCCGAGACTTACATGGCTCAGAATAAGGAGAAGATGCTGGAAGAGACCAAGGGCAAGATGTCCCTGGATGACCTGTTCTCCCAGATCAAGGAAGGCAATCTGAAGGAACTGAACCTGATTGTGAAGGCTGACGTACAGGGTAGCGTTGAGGCAGTGAAGACTTCCCTGTTAAAGCTTTCCAATGACGAGGTGGTTGTAAAGTGCATCCATGGCGGCGTTGGTGCCATCAATGAGTCCGACGTGGTTCTTGCAAGCGCATCCAATGCCATCATCATCGGCTTTAACGTGCGTCCCGACGCTACGGCAAAGGCAACCGCCGAGAGAGAGGGCGTTGACGTCCGCCTCTACAAGGTCATCTATCAGGCCATCGAGGACGTGGAGGCTGCCATGAAGGGTATGCTGGATCCCATCTTCGAGGAGAAGGTCATCGGTCACGCAGAGGTTCGTCAGATCTTCCGTGCATCCGCCATCGGAAACATTGCCGGTTCCTACGTATTGGACGGCACGTTCCAGAGGGATTGCAAGGTGCGCATTACGAGAGAGGGCGAGCAGATCTACGAAGGCAAGCTGGCATCCTTAAAGCGTTTCAAGGATGACGTAAAGGAAGTAAAGGCAGGCTTTGAGTGTGGTCTGGTGTTTGAAGGATTTGACCAGATGCAGGAGCTTGACGTGGTAGAAGCCTACGTCATGGTGGAGGTTCCCAGGTAGTAACAGGCCGGGCATTCGCAAGTGCGCAGGCAGTAACGGGCCGGGCATTCGCAAGTGCGCAGGCAGTAACGGGCCGGGTATTCGCAAGTGCGCAGGCAGTAACGGGCCGGGCATTCGTTAGTACCCGGACAGTATCAGACCGGGTATCCGCAACTGCCATGTTTAGGCATCAGGAAAGTAAGGAAGAGTATGAGAAAAAACAGTATTAAAAATACCCGTATTAACGGGGAGGTTCAGAAGGTCCTTGCGGAGATTATCCGCAAGGAGATCAAAGACCCCAGGATCAGTCCCTGGACAAGCGTCGTAGCCGTAGAGGTGGCACCGGACTTAAAGAGCTGTAAGGCCTGGATCAGCGTTCTTGGCGGCGAGGATGCCTGCAAGAAGACGCTGGAAGGCTTAAACAGCGCCATGGGATACATTCGGAGGCAGCTGGCGCACACCATCAATCTTCGCAATACGCCGGAGATCACGTTTGTGATGGATCAGTCCATTGCTTATGGCGTTGACATGTCCCACAAGATCGACGAAGTCATGGCGCAGGACAGGCAGACGGCCATTCTCCGCGGTGACGTAGTGGAAGACGCGGACGGACCCGACGATGAAGATGCGGACGGCTTTGATGACGAAGACGAGGAAGGATCGGACGAAAATGACGAAGATATGGAAGACGGGGAAGCGGACGAAGAGGATCCCGAGGAGTAAGAGAGCCTGATTTGGAAATGGAAGTGGAATATGGAATTAAATCTTTTAAGTGAGTGTGCAGGTGCAAAGCGCATCGCCATCACGGGACATCAAAAGCCCGATGGCGACTGCGTGGGCGCTTGCCTTTCCGTTTGGCAATACTTAAAACAGAATCTGAAGGGAGCGCGGGTTACGGTCTATCTGGAGGAGCCGGATCCGGTGTTTGCGGAGCTTTGCGGTTTTTCGGAGATCGTGACGGATTTTCCGGACGAGAAGCCCTTTGACGTTCTGTTTATTTTAGACTGTAACTTAGAGCGCACCGGCCTTGGGCAGAAATACGCAGAGACTGCGGGAAAGATCATTAACATAGATCATCACGTGACCAATCCAGGCGGCTGCGGAACGCTGAATTACGTGGATCCCAAGGTGGGTTCCGCCTGCGAACTGATCTATGATCTCATCGAGCCGGAAAGAATGGACGCGGAGATCGCAAAGTCCATTTACGTCGGCATGATTCACGATACCGGCGTGTTCCAGTATGAGAGCACGACGCCGGAGACCATGAAGAAGGCGGCGCATCTGATCAGCTTTGGCTTTGATTTTTATCGCATCATTCAGGAGACCTTCTATCAGAAGACCTACGTACAGTCCCAGATCATGGGCCGGGCCCTGATGGAGAGCATTCGTTTCATGGGTGGCAGATGCATTGTCAGCGTCATTGACCGCAGGACCATGGATTTTTATGGCGTGACGAACCGCGATTTTGAAGGGATCGTCAATCAGCTCAGGAACATCAAGGGCGTAAGCTGCGCCATTTTCATGTATGAGACGGGGACGCTGGAGTATAAGGTGAGCCTGCGTACGGATACTTGCGTGGATGCGTCAAAGGTTGCGGCATATTTTGGCGGCGGCGGTCATGCAAGGGCAGCAGGCTGTACCATGAAGGGAACGTTTTATGACTGCGTCAACAATCTCTCCGCAGAGATCGAAAAGCAGCTTGGCGAGTAAGGAAGGCCTTCCCTTTGGAAAGTGCCTGTATGTCAGGCATTAGAGGAACGTTCATGTTAAATGGAATTATTGTTGTAAAGAAGGAAGCCGGCTTTACCTCCAATGACGTGGTGGCAAAGATGCGGGGCATTTGCAGACAAAAAAAGGTTGGTCACACGGGAACTCTGGATCCGGACGCCACGGGAGTTTTGCCCGTGTGTCTTGGAACCGGGACGAAGCTTTGTGACATGCTCGCCGAAAGGGACAAGGAGTATGTGGCAGAGCTTCTTTTAGGTGTGTCCACGGATACGCAGGACATATCGGGAACGGTGCTTTCCGAGAAACCGGTGGAGGCGTCCGAAGAGGAGGTACGGCAGGCTCTCATGGGCTTTGTCGGTCCCTATGACCAGGTTCCGCCCATGTACAGTGCCCTAAAGGTTGGCGGGAAGAAGCTTTATGAGCTTGCCCGGGAGGGAAAGGAAGTGGAGCGGAAGGCAAGGCGGGTCGAGATCCTGGAGATGGAGATCCTCGAGATGGCTTTGCCCGTGGTAAAGTTCCGCGTGGTCTGCACCAAGGGAACTTATATCCGCACGCTTTGTGCAGACGCAGGAGAAAAGCTTGGATGCGGCGGCACCATGAAGTCCCTGTGCCGGACCAGGGTTGGAAGATATACGCTGGATCAGGCATTGACGCTGGGAGAACTGCAGGCGATCCGCGACGCGGCCCCGCTGGAACTTGCCGGCGTTCTGATCCCTACGGAGAGTGCGTTTGAAGGATACAAGCGCTTACGTGTTAAGCCGGAGTTTGACAGGCTTTTGCGGAATGGAAATGAGATCCCGCGGGAGGGCGTTGTCGCCGAGACTTCAGGGGATGCGTTCTCCGGTGAGCAGATCCGCGCGTGTTCCTCAGATGGCGAATTCCTCGGGGTTTACGCTTACGTGAAAGGTACAGGTAAGTTCCGCCCCGTGAAGATGTTTTTATGACTGTTTCCCGAAAGGAAACCTGACGTCAAAAGATGCAATAAGGAGTAAATGCTTTGGAAATCATAGCGGACAGTCTGGATTTTCAATTGAATAGAGAGATGGCAATTGCCATCGGGAAGTTTGATGGCGTGCACGTGGGTCACAGAAGACTTTTGGAAGAAATCCTGGAGAAAAAGCGGGAGGGGCTTGCAGCATGCGTTTTTACCTTTGACGTTTCGCCCTCCGTTTTGTTTGGACTCAGTGACGGCAAGGTCTTGATGACTCGGGAGGAGAAGCGGAGGATCTTTCGCGAGCTTGGGGTGGACGTTCTGGTGGAATTCCCCATGAACCGCGATACGGCGGCCATTCCCGCAGAGGATTTTGCAAGAAGGTATCTTTGCGCGGCACTTAACGGTAAGTTTATTGCAGCCGGAGAAGACCTTTCCTTCGGACAATATGGCAAGGGCGACGCGGCCCTTCTGCGGAGGCTCTCCGCGGAGCTGGATTTTGAGGTGAAGACCATCGAGAAGGTACGCATCGATGACATTCCCGTGAGCTCAACCTATATCCGTCGCCTGGTGGAAGAGGGAAAAATGGAAGAAGTACAAAGGTTTCTTGGTGAATCCTATCAGGTGGACGGCATCGTGGTGCATGGGCGTCATCTGGGGCACGTTCTGGGATTTCCCACCGTAAACGTGGTCCCTCCGGAGGAAAAATTATTGCCGCCCTTTGGCGTATATGCCTCTAAGGTCAGGGTGGATGAAAAACTGTACCGGGGCGTGACCAACGTGGGAAAGAAACCAACGGTAAACGGCGCGGAGAATCCTGCGGGGATCGAAACCTTCCTCTATGACTTTGACGGGGATCTGTATGGACGCGAGGTTCAGGTGTATCTGCATCATTTTTGCAGGCCGGAGCGTAAGTTTGCCACGGTGGAGGAACTAAAGACGCAGATCTCCAGGGACGTGGAGGAGTGTGCTCCCGAAAAGTGGGAAACTCTATAAATGATCTACAAATCTTTAGGAAACTTGAAAAAAGGGTTGTAACTTTCCCAATTATCCCTTAAAATAAAGGTGTATGTGTTGAAATGGGATAGAGAGTTGGAAAGCCTCCCGGGGTTGGAGGAAGGTACGAAGGGAAAGTTATATGAGTGCAAACGTTCTTTTATCAATGGCTGGTGGATTAGGTCTGTTTTTGTTTGGCATGCGAGTCATGAGTGATTCCATCGAAAAGGTGGCGGGCGCAAAGCTGAGGCAGATCTTGGAGCTTTTTACCACAAACCGCTTTACCGGAATGATCGTCGGCGTGATCTTCACCGCCATTATTCAGTCATCATCGGCCTGTACGGCCATGGTGGTCAGCTTTGTAAACGCAGGCTTGATGAATCTGTATCAGGCGGCAGGCGTTATCTTCGGTGCCAACATCGGTACCACCGTTACCTCACAGCTTGTTTCGTTTAATCTGTCGGCATATGCCCCCGTTATCTTATTGGCGGGCGTGCTCTGCGTGATGTTTGTTAAAAATGAGAACGTGAAAAAGTTTTCTGAGATCATCATCGGTTTTGGCGTTCTTTTCTTGGGACTTAGTACCATGTCAAGCGCCATGTCAGCCATGAAGAGTGAACCTGCGGTGGTAAATCTTTTGTCATCCTTGAAAAATCCGTTCATGGCAACGCTTATGGGATTGGTATTGACTTCCATTATCCAGAGTTCTTCCGTGACGGTCAGCATTGTCCTGCTTCTTGCAAATCAAGATCTTCTTTCCCTGCACATTACGCTGTACATTATCCTCGGCTGTAACATTGGTGCCTGCTCCACGGCGCTGCTTGCATCCCTGGCGGGTAAAAAGGATGCAAAACGGGCAGCTCTTATACATTTCTGGTTTAACGTAATCGGTACGGCATTGATCTATGTTGTTCTGTTTGTGGCGGAGGATCAGGTGATCGCCCTGATCAAGATGATCTCCGCAGACAACGGTCGGTTTGTTGCAAACGCGCACACGCTGATCAAGATTTTCCAGGTAATCGTGCTGTTCCCGTTCTCCGGTATCATTGTGAAGCTGGCGTGCCTGTGCGTTCCCGGCGAGGACAAGAAGGTGGGTTACCGCGAGAGCTATCAGCTGAAATACATTGGCGAGAAGGTGGTCTTCAACCCTGCAACGGCTGTGGTGGAAGTCATTAAGGAGCTGGACCGCATGGCTTCCCTGGCTAATGAGAATCTGAACCGTGCCATGAATGCTCTGATCACTCTGGACGAGGATGACATCAACGAGGTTTATGAGGTGGAGAAGAACATCAACTTCTTAAACCATGCCATTACGGATTATCTTGTTAAGATCAACCAAAGCACCCTTCCCATCGAGGACTTGAAGAGCATCGGTGCCCTGTTCCACGTAGTGAACGACATTGAGCGCATTGGTGACCATGCGGAGAACGTGGCGGACTGTGCGCGTCAGCGGAAGGCGGATGGCTCCAGCTTTAGCAAGGAAGCCCAGCAGGAAATGGGTGAGATGCTGGAGATGGTAAATAAGATCGTCCAGTACGCCATTGAAATGTTTGTAAAGAGCGAATACACGCATATGCAGGACGTGGTAGAGCTGGAGGATCACGTGGATGAAATGGAGCGGGAATTCCAAAAGGCTCACGTGGAAAGACTTACCAGGGGCGAATGCACGCCTGCGGCGGGGATGCTGTTTTCCGACGTGATCTCGGGCCTCGAGAGAGTTGCCGACCATGCTACCAACATTGCTTTCGCCATTATGGATCAGGAAAAGGAAGCATAAATGCGTTTAGTAAATTCTGAAGAAATACTAAAGTTTTACCATAAGGGTTGACAGAACAGGGCCATCTCAGTTATAATTTGTAACAGGTTGTAACAATTCTGTAACAAAATGTGGGGTTAGCAAAGAATGATCGAACGCAGATTTCAAAATAAAATGAAGCTTGCCGTTGCGGCGATGGCAGTATGCTTTGCCGCAGCTCCCATGCATGCTGATGCGGCAGAAGGAGAGCAGCTTCTTGCAAACGTGGGCGTGGCTTCCATTTTTCAGATGGAGTATTCCGAGGAGGAGCTTGTATCTTTTGCGGACGCGTCACAGGGAGCTTATTGGGGATATACCAATCTTGGCATTGCCAATACGGAAGGTGCGAATTTAAACGTGCGCGAAACGCCCTCCACCGATGGTAAGCTTGTGGGGAAAATGCGTAATCACGCCGCGGGTGAAGTGCTGGAGATCCGGGATGGCTGGGCAAAGATCCAGTCCGGTGAGGTGACGGGTTATGTCAGCTGTGAGTATTTCCTGACCGGGGCAAATGCGGTTAACACGGCTAAGAATCTTGCGGAGACCGTAGTCATTGCAAAGGAAAACGGGCTTAACGTGCGCCAGGAGCCTAATACGGACTGCCAGGTCATGACCCAGATCGCCAAGGGCGAGGAGCTGGAGTTTGTTGAGGATCTGGAGGATTGGATCCACGTCATGGTGGATGATGAGGATGCATACGTTTTCTCTGATTACGTGACCGTGGAGACGAAGCTGGATACGGCAATTACCATGTCGGAGCTTCAGTATGGCAACGGCGTTTCCAACGTACGCGTTGACATGGTGGAATATGCAAAGCAGTTTTTGGGCAACCCCTATAAGTTTGGCGGAACCAGCCTGACCAAGGGAATTGACTGTTCAGCCTTTGTACAGGCAATTTACAAGAAGTTTGGCGTGAAGC
>ONSO01000220.1 GCA_900320485.1 uncultured Lachnospiraceae bacterium | reverse complement strand
GAAAATCCCCTTGAAGTCACAGGCGATCACTTCTCCCTTAAGGTTCCCTGCCTCCGGCGTCGTGATCTCCACGTCCTCCGGACGCACTACGGCGTCAATGACGGTATCCACTGCATAATCATCCACGCAGTCAAAGACGGAGCCGCAGAATTCCACCTGCTTTTTCCCGACCATCTTTCCCTTAAAAATGTTGCTTTCGCCGATAAAGTCTGCCACAAAAAGGTTTTTGGGCTCGTTGTAAATGTCCTCGGGCGTACCGATCTGCTGAATGTCTCCGTCCGACATGACAACCACTTTGTCTGACATGGTCAAAGCCTCTTCCTGATCATGCGTAACAAAAATAAAGGTGATCCCAAGCTTTCTGTGCATCTCCTTCAGCTCCAGCTGCATCTCCTTGCGCATCTTATAATCCAAGGCGCTCAGAGACTCATCCAGCAAGAGGACTTCCGGTTCATTTACTATGGCGCGGGCAATTGCGATCCTCTGCTGCTGTCCTCCGGAAAGGGTGCTGATGCTTCTCTTTTCAAACCCCTCCAGATCCACCATTTCCAGAACCTTCTTTACCTTTTCATCCTGCGCTTTTTTATCAAGGCCCTTGATCTTCAGTCCAAAGGCAATGTTGTCATATACGTTCAGATGTGGAAACAGGGCATACTTCTGAAAAACCGTGTTGATGGGTCTTTCATTGGGCGGAAGGTCACTGATGTCCTTTCCGTTTAACAAAAGCTCCCCTGAAGTGGGCTTATCAAATCCTCCGATCATCCGAAGGATTGTCGTTTTACCACAGCCGGAAGGTCCAAGCAAGGTTACAAATTCCCCCTTTTTGATCTCCAGACTTAAATCTTCAATGAGCGTTACCCCATCATTAAATACCTTTTTAACGTGCTTCAACTCGATCAGTGTTTCATTCTTGTTTTCCAAAGTTTTTCCCTCCTGAAAGTGAAGGCTTCTGCTTACGTGCAAACCAAAGACATTCTATCATGAAATCCCCCCCGGCACAATCCTAAATCGCAACAATTCCTGCACGAAACTGAAAAACCTAAGATTCCATATTTACAAGAAACAAAATACAAGGTAAAATAAATAGTCGATGGGACTTAAATACGTTATGCAAAATATGCACAAGGGGGAAAAATGGGTAAGAAAGCCACAAAAGCTGCTGACAACATGTATTATCTTGCAAGATGCGAAGCAGCGGAAAATAACGAGGATTTTTCAAGCCGGGAAAAGGCGGCTGAGATCATCGGAATTGACCGCACAAGGCTTGCCAGGATCGAACTGGACGCCATCATGCCTTATCCTGAAGAAGTGAAGTCCATGGCAGAGGCCTATAATATGCCCGAGCTATGCAATGCGTACTGCGCACGCGAATGTCCTTTGGGAAAAGGAACCGTACGGGAAGTGACCATTGACGATTTTGACCGTCTGGCACTTAAGGTATTAGGCTCCTTAAAAGACATTGAAACCATTCGTTCCACTCTCATCGCCATCTCCGAGGACGGCGTTGTGCAGGAATGGGAACGGGCGGATTTCCAATCCATACTGGATTCCCTGGACAAGATCAGTACTAATGCCAATGCCCTTAAAATCTGGGCCATGAAAAACGTCAAAATTAAAGAGTGACCGTTTTCGGTCACTCTTTTTTTACGTCCTTTTTTCCGGGATCTTTCTTCTCGGCTTCTTTCTTCTCGGTTTCTTTTTTCTTGCCGCCCTTTGGCATTTCCGTTGCGAGCTCGTCCACCAGCTTTTCGATCATCAGCTTCTTAACGTATACGTCATAGCTCAACAGGCATATAAAGGCAAACTTTTGAAGAAATTCCTTTCCGCCCTCAGGCGCATCACCAAAGGTCTCCAAAGACTCCTGAAACTTCTTTTTCACGTCTTCCTTCAAGCCTTCCAGCTGCCCCTTCTCCATGCTGATCACTTCTCTGTAAACGCTCTCGAGATCAAACTCCCTTCCGCATTCAAAATAGGTGTCCGTTATGGGCGTCAAAAGCTTTTGAATGTCATTAATGGAAAGGATCCCTTTAAAGTAATAGATGAAGATCAAAAGCATCACGTGCTCTTTGGTATATTTCTTTTTCACGGGTGGCGGGATCAGATCATTTTTAGCATAGTTGTTGATCATGGTCTTAGTGAGGATCCTGTCATCCCCGGGATTCCGGACCGTTGATTTCAGCCTACCGTCCATAAAGCTGGTCACCTGATCCATGTAAAGATCAATGTTTGGGATGTCCTCCGGCTCGATATATTTGATTCTTTCCAAACTGGCAAGAATGCTTCCCAAAAGATCATCATTGTTGATCGTCATCGTATTTCCCTCGTTTCTTATAATCCGTCACGTCAAATTTGAACGAAAACTCCCATCAGGGGGCTTTACTTTCAAACTTTAGTATGCTAAAATACAGTTATGTAAAACTTTACAGTATAAAAGTACGGAGGTACCCTCATGAACAAAAAAATAAAGACCGAAGCAGTGGATTCCCTGTTTGATGCCATCCTGACCTTAAAGGACAGAGGCGAATGCTACGCTTTTTTTGAGGATCTGTGCACCGTGAATGAACTGCTCTCTCTTTCCCAGCGATTTGAAGTGGCTTCCATGCTGCGGGACCATAAAACCTATCTTGACATTGCAGAAAAAACCGGTGCATCCACCGCAACCATCAGCCGCGTAAATCGTTCCCTCAACTATGGAAATGACGGCTATGAGCTTGTGTTTGACCGCATGCCTCAAAAATGATCCCTGCGATCAGCCCTTGATCTCGATCACGTCCAGCGGATTCAAATACTCACCATTCAGCATCATCTGGTAACCGATGGTCGTCTTTCCCTCTTCCACGAGGAAAATGGCCGTTCCCTGATATACCTCGTCTCCGATCTTCAGGGCCGGATCGCTCTGGCAACGATAAATGGTTACGTATCCATTTCCGTGATCCACCCATACGTTATGTCCGTATTCAAGGTCATCGTTTACTGCGATGACCGTTCCTTTTGCCGTGGCAATGACAACGACGCCTGCGGAAGTCTCGATCTTCACCCCCGGCTTGTCTCCGCCCTCCGTTTCAATGGAAGACGCGGAACCATTGACCGGAAATCCCGTGGGAACGCTGAGCGATTCCAAGGTCTCCCTCAGATTTTTCTCACTCTCTACCTTCTGGTTCAACGTAGTGGAAAGAATCTGCACTTCATCCTTCAGGTTTTGGATCTCTTCCGTCAGCTCCAGCTCTTTCTTCTCCATTTCCGCCTTAACGGCATCCTTCTCCAGAGACAAGGCTTCCATTTTCTGCAGCTGCTGATTGCTCTTTTCGATGGCTGCCTGCCAGATCCTCTCCTCATAAAACAGAAATCCCAACAGTGCGCCAAATGCGGCAAACAATACGATGACGATCAAGCCCAGGACCCAGGTACGTATCTTAAATTGTCTTACGTTCGCGTTAGCGGCATCCGAAGTCACAATGATCACGTGATTGGTGTGGCGTTTTTCCTGATTGCCTTCCATCGACAGTCCTCCCTTAGACGTTTTATGATTCTTCCCGGCACGTTTTCAATACTTCCCGCCAGGATAATTTCCCACCAAAGAGATCCAAGGCACTTCCCACCGTGACGTTCAGCCTTCCCCTGCCTAATCGTTTCAGAAGTCTTACGTCCTCATAATCATGTACGCCCCCGGCGTAAGTCACCGGGAGTCCTTCGTACTCTCCCAGCATCCCGGCCAGTTCCTCTTCTATGCCCCGATTTTTTCCCTCCACGTCAACGGCGTGGATCA
>ONSO01000221.1 GCA_900320485.1 uncultured Lachnospiraceae bacterium | reverse complement strand
CCGGCCTTCCTCGTCACGGCGCCCAAACCTTCTGCCGCCTTCCTTACCTTCCCGGCCTTCCTCGTCGCGGCGCCCAAACCTTCTGCCGCCTTCCTTACCTTCCCGGCCTTCCTCGTCGCGGCGCCCAAACCTTCTGCTGCCTTCGCCGCTTCTGCTGCCGCGGCCGCGCTTAGGCTGGGGCTTGTCCTCTAAGATTTCCTCGCCCTTGTCGCCGATCTCCTGCTTTAGCATACACGCCGCAAGATCAAAAATATCGCATTCATTCTTGTCCATCATGCGCTGCAGATAAACCTTCATGAGTCCAATGTCCTCATGATCCTTGAGCTCCCACGCGGAATTCAGGACCTTTCTGGCCTTGGATTTTAATACCTTGGAGGCATCGGGCAGCTTTCTCTCCTCGATGGTCGTCTTACAAAATCTTTCAATCTCCCGGATGCGGCGAAGCTCCCTTGCATTGGCAAAGGTAAAGGACATGCCCGTCTTGCCGGCGCGCCCGGTTCTGCCGATGCGGTGTACGTAATACTCATTATCCAAAGGAACGTCATAATTGATGACAATCTCCACGTCATCCACGTCAATGCCTCTGGCTGCCACGTCCGTGGCGATCAGAATATTGGTACTGCCGTTCCGGAAGCGGTTCATGACAATGTCACGCTGATGCTGGATCAGGTCTCCGTGCAGTCCCTCCGCCTGGAAATCCGCCTTCTTCAGCACCTCGGAAAGCTCCTCCACCTTAGCCTTGGTATTGCAGAAAATCAGGCACAGCTTCGGGTCATAATACTCCAAAAGGCGCACCGTTGCCTTATCCTTATCCGCATTTTTGATTAGGAAATATTTCTGGCTCACCAGAGGGATCGTCAATTCCCCCGTAGCCACTCGGATATGCTTTGTATCCTCTTTTTGGAACTTTCCCGTGATCTCCAGAATGGGCTTTGGCATGGTTGCCGAGAACAGTGCCGTCTGATGTTCCCCGGGAATGGCGCCGAGAATGACCTCCATGTCCTCGCGAAAACCCATGTTCAGCATCTCATCCGCCTCGTCCAGCACTACCATGGAAACATTGTCCAGCTTAATGGTATGACGGTTCATGTGATCCATCACGCGCCCCGGCGTTCCGACAACGATCTGCGTTCCGGGCAGGGCACGGATCTGACGCCCGATCTCCTGGCCGCCGTAAACGGGAAGGATGCGCAGTCCCTCAATATACTTTGCAATCTTGCGAAGCTCTAGCGCCGCCTGAATGGCAAGCTCTCTGGTCGGGCACAGAACCACTGCCTGAAGCTTTTGAAGCTCCGGATCTACCCGCTGGATCAGCGGAATGCCGAAGGCTGCCGTCTTTCCCGTTCCCGTCTGCGCCTGGCCGATGATGTCCCAGCCTTCCAAAAGCGCAGGAATTGCCTGTTCCTGAATGGGCGTCAGCTTTGCAAAGCCCATGTCATCCAGGGCGCGCTGAATCCTGGGATCAAGCCGGTCCTTAATGTCATCCATCTTCGCGTCGTCCACGCCTGATTCCACCATCATTTCTTCCAACTTATTCTCGTACTTTTCCTTCAAATTCTCTTCCAATTCGTTTTCCAAACCTTTCGTCTTCTAAACCTATTGTTTCCACCCTAAAAACTGATAAAAACAAAAACAGAAAATAAGGAGAAATCATTCCCAAGCTGCAATGACTTCTCCTTTATCATCTCACCTATCGACTTAGAGTATAGCATTGAAAAACAATTTCCGCAAGTGAGACTTTGACGGTTTTCTTACGGTTTTATATTTTTTCTACGTCAAATCTCCCCAAGTCCCATCTCTTTTTTTAATTTCCGGGTATACAATGACTCTTCACTTTTCCACGTCATGCGAAGCAGGGCATATTCCACAATGCTGATTGTTACCATATACAAAAAACCGCATCCCACTGCCTCCCATCTTCCGTATCGAAGCCGCGTAAACAGTTTGATCATTGTCTTAGCCCCAAAATAAAACGGCTCTTCCAAATCTTTGTACGCAAGCGCTCCGAAAATAACAGGCGCCGTTACAATTGCCGTAAAGAGCATTGTTAGCGCTAATCCTTTCCTGAACATGTTTACCGTCGCCGGAATGATCGTACACATCACGGCGCTCAAAAAAAGAATGTCTCCAAACTCCTTGTCCCCTGCGATCATAATGGAAAATAAAATAAAAATCATGAATCCGGCAAAACTTGTCAATAATCCAATGATCACCGGTACCTCGATCTGTAATTTTTTAGAACTCTTGCAGGCTAAAGGGAAGTCAGAGTATAATACTTCACTCAGCAAAGAGACCGGTATGACGCTGATTTCCAAAATAAGCAGCAGGAATATCAAATGCACTAATTCGTAGTTCCCGATAAATGCGAAGACAAGCGCCAGGATTACCATGGTTGCGACCCCAATTCCAATGTCAAGGGGCTTTATTTTTCCAAATTTCAGCAAACGAATGGCCAACTTTAGATCATTGATCATTTTTCTCTCCTCCACAGCTTGCTTTTGCCGTAGTTACTTATGATTTTCTTATGCCAAAACCAGAGTAGCAAAAATTGCAAGAGGCTTCCCAATGCCAGGATCGCCATCCCCGTCAGACAAGCCTTCCCCGTGTTTTCACGGAACCACACCCCCTGCTTCAGGAAAGATACCAGGGGCTTCACTAAAAGAATGGTCAACAGGCCGCTCAGGAACTGCATGGCTCTTTCAAACCGAAGGCCCAACACGCATAAGATCATGCAAAAATCCATGCAGACTGCAACAGCGATCATGGCCCCTCCCATATGCTTTCCGAAGCCAAACAAGGATCCCAGCAAAACTACGCTCCCATATGTCAGGGCGTTCAGCAAAAAGCCACTCATGGAAATGATCCCCGTCTGCAGCTTTCTTGAAAGAATGGATTGCGAAACAAAACCCGTTTGAAGCTCTGCGCCATAAAAGCTGATGACGCAAGGGGGAATGCTTATGATAATGCCGCCAAAGGCAATACAGTCAAGCAAGATGTCTATATTTTCCAAAAGACCGCCACTCCCCGACCGTACGCCATATCTTTGTAAATTCACCATTCCAAACAGGATAAGGGCCATTCCAATAGTCAGCGTTGCAAGATGCAAGGCCCAATATCGTTTTTTCTTCAGCCCCATGCGGGAACCAAACGGAAGTGCCAAAACGCACCGCTTTACAACCCCTAACCTTTCACGCATCCAAAAACGCCTCCTTCCAACTCCTCTCAATCTGAAGCAAATAACTTACGGTAAGTAAAATGTCTCCAACCGCTACCATGATCCCAATGATCCATGGCATCTGCCAGTAAAGGTTTGCCAGTAAAATGACAATCCCGATTTCCGGCAGGAGCAGCAAAACTCTGACAACTTCGCTTCTTGCCAACGCCTTTAAGTTTAACGCAAGGACTGTTACAAAATAGATCAGCAGCGCGTCTCCCGCCGCAAACACTGCTCCCCGGGCGTAAATCCCGTCATTGATCCCCATCCGCTCCTTTATCAGTTCCACGGCAAAAAGGAGAAGCATTGCCATGATCAAAAACGTCAGCAGTTCCCCCAAAACCCCGCGACGCAAGGTTCTCTTTCCCTGCGGCGAAAGCATCAGGAACCCGTAACTGCGTTTGCCTCTTGCAAACATATTGCCAAAGACTATTTCATCCGCACCGATAAAAGCCCCGTAGAACAGCAACGTCACAAACTCGTTCCATCCC
>ONSO01000242.1 GCA_900320485.1 uncultured Lachnospiraceae bacterium | reverse complement strand
GTCGAATACCACCTCGCCCTTCAGCTCAACGTAAGTAACGCTGCCGTCTGCCTGATGGGTATGCTTCCAGGCCCAAAGGCCCGTTCTCTCCTGACACTCAACGATCTGCCCGTTTTCCTTCTTTGCCCGGACAAGCGTTACGTAGCCCTCATCCACCTCCGGCTTTTCATCCAGGAGATCGAATATGCGCTTTGCGCCTGCCAGTGCCATGACGATGGAGTTCATCTGCATGCTCACCTGATTGATGGGCATGTTAAAGCCCTTATTCAGCGTCAGGAACGCAGTGAGTCCGCCGATGGTAAATCCGCCCACGCCGTTTAACGCAAGGGCGCCGCCCACGCAGGCACACAGCACGTAGGAAACGTTGCCGATCTGTGCATTGATGGGCATCATAATGTTGGCAAACTTATTTGCCTTATAGGCGCTGTCATAAAGTGCGTCGTTTAATTCCCTGAATTCCTTAAGGCTCTTTTCCTCATGGCAAAATACCTTTACCACCTTCTGGCCGCTCATCATTTCCTCGATATATCCGTTCACCTTACCAAGATTCTTCTGCTGGGCGATGAAGTTCTTTCCGGAAAGGCCCGCGATCTTGCCGGAGGTGAAGAGCATGATCAGCACCATGACAATGGTAAGTCCCGTCAGGGGAACGCTTAAAACGATCATGCTGATAAAAGTGCTGACCACGGTGATGACGGAGTTAAACATCTGCGGCATGCTCTGGCTCACCATCTGGCGCAGGGTATCCACGTCATTGGTGTAAAGGGACATGACGTCGCCGTGGGAATGAGTGTCAAAATACTTGATGGGGAGCTTTTCCATGTGTTCAAACATCTCATTACGTAGGCGCTTCATGGTTCCCTGCGTCACCACAAGGAGGATCCTGGCCTGAAGGTACGTACAGGCAATGCCGATGGCGTAAAAGATGGCTACCCTCGACATGGCGGAAAGCAGTCCGGAATAATCCACGACGCCGCCCTCCTGCGCCGTCTTGTATAAGGGTTTAATGTATTCATCGATCAAAGTTTTAGTAAACATGGTACCCTGAAGGTTCGCAAGCACGCTGCCCACAATGCAGATCGCCACCAGGATCCACTGAAACCAATAATGCTTTCCCACGTAAGCAACTAATCGCAGGAAGATCTTTCCCGCATTTTCCACCTTTGGAGGCTTTACTCCTCTGGGAGGTCTGCCCATCCCGCCGCCCTGGGGCTGTTTTCTTTCTTCTGCCATTAGTTCTCACCTCCGTTCTCATCAAAATCACGATTGCCGCTTGTCTGGGCCTCGTATACTTCACGGTAAATGCGGTTGGATTCCATCAGCTCCTCATGGGTTCCGACGCCGTCCACCTTACCTTCATTCATCACAATAATGCGGTCTGCATGCTGTACGCTGGAAATTCTCTGGGCGATGATCAGCTTTGTCGTATCTGGTATTTCCTCTGCAAATGCCTTACGGATCCTGGCATCCGTCGCCGTGTCCACGGCGCTGGTACTGTCGTCAAGGATCAGCACCTTAGGCTTTTTCAAAAGCGCCCTTGCAATGCAAAGTCTCTGTTTCTGACCGCCGGATACGTTGGCGCCGCCCTGCTCTATGTAGGTATTATAGCCCTCCGGCATCTTTTCGATGAACTCGTCGGCGCAGGCCAGACGGCAGGCTCTCCTGCACTCTTCCTCCGTGGCGTTCTCATCACCCCAGCGCAGGTTCTCCAGAATGGTTCCTGAGAAAAGCTCATTCTTTTGCAGCACCACGGAAACCTGGTTTCGAAGGACTTCCAGATCATAGGAGCGCACGTCCTTGCCGCCCACCAAAACGGCGCCCTTGGAGACGTCGTACAGTCTGCTGATCAGATTGACAAGACTTGTCTTGGAACTACCCGTTCCGCCTAAGATGCCAATGGTCTCTCCGGACCTGATGGAAAGATTTACGTCATCAAGAACCGGCGTCTCCGCATTTTCATTATAGCGGAAGGTCACGTGATCAAAAACGATGCTTCCGTTTTCAACAACCATTTCCGGATTCTCAGGGTTCTTGATGGTCGTCTCCTCATTCAGCACTTCACAGATACGTCTCGCGCTGGCCATGCTCATGGTGATCATGACGAATACCATGGAGAGCATCATCAGATTCATCAGTATGTTCATGCAGTATGCAAGGAGCGTTGAAAGGTCGCCGATCTCCAGCTCGCTCCCCACGATCATGTGCGCGCCCACCCAGCTGATGAGCAGAATGCAGGTGTAAATCGTAGCCTGCATGAAGGGGCTGTTCAGGATGACCATCTTCTCTGCCTTTACGCCGAGATCATAAACGTCTCCGCTGGCTTTTTTGAACTTTCCGATCTCATAATCCTCACGTACGTATGCCTTCACAACCCTGGCGGCATTTATATTCTCCTGCGTGCTTTCATTCAGCGCGTCATACTTCTCGAACAAATGAGAGAAATACTTCATGGCGCACTTCATGATAATGATCAGGATCGTTCCAAGGATCAGTACGGCCACAAGATAAATGGTGGCGATCCTGGCGCTTACAAAGAAGCTGGCTGCCATGGCTGCGATCAGGCTAAAGGGTGCGCGGATGCACATGCGCAGGATCATCTGATACGCATTCTGAAGGTTACTAACGTCCGTGGTCAGTCTCGTCACGAGACCTGCCGTGGAGAATTTGTCAATGTTTGCAAAGGAGAAGGTCTGTATCTTTTCGAACATGGCCTCTCTCAGGTTCTTTGCAAATCCCGTGGATGCCTTAGCGCCATACTTTCCGCCCATGGCTCCCGCAAAAAGGCTCACCAGCGCCGCCACGACCATGGCTCCGCCCATGAGATAAATGTGCCTCATGTTTCCCGCTTCCACGCCCTCGTTGATGATGGAACCCATGAGCAGCGGGATCAGCGTCTCCATCAAAACTTCCAGGATCATAAAGCAGGGAGTCATGATGGAATCCTTTGTAAATTCCTTAATTTGCTTGCCTAACGTCTTTAACATCTTGTTTTCCTTTCCAAAACTTTATTTCCATTCCGGATAATCCATTCCGGTTTTTCCATTCCAAATCCGCTACTCCATATTCTCCAGATTTCCCCGGATCCGGTCAAGCGTGGCCAAAAACGCCTCCTTCTCCTTTTTAGAGATGCCCTCTTCCAGCTCACGATGGAAAACGTCGATCTGTTCCTTCACGCGGATATGCATCTCCTTGGCCTTGTCCGTGAGCACGATCTT
>ONSO01000223.1 GCA_900320485.1 uncultured Lachnospiraceae bacterium | reverse complement strand
AGATCCTGCCAATGCGCATCAAAAGAATCATAATGCCAAGAACAAAGCAAAGATTGATGGCACATCCCATCACGGGACTTAGCTTTTCCTTAAACAGGGAGGACACGGTATGCAAGAGCATAAAGTGCAGGGGCGGATGATTGTCGTCCTTTACGTTAAAATATACGGAAAGATAATTGAAATCATCCAGCCTGTTGACGGTCACGTACTCGGTAAACGTCTCCCGGCTGATCCAAACGGGCTCCGGATAGACGTCCGCCTGATAGGACAAGAGCTTACTGCCGCCCCGATTCTTCAGTACGTCCACTGCAACGTTCCAAAGGTTTCCAAAGGTTTGTGCGGCACTATCCCCGCGGATTTCCCTCTCTACGAATTTAGCAAGTCTTCCCTGTGGCTGCGTCGGTACGATCCAGGGATTAAACTCCGCATTGGCCAGTTCGAAGCTTAGAAGTTCATCCATGTGATAACCCTTTTTCCCGCTGATGCCAAGAGACAAAAGGACGGCACATAACAGCAAGACCAAGCACTCCGGCCACAGGGAAAGATATTTTTTTACTGAAAATTTGTTTTTTTCCATCCCGTCTTTTCCGTCCCGTCAGCTCTCCCATGCTTCGGACACAAAGGTCATCAATGCGATCCACGTATAGGTTGAGTAGTAGACTCCATCCTCGTCCGTCCCGCTCCGCAGGAGAGCCCATGCCTCCTCTTTGGTAAAACGGGAAAAGCCTTCAATACACTCTCCTCCCACGTTTCCGTCTCTGGTGAGACTGGGCATATCCTCTCTGTTAAGAGTGATCTGTACCATGGCGTTACTTTCGTCCGTCATGCCCGGGGTGCTAAAGAGAAATGGATTGATCAATTTGATCTCGTCCGTATCCTCCCTAAACGTAATGCCGGTTTCTTCCTGCAATTCCCTGATGGCAGTCTCAAATACGGGATTCTCCTTTTCCAGATCCTCCGCATCGATCAATCCCGCGGGAACGCCCAAGATGAACTGTCCCGTGGCATATCTCATTTCCCGCAGCAAAAGGAGCTCCGGCTCCTCTCCCGCGACTTTAACTACAACAACGCATCCCACCGCATCCGGCCGGACGTCTTTCAGCTCTTCCCTTGTCTTAAGGGCGATGAGATCATCCTTTTTCCGTCTGGAAGCCAGATAGTAATGGGTGCCGGAATAATAATCAAGATCATACAGATTTAAAAATTTCTTGTCACAGAGCGTTGTCGCGTTTTCCCTTTTCAGAACCGGCCTTGAGACGACGGAAACGAGCGCATCGCCATGATAACGAAGCTCCATCTCCATTTCCGGCGTTCCGCTTAGGAGCTCCTTCAGGAAATAATGATCCCCCTCCCATAGATTCAGGGACGGGATATCCTCCACGTTCACCCAGCGAAGCTCTCCTTCCGGGCAGTCCTTCTTTAGCTCGCCCTGAAATCCCGTGGCGGTATAGAGATACATGATCTCTGCCTCCCAGGTATCCGGCAGGAAAAAGATTCTGCCGCGATAGGCATATTCCGTAAGCTCCAGACCCGTCTCTTCCCGTACTTCCCTCAGAAGGCACGCCTCCCTGGTCTCCCCCGGTTCCAGCTTGCCGCCGACGCCGATCCACTTTCCGGCGTTGGGATCATTTCGTTTTTTATTGCGGTAGAGCATGAGGTATTTTCCATCCTGCTCCACGTAGCAAAGGGTTGTTTCTATCACGTTTTATAATTCCTCCAGTTCGAGGAAGGGCGTAAAGTCCTCCGTGTCAGAACCGATCTTCCCGCCAAATGCTTTTAGGAATGCGGTCATTATCTTTTTTACAAGCTCCGCATTTGTGGACTCATAGTCACAAGACAGTACCTGCTTCATCCGAAGATCAGAAAGCACTTCCTTATCCTCTTTCTCAAGGCTCTCACGGATGTCTTCAAAGGTAATGATGCCGCTTTCCGTCGTGATCTCCAGAACGCATTCTTCCTCCCATACTTCCAAAGCCTTTTTATCCATAAATCCCAAGGCTTCCGCAAGGCTCTTGGCAGAAGTGCGCTTTGGCAGAAGATACAGGAAATCCCGCATTTCCTTCACGGGCTTTGCTGCCTTCTTCGCAGTGGTCTCTCCCTTTTTCATTTTATCCCAAGGATGACTCTCGGGTTTCTTGGGGAATTTTCCCTTGCTCGCGGGGTTCTTTGTCACGGCATTTCCGCGGCCGTCCACGTCCTTTACGACAGCCTTGGCTGATGAAGCTTTTTCCGCAGGCTTTCCACCCTTACCGTTTACGGACTTCCCTGCCGTTTTAGCGGGTGCAGGTTTCCCGGCCGTTTTTGCGGTTACAGGCTTTCCGGTTGTATTTACGGCTACGGGCTTTCCGGCCGTTTTTGCGGTTGCAGGCTTTCCGGTTGTTTTTACGGCTACGGGCTTTCCGGCCGTTTTTGCGGTTACAGGCTTTCCTGCGGTTGCAGTTGCCCCCGGCGTCTTCTTCTTGGGGACCGCGCGGTCTGCCAGGTTTTTCTTTCCTTCTGCCATGTTCTTATCCTCTTTCCGTGCGCCGTCGCGCACCTTGCGGCTTATAGAATGCTTTTACGGTTAGCCTACCAGCTTCTCGATTTCGTCCAGAATGCCCTCAAATGCTTTCATGGCTGCCTCAATGGGTTCAGGCGTCTCCATGTTTACGCCGGCGATCTTAAGAAGTTCCACGGGTGCCTTGCTGCATCCGCCGGACAAAAACTTCTTGTAACGCTCCACGGCAGGCGCTCCCTCGCTCAAAATGGCCTTGGCAATGGCCACGGATGCGGAGAATGAGGTTGCATACTGGTAAACATAGAAATTGTAATAAAAATGAGGGATCCTGGACCACTCATATGCGATCTCCTCGTCAGAGATCATGTCAGGGCCATAGTATTTCTTGTTCAGCTCGTAATACATATCATTCAGGTTCTGGGCATTCAGGCTCTCGCCACTTTCGCACAGTGCGTTGCTGCGCATCTCAAACTCAGCAAACTGCGTCTGGCGGAAAACGGTTCCCTTAAAGCTGTCAAGATAATGATTGAGCAGGTAGATCCGCTCCTTACGATCATTCGTGGTCTTAAGAAGATACTCCATCAAAAGGATCTCGTTGGTAGTAGAAGCAACCTCAGCAACAAAGATCTTGTAATTTGCATAGATGAAGGGCTGATTCTCGTTGGAATAACAGCTGTGAAGCGCATGTCCCATCTCATGAGCCAGCGTAAACATGCTGTCCAGGGAATCCGTATGGTTCAAAAGCACGTAAGGGTGGGTTCCGTAGGCACCTGCGGAATAGGCCCCGCTGCGCTTTCCCTCATTCTCATAAACGTCGATCCAGCGGTTCTCAAAACCTTCCCGGAGCTTTGCAAGATAATCCTCTCCCAAAGGTGCCAGTGCCTTTAATACGGTTGCCTTGGCCTCTTCGAAGGGAATCTTTTTGGCAACTCCCTCGATCATGGGCGTATAAACGTCATACATGTGGAGTTCGTCTACCCCAAGACATTTCTTGCGAAGACGAACGTAACGGTGCAACAGATCCAGATGCTCATCCACGGTCTTTACAAGATTCCGGTAAACCTCCGGAGATACGTTGTTAGCATCCACGGCTGCCTCCAGGGTGGAATCATATTTTCTTGCGGTGGCATTAAAGATCTGGGTCTTTACCTGTCCATTCCGCAGGCTATCGAGGAAG
>ONSO01000224.1 GCA_900320485.1 uncultured Lachnospiraceae bacterium | reverse complement strand
AGGATTTTCGGAGGCCAGTCATGATCGGGGACGTTACCGCCGCGGACGAGATCTGGGTCGTCTGCGGGTACACCGATTATCCGAGAAGAATTATTATTCAAGAAGATTTTCGGAATCAAAATCCGTTATGGCATTCTCAATAATTCTTCTCGAATAATGTTTCACTTTCTCTTCAGGAAATCAGGCGCATCCTTACGTGACTCTTTCATGTCGATTTTGCTGCCGAACCAAGTATCATTCCATTCCTTTAACTTTCTGTCTGCTGAATCCTGTGACATTTCGGCATAGATCTGAGTAGTCATTACCGATACGTGCCCCAAAATATTTCTGATCGTAACGATGTCTACTCCGGCTTCCAGCATATGGCAGGCCGTGCTGTGCCGCATGGAATGAGGCGGATAGCTGTCCTTCAGAAATATGTCAGTGTGTTTCGCTTTTGCAATGGAAACGTATTTTTTATAGATGCCTTCAATGCAGGATATGGTCATATGTTCGTGCGTTTGACTTGAAAAAACATGTTTTTCCGGATATCTTTCTATGTGCCTGCGTCTTATGTATTTTTGAATGACGTTTGCCAATGCTGCCGATATGCCCACCTGCCGAACCTTGGAACCTTTTCCGAATAGCGTAACGGAAACTGACTTATCATTTACGTGTAGATCGCCCACCCTGAAATCGCATATTTCCTGCGCCCTTGCACCGGTTGCGTACATGAACGAAAGCAGAACCTTGTCTCTTAACCCCGTCTCGTGAGTTTCGTCAGGCAACGCCAATAGTATTTTTATTTCTTCCCTTGAAAAGACTGCCCTTGCCTTAGTCTTGCCTTTTTTGACTGGTATTTTTATAACGGCGCTCCTAAAGACCGATGCTGCATCAAAATCCCTGTTCTGTGCGTACTCGGAAAAGGCAGAAAGCGCGGACAGTCTCTGATTTCTGGTAACCGGTTTGCACTGCCTGTCCTTTTCCAGCCAGTTAAAGAATTCCAACAACGTATCATAATTCAAACTGGAAAAGCTAACCTCGTCAGAACTTAGTCCCTTAATATCCTGCATAAATCGGAGAAGGAGCAAAAAACTTTGTTTATAAGACACTATTGTGTTTGGACTAAGCCCCCGGCTGTGAGGAAGGTATTTCTCAAAATAATCTTCCAACAATGTCATGAATTCGATTTTTCGTCTACTCATCGAAGTTCACCTCCGGAAACAGTCCGTCAGTGTAATCCGAAAACTTTGCAAGCGTATCATCAAAGTAATTGGCTCCGTATTTCAGATATTTCTCCGTCTCATAAAGACTGTCGTGTCCTAGATAAGTAGACAGAAACGGAACTGATTTGCTGGCTTTTATCCCGGTACGCTCGTTTTTGGCAAATGACCTTACTGCAAATGCATGCCTAAAACAGTGTAAACATGCACCTCGTCCATTTTTGCCCGATACCTTCTTGCTTATTCCCGCCTTGGTTCGGATGATTCTGTAATAGTTTCCGACGCTGCCGGTCGAGATATGGCAGTATCTGTCTTCTGTTGGGAAAAGATATGCTTCCGAATCATTCAGTATCTCCATGTTTACGCAGTACCGATAAATGATGTCAGAAAGACTGCTATCGTAAGGAACAATGCGTTGTTTGTATTTCTTGGTAACCCGAAGCGTGATAAGGCTTTGCTCAAAATCAACGTCGCCAACTTTAATATTTACCGTTTCCCCGACGCGCAGGCCACAGCAATAAAGCATGCGCAGAATCAATGGCATTTCGTTTTCAATGTTTCTGTTTTTTACTGGTCTGGAAGACGTCATGGAATCTGCAGCCATAAAGATTCTTTCCACATCTTCATCCGAATAGAGATAAGGAACGTAAGTGTCATGCGTTATGACCGTTCTTGGAACGTAACAGGGGTATCCGGAATTGACCAGGTAAAGCAAAAGCTGTCTGATGTTATGTATGTGCTGGTTGACCGTATTTATTGAAATGCCCTTGCTTATGTCAGAAAGCCAGGATTCCGTCACCGATATGGGAATTTCCTTTTCAGAATGATTAATCTTGCAAAGGAATTCATCAAAGAGAATCACAGTTCTTTCGTAATGCCTGTATGCCTCGTGACTTAGTTCAGCCTTTCTTTGAGAAAGATGCGTCGTGATTTCATCACGGAAAATCGAATTGCATGTCGCCATCTTATTTCACCTCCCCGTACAGGAAGTCATGAAATTTACCGACAGGCAATGGCGGTTCAAGGCTGTACCTTCGCAGCCTTTCCACGTCAATTCGCGCATAATGCTTAACGGCATTGCCGGAACTATGACCCAAGACCTTTCTTACCGTTTCGTACGGCGTCTCATTGTTGATCATTGAACTGGCAAGGGAAGACCGAAGGGCGTGGGGACCGTGCTTTCGATTGCCAGGGACGATTCCGGCAAGCTTGATGTATTTAGCCAGTGCGCTTCTAAGCGTTGACGTTGTTACGCCATGGTAAGGCGCGCAAGTGTTTATAAATACCGATTCCACTGACGAGGATGGCCTGACGGATAAATAATCCTCAATGGCTGACCGAGCTTCCGGAATCATTGGGAGGTGAAGAATGTTTCCCGTTTTTTGCTGGACGATGTTTAATTCGTTTAGGTTATGAAGGTCTTTCAACCTAAGGTTTGCAATGTCTCCCGAACGCATCCCCATTCTTGACGCCATGAGCAACATTGCGTAATCGCGTTTCCCCAGAATAGTGCTGGTATCCACGGCTAGTTCTATCTTTTGTATTTCCTCAACGGAGTACACGCTCGGCATAACGTAAGGTTTTCGATAATGAGGGACGAATGGCGAATAATCAGATTTTGAGTACCCTTGCTCCGCAAGCCATCTTAAAAACAGCCTGATTTCACCCCATAAACTGTGATTCGATACCTTGACGCACGCCCGAACGATCAGCGTGGGAGAAAGCTGGTCTCGCGAGTAACACTTCTGCTTTACCACCTCATCCAAAAACCAGGAAACGGCATACCTTTTAATCCTAACGGTTCCGGCTGCGCGCCCAATGTCATCATTCCAGCTGCAATACCTGTTAACCGTCTCCTGAAAATCATTCGGAAGAAAGAAGTGTTTGCCTTTGTCAGAATGCACGGAACGCCAAGTGTCTTTTACCATGTCGTCAAGCCGGCGTATTACCGTCTTTAGGTTCACATAGTACGAGTTTTCTCCATGTTTGGAACGATATTCCCTTAAAAAAGCATTACCTCCTTCCTCAACGTAGAAATCATGCCCGTTCTCTTTCAGCCATTTAAAAACGCTGTTGCATAAGTACCGATAACCGGTAATCGTTACGGGCGAGCATCCTTGATCCCTTAACTTATCAAGGAGTGTTGTTTCCAGTTTCTCAAATGAATGATCCTGTTGTTGCATTATGGCGATACCTCCTCATTGTAGTTTGTACAATAAGGATATATGAATAATTATTATTCGAGAAGTATTCAAAAGGATTGTTTAACCGTAAGGTTTCCTGAAAATCTTCTTGAATAATAATTCTTCTCGGATAATCGGTGTTATCTTAGTTCTCGAATAACACCGACATGAGGAAGTCCATTGACGGGCTTTGTGCCGTCGTTGAGGACAAACTTCACATGGATCCCAAGGGCAGGGCACTGTTCCTGTTCTGCG
>ONSO01000226.1 GCA_900320485.1 uncultured Lachnospiraceae bacterium | reverse complement strand
AAAAATCCTGAAATTACGTCATAATATAAGCAGGAGCATTTTTGCCCGGGGGGAATCAAAAGATCAGGAAAAGCCGCGCGCTTGGAATGCGAGGTATACGGTTTGGCAGACGTTCATCCCATCAAAACTGAAGATCTTCCATCCGGAAAGATCGTCGATCAGACGATCCTGGATGCCAATGGCAGAGCCTTGTTCGAAAAAGGCTCTTTTTTGGATGATTTTCAGATCGAGGGGCTTTTGCGGGATGGCATTACGGAGCTGTACGTAAAGGAGGAATCGCCGGAGGAAAAGGAAAAGCCGGAGATCGTCATTGCCAAGGACGTGCAGGAGACCATTGATAAGGCAAGGGAGGCTGACCGGTCCACCGTAAATCTTTCCGAAAACGTAAAAGACAGGGTGGCAAAGGGAATTCAGTATCTCTTTAGCAATTCCGCGGACGTAAGCTTTGCGGATGAAACGGCAAACGTAACGGGAGATCTGATGAAGGCCCTGGAGTCAAACGCGACCATTGCCGTGGACGTGGGAAGCCTTAAGGTCAGCGATGAGTATACCTTTAAGCACTGCGTTGACGTGGCAACCATGTCCATGGTCATTGCAAGAAGGTATGGCCTGGATGACAGGGCCGTGCGGGACATCGGGATCGCCGGACTTTTGCATGACGTGGGAAAGATCAAGATCCCGCGGGAAATCCTGAATAAACCTTCGAGACTGACGGAAGAAGAATTCAGTATCATGAAGCAGCATGCCAAGTATGGTTATGACATGCTGAAGGAAAAGAATGCGTTTAATGACGGCATCCTCATGGGGGTGCTGCAGCACCATGAGAAGCTTAACGGCAGCGGTTATCCGGGGAGTCTTCAGGGGGATGACATTCACTTATATGCTAAGATCATAGCAGTGGCTGACATTTATGATTCCCTTGTAACAAAGAGGCCTTATAAGAAAGGCTTTTCCAAGAGAGACGCCATAGAGATCATCATGGCCATGACGGCCGAGCTCGACATTTTTGTGATGCAAAGCTTTTTTGACAGCGTGATCCTGTATCCCGTGGACAGCATTGTGTCCTTAAGTAACGGCGAGCAGGCCAAGGTCGTAAAGAATAATCCGGGTTTTATGCTGCGTCCCAACGTGGTTGGACTGACCAGCGGAAAGCTGTATAAATTGGCGGAGGATCTGTCCTGCGCCAGCATTGTCATTTTGTAAGACTTATAAAATTTTTCGAAAATCCCTTGCACCTTCAAATTTTTTAGTGTATAGTGGTTCACGATTGGCGCCCTACCTTAGTAAAGACAAAAAGTGGGGAGCCGAAGGGAAAAGGGGAAAAGAAACATGGCAAAAAATCTTGTGATCGTAGAGTCTCCGTCTAAGATCAAGACCATAAAGAAATTCCTTGGGTCGAATTTTGAAGTGGTTGCGAGCAACGGACACGTAAGAGACCTTCCTAAGAGCCAACTGGGTTTCTCGCCTGAGGATGATTATGAACCGAAATACATTACCATCCGAGGGAAGGGGGACATTCTGGCTAATCTCCGTAAGGAAGTTAAAAAAGCCGAGAAAATCTATCTCGCAACTGACCCTGACCGGGAAGGAGAGGCTATTTCCTGGCATCTTTACCATGCGCTGAAGCTTGGAGAGATGAAGGATAAAAAAGTCTATCGCATTACGTTTAATGAAATAACAAAGAACGTGGTGAAGGAGAGCCTGAAAAATGCCAGGGAGATTGACATGAACCTGGTAGATGCCCAGCAGGCAAGGCGCATGCTGGACCGTATGGTTGGCTATCGGATCTCACCCCTTCTTTGGGCTAAGATCAAGAGAGGCCTGAGCGCAGGTCGCGTTCAATCCGTGGCACTGCGCATCATCTGCGACAGGGAGGCGGAGATTGACGCCTTTATTCCTGAGGAATACTGGACCCTTGAGGCGGATTTAAGGATCCCGGGGGCGAGAAAGCCTGCCGTTGCAAAGTATTACGGCACCGGTTCCGCAAGACAGGAGCTTCGGAAGGAAGAGGAGGTTTCCAAGATCCTGAAGGAGATCAAAGGGCAGCCCTTCGTGGTAAAGGAAGTGAAAAAGGGAGAGCGCACAAAGAAGGCGCCTTTTCCGTTTACAACCTCCACCATGCAGCAGGAGGCCAGCAAGGTTCTGAATTTTTCCACCAGCAAGACCATGAATCTTGCACAGCAGCTTTATGAAGGCGTAGAGATCAAGGGAGCCGGAACCATAGGCCTCATCACTTACCTTCGTACGGACTCCGTCCGCGTTTCCGAAGAAGCAGCGGCAAATGCGCATGAATTTATCGAAAAAAATTATGGCAAGGAATATCTTGCCCAGCTTACGGCCGAGAAAAAGAAAAACCAGCGGATCCAGGATGCTCATGAGGCCATTCGCCCTACGGATATTACCAGGCTCCCCATCGAGATCAAGGACCAGCTCCCCAGGGATCTGTTCCGCCTGTATCAGCTGATCTGGCAGAGATTTACGGCCAGCCAGATGTCACCTGCAAAGTACGAGACCACCTCCGTTAAGGTGGCAGCCGGAAAGCACGTTTTTACCATGGCGGCTTCCAAATTGATCTTTGAAGGCTTTACCAGGATTTACGTTCAAAAGGACGAGGACGAGGAAATAACGACCTTCTCCGGAAATCTGGAGAAGGGCATGACGCTGGAAAGTGTCGACGTACGGTCAGAGCAGCATTTCACCCAGCCGCCTGCGCATTTCACCGAGGCGTCTTTGGTAAAGACCTTGGAGGAACTGGGCATCGGGCGCCCCAGTACTTATGCACCTACCATTGGGACCATCTTGGGCAGAAGATATATCGCAAAGGAAGGCAAGAGCCTTGTGGTGACGGAATTGGGCGACGTGGTCAACAAGATGATGGTGGAAGCATTCCCCAGCATTGTTGACGTGAATTTCACCGCAAACCTGGAAGCGCTTCTTGACGGCGTGGAAGAGGGAAGCGTAAAGTGGAAGACCATCATTGAGAACTTTTATCCTGATCTGGACAAGGCCGTGGAGCAGGCACAAAAGGATCTGTCCGAGGTGAAGGTGGCGGACGAAGAGTCGGATGAGGTCTGCGAGAAATGCGGACGCCGCATGGTGATCAAATATGGCAGCAAGGGGAAATTCCTTGCCTGTCCCGGATTCCCGGAGTGCCAGAACGCAAAGCCTTATTACGAAAAGATCGGGGTGACCTGTCCCAAGTGCGGGAAGGACGTCGTGGTAAAGAGAACCCAGAAGGGCAGAAGATATTATGGCTGCATCGGTAATCCCGAATGTGATTTTATGGTGTGGCAAAAGCCTTCCGGAGAGAAATGCCCGAAGTGCGGCAATGCCTTGTTGGAAAAGGGAAATCGCCTTGTCTGCGCAGATGAAAAATGTGGCTACAGTATTCTGAAAATTCAACAAGATACTGAAAATAAACAATAAATTCGTAAAATAAACATTGTAATCTGAATTTATTTGTGTTACACTAAGAGGGAGCTAAAAAAAGGCTCCCTTTTTGCGTGTATTTTTTCAAATTGGTTCTATGGGGGAATCAGGTTACGAGGGTGTTTTACTCTAGAATGGAGGAAGGCAAAGATGAGCAGCGTTCAGCTTTTAGACAAAACAAGAAAGATT
>ONSO01000227.1 GCA_900320485.1 uncultured Lachnospiraceae bacterium | reverse complement strand
CAAATCGGTGCTGTTCATCCGTAACTACCAGGGCAAGCTTTTGGTATTTTACCTTTTCCTGGATCAATGCATGCGTTCCAATGATAAGATTAGCTTCTCCCGAAGCAATTTTCTCGCAGGCCTCTTTCTTTTCCCTGACCGTCATGGAGCCCACCAATAAGACGGGCCGGAAAGCCAAATGGTACTGCTCGGTGTCGCGGGTAACGTTTTCATAATGTTGCACGGCTAACACTTCCGTGGGGGCCATAAGAGCACCTTGAAAGCCGTTTGCCACGGTCATTAGGAGCGCCAGGAAAGCCACAATGGTCTTTCCGGAGCCTACGTCGCCCTGGACCAGGCGATTCATGCAAAGGGGGCCTTCCAAGTCCTCGCGGATTTCCCGCCAAACCTGTTTCTGGCCTTTTGTCAGGCGAAACGGCAGGGCTTCCACGTACCTGACGGTATCAGCCGTCTCCGTCATGGGCCACTGATTTTTTAACTGAGCCGAAAAATCCTTGTTCTTTTGAAGCTGTAACAAAAAGGAGAAAAACTCTTCAAAGACAAGACGCCGCCTTGCACAAACAGCCATCTCGCGCCGGAGAGGAAAATGAATTTCCTGAATGGCTTCCTCCAGACCCGGGAGTTCCATGGAACTTATGATCTCTTTCGGCAGATATTCATCTTCCAGGGTTACGCTGCGAAGAACCGTCTGAACTGACTTTTGTATGGCCGCGGAGGTAAGTCCCTTTGTCAGGGCGTATTTAGGCCGCAAGGAGCCCGTCAGCTTCTCATATTCCCCGGGGGTATAATACTTGGGCTGTTCCATGATCAGGGCAGGGCCTCTTGTTTGAACCGTGCCCCGAAATACGTAGGTCATTCCGGGTTTTAGGATTTTGCTTAAAAAGGGCATGTTAAAAAAAACTGCCTGAAATGCTGCAGTTTCATCCCTGAGATTGATGGTTGTAACGGATAGATTACGGATCTTCTTTGTGGCCGGTGAAGTTATTATGCGTGCCAAAACTGCACCGGTTTGTCCCGGCGTAAGATCTTTTACCTTTCCCGGCAATTCAAAGCGCTCGTAGTCCTTGGGATAATAATGCAGAAGGTCACGGACGGTTCTTAATCCCAGTTTTTCATATAATTTCAGGCTTTTTTCGCCTATTCCCTTGATCTCTATAAGGGAGGAATCCATGCTCAGCATTCTTTTCCCTCGCATAAAATGGATAAATGAAGGGGCGACCCTGCCCGAAAGCACGACCGCCCCCTGATTATTGACAGCTACGACCCGGCAGCTAATTCTTACTCGATGGAGATCAAATAGTAATAGATCGGCTGTCCGCCATACTGAAGCTCCACGTCCATGCCGGGATAGCTTTCCGCCACCTTTTTCTGCATGGCCTCGGCATCCTGCTCCGTAACGTCGCTTCCGTAGTAGATGCTGATCAGCTCGCAATCGCCGTCTGCCATGGCTTCCACGGTATTCAGGACAACCTGGGTCAAGTCTTTTCCGTTAGCAAGAATGCCGTTGTCGCCAACGCCCATGTAATCGTCTTTTTTGATCTCCTTGTCGTCGATCACCGTATCGCGTACCGCATAGGTAACCTGACCGGTCTTTACTCTGCCGATCTCGCTGATCATGGCCTCTTCGTTTTCGTCAACGGAGGAGCCGTCCATGTAATTGATCACGGCCGTAATGCCCTGAGGAATGGTCTTGGTCGGGATGACCAGGAGATTCTTATCCGTCATCAGCTCGGCGGCCTGTCTCGCGGCAAGGATAATGTTCTTATTATTGGGTAAAACGAAAATGTTCTCCGCATTTACCTTATCTACGGCATCAAGGATGTCCGCAGTACTGGGGTTCATGGTCTGACCGCCCTCAATGACGTAATCCACGCCAATGCTCTTAAAGATCTCATTTAAGCCGTCACCTGCGGAAATGGCAATGAAACCTACCTTTTTAGGCGGAGCAAGAGGAGCCTTCTCCTGCATTGCAGGCGCTTCTTTCTGAGCCGCCTTGACTGCGGGCGCATCCTTTCCGAGGCGAAGATTTTCCACCTTGACTTCATTTAACTGACCGAATTTTAAGCCTTTCTGAATGGCAAGACCGGGATCGTTGGTGTTAACGCCTACTTTAACCGTCTCGCCGTCACAGGCACATTCCACGTGATCGCCGACGGATTCCAGATAAGTCTTAAAATCCATCTCTGCCTTCACGTTGAAATTCTTGTTTAAGAGGATCACGAACTCGGTATGATAACCAAACTTCAGATCTGCAAGAGCTTTTTCTTCTTCTTCTTTTGCACCTTCCTGCGCAGGCTCGTCAAGGGAGAGGTTAACTTCCTTTCCGAGTAATGCGTCATAGGCACCGGAAAGCACTTCGATCAGTCCCTGTCCGCCGGAGTCTACAACGCCGGCCTGCTTCAAAACGGGAAGAAGCTCGGGGGTCTGGCTTAACACGTATCTGCCATGCTCCAACACCCGACCAACAAAATCCTGTAAATCCGTTACGCCTTCGTCAGCAAGTTCACGTGCCTTTTCGGAAATTCCCTTTGCCACCGTAAGGATTGTGCCCTCCTTAGGCTTCATAACTGCTTTGTAAGCAGTTTCCACGGCACGCTCGGAGCTTTCGGTGATCACTGAAACGTTCAGTCTGTCATAGGTCTTGATCACCTTGGTAAATCCGCGAAACAGCTGGGAAAGAATAACTCCGGAGTTTCCTCTTGCGCCGCGCAGGGAACCGCTGGAAACAGCCTTGCAGAGAGCTTCCATGGAAGGCTCTTCGCCCAGGGCAACAACTTCCTTTGCCGCGGACATAATGGTCATGGTCATGTTTGTTCCCGTATCTCCGTCAGGAACGGGGAACACGTTCAGTTCGTTAATGTGCTCTTTTTTGCTCTCAAGATTTTTGGCGCCTGCTAAAAACATCTTAGAAAGCATCTTAGCATCGATCTCTTGGTAAGACACAACAAAATCCTCCTTAATCAATCACTCTTACGCCTTCTACGAATACGTTGATCTTCTCAACTTCCAGGCCTGTAAATTCTTCTACTTTGTACTTAACGCTGCTGATCAGATTGTCAGCCACCGCTGCAATGCTTACGCCATAGGCAACGATCACGTGAAAATCTAAGATCAGCTTATGATTGTTACTGATGGAGACGTTAATGCCCTTGCTCAGGCTGTCCACCTTCAGAATGCGGACAAGGCCGTCGCGAACGTTGGCGATGGTCATTCCAACGATGCCAAAACATTCCACGGCTACGCTGCCTGCATACTGTGCGATCACGTCATTATTAATGGCAATGTTCACACCATACCCTTTCTTTGTCAAATTACATTCCTTATCACTATAACGTCTTTTATCGAAAAAATAAAGTTCAAAATAAAAAATATGGTTTTTTTGAAAAAAAAGATTTTTTTTACTTGCTTTTCCGAGAGGATTCTGTTATTATAACAATGTTGTGAAAAATTCGCGGCGATAAGATTTTGCTAAGAACGGAGGTGTTCAGGATGGCTAAGTGTGATATTTGTGGCAAGGGAGTACATTTTGGTAATAACGTAAGCCACTCTCATAGAAGAAGCAACGCGATTTGGAATTCTAACGTAAAGAGCGTTAAGTGTAAAGTGAACGGTGGCGCTAAGAAGCTTCACGTATGCACCGGCTGCTTGCGTTCTGGCAAGGTTGAGAGAGCTTAATCTTTTATGCTACCAAAACAATGCTTAAAAAACGGGTTGGAATCTTCCGACCCGTCTTTTTTTGCGTTTTATTCTACTCTAATCATCCCTAAGACAGGCATATCCGGCGAGGCTAAGGACCAGCATAACGAAAAAAATGGCGATCCTGTCTCTGACAAGAAGGGCCACAAAAAGTCCTAATGCCATGCACAGAATCCCCAATCCGATGATCTTTCTCATTTGGCTCTCCTCCCGATGGCCTTTAGGATAATATATTCCGAGTATCATCGGGAGGGAACCGTTAGGTCTTTGCGTAATCTTTACGGATCTTGCCTACTGCTCGTCCGGAAATGCGGCATCAAGTGCCTGCTCGTCCGTTACGCCATCCCCGTTTTTATTTTTCTTTTCAAGGAACTTGTCAACCATATCGGGTACCATGTCAAGAACCTTCGTTACGGTATCCTGATTCTTTACGTTTACAAGCTTTACGGTACCGTTCTGAATCACGATCACGGCACTGGGAGTCATTTTACCGCCGATGCCGCCTGCTCCCGTTCCGCTTCCCTTACTTGAATTGCCGGATCCTGCGCCTACGCCGAAAGTTACGTCTACAAGGGGAAGGATGATGGTATCACCGATCTTGGTGGCCTCTCCGACTACGGTTTTCGTAGACAACACGGTGTTCATGCCCTTTAATAACGACTCCACAACCCCTTGAAATTGATTTCCATTCTCAGCCATGCTTTCCTCCATTCCGCGACATTGCGCTTATTGTTGTTATATTCATTTGGATATATGATCATTTGGACCCCTTACCTGAACCGTTCTTGTGTTCGTCCAGAGACTTGCGGATTTTCTTAAGTCGCTTGTCAAACCAGATCTTTAAGGCATCCAACACAATGGTAAATACGGTAAAGTGACCTTTGACCAGAAAATGAGCTTCCAAAACCTGATCCGTAAAATCCGGAGTAAGCTCTAAAAGTACTCTTTTGGGCCACAAAGATTTACACACACAGTAAAGACCGTATACGTAGCCGGTAACGTCCGGCGAAGCTGCGCCAAAGGTGATCCATCCACGGATCTTTCGCGGGAAAAGGTTTTTCAAAAGATGCAATACCCTTAGAAGTGCATCCTTCACAAAGGGCTTAGTGTCTTCTTCCTCCCAAAGTTCCCTGTAAAAATCATATTCTTCCTTTAGCTTAGACAAAGAAAAACCGGATTTTTTCTTTTTATCGCTTTTATTCTTTGAATCCGCAGGTGCGTCGTCACCTTCTGCTTCGTGGCTTTCCGCCAAAAAAGCCGCCTCGGTCTCACTGTTTTCTGCCTTTGAATTCGTACTTGGTTTGCCATTCTCCACCCGTGGATCCGTATCGGTTTCGCCGTTTTCCGCCTGAGAATCCGGAACTGTATCGTCCGTCTCCGCTTCTTTTCCGTCTCCGCCCGTATTTGCCTCTCCGGGATCCTTCTCGTGTTTTGACGGCTTTTTGCGAGCATTTTTTTCTTTTCCGACTACGGTGAAGAATGCGACTTTTACGATGGGGTTTCCGGGTTCAGGCAGGTCAAACGCCGCCCTGACAAAGCCAAACAGCCATTTTACCCTCGCTTTTAGGGCAAATCCTTCCGTTCCTTTCTTACCTTCAACGCGATAGCTGATGGGAAAGAAAAACAGCGCTAAAAGAATGCATAACAGAAGGATCAATATTCCTAAAAGAATATAGCCAACGATCACCATTTTAGAAACTCCTTCAACATGCAATCCTTCCGAAGCGCAACGCAGTCTTCCGTAATCTTAAGGACTAAGGAAACGGCATCCTCCCTGTCGCCGGCGACGCCCACAACCTTTACGGGATACTCTCCGAAAAAGCCTTGAACCAGTAATCTTGAGGGAACCAGGTCAATTTGATCAGAATCATTTTCCGGAAGGGTCAAAAGGAAAACGTTGGTTAATAGAGGAGTTGTCAGCAGCTTTTTGCGCAACTTATCAAAATCCTTGGGCGAAACTCCTTCTCCCAGATACAGATTTGGCGAAAATTCCAGTTTTCTTATCTTTTTTACTCGAAAAAGATCTTTAACCTTCAAGCCTGTGATTACCCCACGCATTGTTCTTCTTCAGTTCCTGATATTCGGCATATGCTTTCTCAAGAATCTGCTTCTCATTGGCGAATTTTAATAAATGGTATGCTTCGTGATACTTATAAAACCCGGAGTCCATAAAGAACTCTTCCTTTTGGGGTTTACTGTAATAGCTGTCCGCCATCATTAAATACCAGTGAACTTCCTTCTCCACCACGTTTTCAGGGACGTTAAAGGTATATTCGCTTTTTCCAACGTACTTAATGATCTCAGCTTTTGCACCGGTTTCTTCCATTACCTCACGCAGGGCAGTCTGAGGATACTCCTCTCCCGGTTCAACGGTTCCCTTGGGAAGCACCCAGCCTTCATACTTATTCCTTACGTTCTTGTAGAGTAACAAAATTTTACCGCGAAAAATAACGACCCCGCCACAGCTTGTTGCTTCAATCATCGCAATCCCTCCTGTCGGCGTAACACACAACCTAAAAACAGTATAGTCTAAAACCTGTTTCTATGCAAGTGATTTTCATGGCGTTCCCTTCTTTTCATGCCCCTTGGTAAACTCCGAAAAAGGTAAGACGCCCTTTCCCGTAAAGAAAAGCGAAAGGATGCTGAACGCCTGGGCTTCGCCTTCCGTAGTCAGTTGAATCCTAAGGAGAAGTTCCTTTGGAAGTTGAGGAACCTCTTCGTGAAGGGACAATGGTACGGAATTATGGATCACGTTAAAGCAGTGGTCGCATACAAGTCTCACTGGCAGGCTTTTTCCCATGCGATCTTTTAGGAAGATCTGTTCCTTGGCATGACAAAATCCTGCCGTCTTCGCTATACAGTTAGCGGTCAGCATCATGGGGATGCGTCCGTAAACCATCTTTTCCCAGGAAAAATCCGGACATTTTTCCATTAAGGCCTGTTGTTCACCTGCCGTTAGCTCCAAAGGAAGGCATCCGCCGGCAAGACTATTCTGAAGCAGGGAAACTGACCCGGAATTCCACAAATATAGATTAGGATCCCCAAAAATACGGAAATTCATGCCAATAAAATACCCAAGGCCTTCCATGTTTTCCGTAAGAACGCCGGTAAATAATGAGTTTTCCATTGAATCCCGTACCTTTTCCAGAAAAGCATCATCCTGCATTCGCAAGATCTCCGGCAGGGCAAGT
>ONSO01000228.1 GCA_900320485.1 uncultured Lachnospiraceae bacterium | reverse complement strand
TAATTACGGCGGCAGGGACGAGATCCTGCGAGGCGTAAAGAAGCTGGCGGAGAAGGTGGAAAAAGGAGAGCTTTCGGCAGCAGGCCTGACGGAGGAAATGCTGGGAGAGGCCCTTGACACGGCCGGAATACCGGATCCGGATCTCATGATCCGTACCTGTAATGAACAGCGGATCTCGAATTTCCTGCTCTGGCAGCTGGCATACACGGAGTTTTACTTCACGCCGGTGGCCTGGCCTGATTTCACAAAGGAAGAATTGATCAAGGCGGTCGAGGCATACAATAAGAGAGACAGAAAGTACGGCGGACTAAAGCAGGAATCTTAGGTTCCCTTGCGGTGGAAAGCGGAGGAAAGACATGTTTTGGAAGAGACTGATTAGCGGCATAGTGTTACTTGCCATTGCCATCGGAACCATGGCCTATGGCGGGATTCCCCTGGCAGCGATCCTCTTTGTCATTTCCCTGATCGCATACAGGGAGTTGACAAAGGTCTGTGGGGCAGCCGGAGAGGGCAAAGGATTTAGCGGTCTGGAGGTCGTGGGATTTTTAGGCATTGCGGCATATTACGGCGTCTCCTGGCTGGTGGCCAGGCAGGGTGCGGGGCATTTACTCCTGCTGGCGGTGATCATGGGCGTTTTTCTTTTGGAGCTTTTGGTCTACGTGGTCACGTTCCCGAAGTATAAGGCAGAGCAGGTATCCACCGCGTTTTTTTCATTTTTGTATGCGCCGGTGATGCTGGCGTTTACGTTCCTGACAAGAGAATTGCCCCAGGGCATTTATTTGGTCTGGCTGATCCTGATCAGCTCCTGGGGATGTGATACCTGTGCTTACGCGGTGGGAGTTCTCATTGGAAAGAAAAAGATATTCCCCCTGCTGAGCCCCAAAAAGTCCCTGGAAGGTTGCATCGGGGGCGTTTTAGGTACCATGATCATTGCGGGGCTGTATGGGCATTTCTTTGTGGAAGCCAACTTCCCGGATAGGTCCGTGGCCTGGATCATTGTTGTGATCTGCGGCTTTGGGGCCATCTGCAGCATGGTGGGCGACCTGGCGGCATCTGCCATCAAGCGTAATCATGACGTTAAGGATTACGGGAAGCTGATCCCCGGGCACGGCGGCATCATGGACCGCTTTGACAGCATGATCGTAACGGCGCCGCTGGTATTTTTTATGGCGGCACTGTTACTGTAAGTACCGGGAGGAAAGGATGCAAAGATGAAAAAAATCGCGATTTTAGGTTCCACGGGTTCCATCGGGACTCAGACCCTGGACGTGATCAGGGCAAACGGCGGTGAACTGTCCGTGCAATCCCTGGCCGCCGGCAGAAGCGTTGCTAAAATGGAAGAGCAGATCAGGGAGTTTCGCCCGAAGCTGGCGTGCATGTGGGATGAAAAGGCGGCAAATGAGCTGAGGACAAAGGTTGCTGACCTGGACGTTAAGGTCACGTCCGGCATGGAGGGACTGATGGAGTGTGCCACGGATCCGGAATGTGACGTGGTACTTACGGCAGTGGTCGGCATGATCGGCATCAGGCCCACCATTGCAGCCATTGAAGCGGGGAAGGACGTAGCCCTTGCAAACAAAGAAACTCTGGTGACGGCGGGACACGTGATCATGCCGCTTGCCAGGGAAAAGGGCGTAAAGATCCTGCCCGTGGACAGTGAGCACAGCGCCATTTTCCAGTCCCTGCACGGTGAACCCAAGGGACGCATGGAAAAGATTCTGCTGACGGCGTCCGGCGGCCCTTTTCGCGGATGGACCAGAGACAAAATGGCGGGGATCCGGGTGGAGGACGCCTTAAAGCACCCCAACTGGAGCATGGGACATAAGATCACCATTGATTCCTCCACCATGGTAAACAAGGGGCTGGAGGTCATGGAGGCCAAGTGGTTGTTTGACGCCGACCTGGATCAGATCCAGGTGGTGGTGCATCCCCAGAGCGTCATTCATTCCATGGTACAGTTTGTGGACGGCGCCATCATTGCCCAGCTTGGCACGCCGGACATGAAATTGCCCATCCAGTATGCGCTGTTTTATCCTGACCGCCGTCCCATGGCCGGAAAACGGGTGGACTTTTTCGAGCTTGGAAGCCTGACCTTTGAAAAGCCGGATCCCGAGAACTTTGAGGGACTTGCGCTGGCTTATCAGGCGGCAAGAGCGGGCGGAAGTCTTCCTACGGTATTCAATGCGGCAAATGAAAAGGCAGTGGCGCTGTTCCTTGACCGGAAGATCGGATATCTTAAGATCACGGAGCTGATCCGCGGCGCCATGGAAGCACATCAGATCGTGAAAAACCCCGGCGTGGACGAAATCCTGGAGGCGGAAGCCTTCGCATATGATTTCATTGCGTCCAAAGGGTTTGAATGACGGTAAGACGCAATCAGGACGTTGGAAGGAGCTTTGAGTTTTAGTATGATGCATTACGTTATGACCATTTTATTGTTTGTCGTCGTCTTTGGCGTGGTGGTGATCTCTCACGAGTTTGGACATTACCTGATCGCCCGGGTGAATGGCATTCACGTGGTGGAATTTATGATCGGCATGGGGCCGAAGTTAGTCTCCTGGGGCAAGAAGGACACCATCTATTCCATCCGGCTCTTACCCATAGGCGGTGCCTGCATGTTTGAGGGAGAGGACGGACTGAATGAAAAGGAGGGGGACCCCCTGGATTCGCCCGGTGCCTTCCCGAATGCCAACGTGTGGGCAAGGATCGCCACCGTGGCGGCGGGACCGTTCTTTAACTTTGTTCTGGCACTTTTGGTAGCCATGATCATGGTTCCAATGATCCAGGTCCATGACACGGTGGTAAGCCAGGTGGTGGACGGCGGGGCCGCGCAGGAGGCGGGGATCCTCGAGGGAGACCGGATCATTAAGGTAAACGGAGAAAAGATCTATCTGTTCAGCGAATTGTACACCTTTGGCCAGCTAAATAAGGGAAAGCCCGTGAGCATGGTACTTGAGAGGAACGGAGAGCGCATTGAGACGGTTCTGACGCCGAAATATGACGCAGAGGCCGGAGCCTATTATTTTGGCATTGTCAATTCCAACCTGGTAAAGGTCAGGGGGCTTAAAACCGTGCAGTACGGCTGGTATGAGGTGCGGGCAGGCGTGAAGAACACGTATAAGAGCATTCTCATGCTGGTGACGGGGAAACTGACAAGGAAGGAAGTGGCAGGTCCCGTTGGCATGGCTCACATGGTGGGAGAGATCTATGAGGAAACCAAGGAAGATTGGAGAGACGTGCTTGTCAACATGTTAAACCTGACCATGCTGATCTCCTTGAGCCTTGGATTTATGAATATCCTTCCCCTCCCGGCGCTGGACGGCGGAAGGCTGGTGTTCCTGATCGTGGAGGTGTTCCGCGGGAAACCGATCTCGCCTGAGAAGGAAGGGATCGTGCATTTTGTGGGGCTGGTGTTCTTTATGGTGCTGATGGTGGTCGTGATGTTTAATGACATTAGTAACGTCATCCATTGACGGACAGAGAGTTTGCATGGCTTAAAGGCATTTAATGCTTGATTTTTTCAGGGCAGAGTTCTATACTAGAAACAGTGGACGTCCATCCAGGGAAAAGTGGTGG
>ONSO01000284.1 GCA_900320485.1 uncultured Lachnospiraceae bacterium | reverse complement strand
CAAGCTATGCTTGCAATCCCGAACGAAGAGAGGGACGTGCCGAAGGGCACGCAGTTGCAAGCTATGCTTGCAATCCCGAACGAAGAGAGGGACGTGCCGCAAGTATGGCTGCGGGGTACGAAGGTTGGAAAAATATGGAAGGAGGAAATAAAATGTTTGACGTGATCATTATCGGCTCCGGGGCAGCGGGTTTGTCTGCGGCCGTGTATGCAAAGAGGGCGGGACTGGACCTTTTGGTATTGGAAAAGAGTCCCATGAGCGGCGGACAGATCCTGAACACTTATGAAGTGGATAATTACTTGGGGCTTCCGGGCATTAATGGTTTCGACATGGGAATGAAGTTCCGGGAGCATGCTGACAAGCTGGAGGTGCCTTTTAAAGAGGCAGAGGTTTTGGAGATCAAGGACCTTGGAGACAAGAAGGTTGTCCGCACGGCGAAGGAAGAGCTGGAAGCTAAGGCCGTGATCCTGGCTACGGGGGCGCATCATGCGCTTTTGGGAGTACCGGGAGAAGACAAGCTTTCAGGCATGGGCGTTTCTTATTGTGCAACCTGTGACGGCGCATTCTTCCGCAAAAAGGTAGTGGCTGTTGTGGGTGGCGGCGACGTGGCGCTTGAGGATGCCATTTATCTGGCAAGGACTAGTGCAAAGGTGTACCTGATCCACAGAAGGGACGAGCTTCGCGGGACCAAGGTTTTGCAGGAAGAACTCATGGGCATGGAGAACGTGGAAATTCTGTACAGCCACGTGGTGAAGGAAATTTGCGGTGAAGAGCGGGTAGAGAAGCTGGTCCTCGAGGACGTAAAGACCGGGGAGAAGAAAGATCTGGTGGTCAACGGCGTGTTTATTGCCGTAGGGATCCATCCCGACAGCGAGCTGGTAAAGGGACTGGTTGAAATGGATGGCGCGGGCTACGTGATCGCAGATGAGACCTGCGCGACCAGCGTTTCCGGTATTTTTGCAGCGGGGGACGTGCGCAAAAAGCCCATCAGGCAGATCGTTACGGCCGTGGCGGACGGTGCTAACGCAGCGACCAGTGCGGGAGCCTATGTCTCCGGAAGATAGGAAGTTGAGCGTCAGTTTCCACAAGTTTTCTAAAAATTATTTTCTCGATTTTAGTGGTTGACAAAATGCAAACTGTGTAAAATTCACAATCCTTACCAAAAAGACGAAATTCGGGAAAAAACTTTTCGCTTTTTTGATAACAGTTATCCACGTCGAAAAATGTTGATTTTCCGCGAAAAGTGATTTATACACTAAGTTATGCACGTTATCCACAGGATTTTGGGAAAAACTATCCGCTGGAGAACGGGTTTTCGGCCGAACAAAGGTTTTGTTAAAAACAACCAAATTTGTAAAAAAACGCAAAAAGGTTTCAATATGGGTTGACAGATTCAAATTCAAAAATATGTAAAATATTTCTGAAATTGTTGCAAAACTGAGGATGAATATGGTATAATGCTTATACAATTACTGAGGAACCCATTTGGAATGCGGAAAGGAGCCGTAAGTCGGTTTCGTAATTGAATATTATGACGAAAGGGATGATCATATGAAATTTATAATTGTAGGCAGAAACATTGAGGTAACTCCCGGATTAAAGGCTGCAGTTGAGGATAAGATCGGTAAGCTGGATAAGTATTTTAACCCTAATACTGAGGTTCACGTAACCTTGAGCGTTGAAAAGGAACGCCAGAAGATAGAAGTAACCATTCCCGTGAAGGGAAACATCATCCGCTCTGAGCAGGTCAGCAACGACATGTACGTGTCCATCGACCTCGTGGAAGAAATCATCGAGCGTCAGTTGAAGAAATATAAGAATAAGATCGTCGACAAGCATCAGGCCGGCGGAGATTTCAGTCAGGCTTACGTTGAAAATGAATATTCGGATGAAGAGGAGATCAAGATCGTCCGCACTAAGAAATTTGACGTAAAGCCCATGTATCCTGAGGACGCCTGCATCCAGATGGAGCTTTTGGGACACAGCTTCTACGTGTTTATCAATGCGGAGACGGATCAGGTGAACGTGGTATACAAGAGAAAGGGAGATACCTACGGACTCATCGAGCCGGAAGTATAGCTTTTGAAAACAATATTTTGCTTGCATCTGCTTTGGGGATACGTTATAGTATCCTCAAAGCAGATTTTCTTTTTGGCGAAAGCCAATCTAACGTCTATGACAAATCTATTTTCAGAAAATCCATGCTTTTCACTTCACTTTTCATACGGCGCG
>ONSO01000229.1 GCA_900320485.1 uncultured Lachnospiraceae bacterium | reverse complement strand
CTCATGGGCAATGGCCGGCAGATGCAGCATGGTGTTGGTAGAGCATCCCAGTGCCATGTCAACGGTCAGTGCATTCATAAATGCCTTCTCGGTCATAATGTCACGAGGCTTAATGTCCTTTTCTACAAGCTCCATGATCTTCATGCCGGCATGCTTTGCCAGGCGGATTCTCTCGGAATATACGGCAGGAATGGTTCCGTTACCGCGAAGGCCCATGCCGATGGCTTCCGTTAAGCAGTTCATGGAGTTTGCGGTATACATGCCAGAGCAGGATCCGCAGGTGGGACATACCTTCTCCTCATATTCGCAAAGCTCTTCCTGCGTCATGGTTCCGGCAGCAACGCTTCCTACTGCCTCAAACATGGCGGAAAGGCTTCTCTTCTTACCGTTTACGCGTCCGGCAAGCATGGGACCGCCGGATACAAAGATCGTAGGGATGTTCAGTCTTGCGGCTGCCATTAAAAGTCCGGGTACGTTCTTGTCGCAGTTGGGAATGCATACAAGGCCGTCAAAGCCGTGAGCCAAAGCCATACACTCCGTGCTGTCAGCGATCAGGTCTCTGGTCACCAGGGAATACTTCATTCCCACGTGTCCCATGGCAATGCCGTCACATACGGCGATGGCAGGGAACATAATGGGGGTACCGCCGGCCATGGCCACGCCCATCTTTACGGCCTCGGCGATCTTGTCCAGATTCATGTGGCCGGGAACGATCTCATTGTAAGAGCAAACAACACCGATGAGAGGACGCTTTCTCTCCTCCTCGGTAAAACCCAGTGCGTTAAAAAGGCTCCTGTGAGGTGCCTGTGCATTACCTAACTTAACGGAATCACTTCTCATGTCTTACGTCTCCTTTGTCCAATCTTTATTTCATGCATTAAGCATTACGTTCCATTATTGAATTCTCTCTGCGATAAGGTCGCCCATCTTAGAGCATCCAACCTTCGTGCAGCCCTCGGACATGATGTCCCCGGTGCGGAAACCATCCTGGAGGACCTTCTTTACTGCCGCGTCAATGGCATCAGCTTCCTTGTCAAGGTCAAAGCTGTATCTTAACATCATGGATGCACTCAAGATCGTCGCAATGGGATTTGCCACGTCCATGCCGGCAATGTCAGGCGCAGAACCGTGGCTGGGCTCATAAAGCCCAAACTTCGTATCATTCAGGCTCGCGCTGGAGAGCATTCCGATGGAACCCGTCACCATGCTTGCCTCGTCAGACAAAATGTCACCAAACATGTTCTCCGTCAGAATCACGTCAAACTGCGCGGGATCCTTTACCAGCTGCATGGCACAGTTGTCAACAAGCATATGCTCCAAAGTAACTTCGGGATAATCCTTAGCGACTTCTTCCACGACCTTTCTCCAAAGTCTGGAGGAATCCAGGACGTTTGCCTTATCCACGCTTGTCACCTTCTTCTTACGCTTCATGGCAACGTCAAAGCCCTTAATGGCAATGCGGCGGATCTCATTCTCGTCATAAGTCAGCGTGTCAATGGCTTTCAAAACGCCATTTTCCTCAACCGTCTTTCTCTCTCCGAAATAAAGACCACCGGTCAGTTCCCTCATGATCAGCATGTCAAAACCCTTGGCACTGATCTCTTCCTTTAAGGGGCAGGCACCGGAAAGCTCCTCGTAAAGAACGGCGGGTCTCAGGTTTGCAAAAAGATTTAACGCCTTGCGGATCTTAAGAAGTCCGGCTTCAGGGCGAAGGTTAGGGGGAAGCTTGTACCAGGGGGACGTGGTGGTATTTCCGCCTATGGAGCCCATCAGTACGGCATCCGCTGCCTTTGCCGTGGCTATGGCCTCATCCGTCAGAGGCACGCCGCAGGCATCAATGGATGCGCCGCCCATCAAAATATCCGTGAAATTCATCTGATGGCCATAAATTTCCGCCACCTTGTTCAGTACTTTTTTTGCCTCAGTAACGATCTCAGGACCAATACCGTCGCCGGGGATGCAGGTAATCTTTAATTCCATTTGACCCACTCCTTTGCATTCTATTTTATCAACTTTTAATATTACCTTATTTTTGTCAAGATTTCAACCACAAAAAAAGGACGGCGTAAAAAACGTCGTCCTTTTGATGTATCATCGCACTTTTTCCTTATTCTTCAGCCTTCTCTACCCTGCTGATGGCAGATTTTTCCATGGGAATGCGGCAATTCTTATTGTTACCAAACTCAACGATCACGGTATCATCCGTAATGTCAATGACAATGCCGTAAAATCCGGACGTGGTAAGAACGCAATCGCCAACCTCAAGATTTGCAAGCATTCCGGCAATTCTCTTTCTCTCCTTGCTCTGGGGCCTGAAAATGAAAAACCAAAGCGCCACAAAGAAAAGGCCGTAAATGATAACCATGCTGCCAAGCCCGGTCCAAGCACCGGCTGCGGTTTCCGTGGCTTCCGTCAATAAAAACATTTTTTTCCTCCTATCACGCTACTTTGCACTTGGTTTCCAAGGCAAAAGCATCTTCCTACATTATGATTCATCAACAAACATATCAATCATACACGGCTTCGCAACATTCGTCAAGTGAAATTTCCCTAAACAAACTGATCACTTATGTTAATCCAGGGGCGTCGCCATGCTTTCCAGCTTCCGTTTCTTATAAGCCGCAAATTCTCCCTTGTCAAGGCTGTCGCGGATCTCTTCCATCATCTTGTTATAGAAATATAGATTATGGATCACGCACATTCTCATGCCAAGCATCTCCTTAGCCTTCAAAAGATGTCGTACGTAGGCACGGCTGTATCTTTTACAGGTAGGGCACTGACACCCTTCCTCTATGGGTCTGGAATCCAACTCATACTTTGCATTAAAGAGATTGATCTTGCCATGGTTTGTGTAAAGATGCCCGTGGCGCCCGTTTCTCGTCGGATAAACACAGTCAAAAAAGTCAACGCCCCTCTCCACGGCTTCCAATATGTTGGCAGGCGTTCCAACTCCCATGAGATAGGTAGGTTTCTCTTTCGGCAGATAAGGGACAACCTCCTCCAGCACGTGATACATCTCCTCGTGACTTTCTCCCACCGCAAGGCCGCCCACGGCATAACCGTCCAGATCAAATTCCGAGATGCGCTTTGCATGATCGATCCGCACGTCATCAAAAATAGCGCCCTGATTTATGCCAAACAAAAGCTGGGAAGGATTTACCGTATCCTCTAAGCCGTTCAACCTTTGCATCTCCGTTTTACAGCGTTCAAGCCACCTTGTGGTCCGGTCAACGGACGCCTGTACGTATGCTCTCTCTGCCTTACTGGAAGGACATTCGTCAAAGGCCATGGCTATGGTTGAACCTAAGTTAGACTGGATCTGCATACTTTCTTCCGGCCCCATAAAGATCTTTCTTCCGTCTATGTGGGAATTGAAGAAAACCCCCTCCTCCTTAATCTTTCTAAGTCCGGCAAGGGAGAATACCTGAAATCCGCCGGAATCAGTTAAAATGGGCTTTTTCCAGCTCATGAACTGATGCAGGCCCCCAAGCTGTTTTATGATCTGATCTCCCGGCCGCACGTGCAGATGATAG
>ONSO01000230.1 GCA_900320485.1 uncultured Lachnospiraceae bacterium | reverse complement strand
GTCCCTTTTCATGGCACGGATGCGGACGAGGACCTGCGGATGGCGGCGTGCTTAGAGGAGCACTTCCCTCACCCCATGGCCAATGCCGTGGTGGATGCAGCGCTCCAAAAGGGCTTGACTCATGAAGAGATGCACTCGGAGGTCAATTACGTGGTGGCCCATGGCATAGCCAGTACCATTGACGGGAAACGAGTCGTGGTGGGCAGCCATCATTTTGTCATGGAAGACGAAGGATGTGTTCTTGCCAAGGAAGATGAGGAGCGATTCGCTGCGTTGCCGGAGGAATACTCCAGACTCTATTTTGCCATTGGCGGTTTTTTAAGCGCCGTGATCTGCATTCAGGATCCCATTCGCAAGGAGGCACCCCAGACTCTTGCAAGGCTCCGGGCACTTGGCCTTGAGAGGATTGTCATGATGACGGGAGACAATGAAAAGGCGGCAGCCTGCATAGCATCTCAGGTTGGCGTGGATGAGTATCACTCAGAGGTTTTGCCTGAGGATAAGGCAGAATTTATCAGAAAAGAAAAAGCAGCGGGAAGAAGGGTGATCATGGTGGGAGATGGCATTAACGATTCACCGGCGCTTTCGGAGGCGGATGCCGGCATAGCCATCAGCACCGGCGCGGCCATTGCCAGGGAGATCGCCGACGTAACCATCTCGGCCAATTCCCTGGATGCGCTGGTAACGTTGCGAGAGCTGAGCATGGCGCTCATGGACCGCATAAAATATGACCACGGGGTGATCCTTGGGTTTAATGCCTCGCTGATCGCCCTTGGCGTTGCAGGCATCTTGCCCCCCACCACATCCGCGCTGCTACATAACGCATCCACCATTGCCATTGGCTTGAAGAGCATGACGAATCTGCTTCCTCAAGAGACTTTGTCATAATAAAAAATAACTTATAAAACCTATTGACAAAGTAGGAATTATGGTGTAAGATGTGAAACATAAAAGGAAAGGAACGAAAAACATGAGCAAGCTGAACATAAGCTGGCAACTGAATATGGCACGTTGCTGTCGAATGTATCGTCACGGGGCAGAGGAAATGACTGTGCATGGCGGCTTGTTTGGTTGCGCATGATTTTAGATGCTTTTTTCAAAGCTGCGGTCATCTGCCCGGGAAGAAATTGAGGCGGATGGCCGTATTTTTATGCCATCAGGGAAAGGAAGCAAGACATGGCATTGATCGAGTTAAAAAACGTTAGCAAGACTTTTGAACAGGCAGGCGGTGAGGTACGGGCGCTGCAGAACGTAAATCTGCAGATTGAAAAATCAGACATATTTGGGATCATTGGCATGTCCGGAGCCGGCAAGAGTACCTTGGTCAGATGCCTGAATTATCTGGAGCGGCCCACGGAGGGTGAAATCCTGATTGACGGAAAAGATCTGGCAAAGCTCACGGAGAAAGAACTTCGACGTCAGCGCCGGGAAATTGGCATGATCTTTCAACATTTTAATCTGTTGATGCAAAAGGACGTACTCAGCAACGTATGCTTTCCCCTGCGGATCCAGAAGGTCGATAAAAAAGTTGCGAGGCAGAAGGCTTTAGAGCTCCTTGAGCTGGTAGGCTTGGAAAGCAAGGCAAGCGCGTATCCGGCCCAGCTTTCCGGAGGACAAAAACAGCGGGTTGCCATTGCAAGAGCCCTGGCATCATCTCCGAAGATTCTTCTTTGTGATGAGGCCACCAGTGCATTGGATCCCCAGACTACGGAATCCATTTTACAACTCTTAAAACAGATCAACCGGGAGCTTGGAATTACCGTGGTGATCATAACGCATCAGATGAGCGTTGTGCAGGAGGCCTGCAACAAGGTGGCCATCATTGAAAACGGTCAGGTGGCGGAAACCGGTGAGGTAGAAAAAATCTTTAACGCACCAAAGTCCCGGGCGGCAAGGAAATTGATCTACGGCGAAGAGTCCGAAGTCATTCACAAACTGGAGAAGGCAGAGGACATGTCCATCGGGAAGAAGATCCGGATCGTCTATACAAAAAATTCCGCCTTTGAACCTGTGATCGCCAACATGATCCTGCATTTCCAGACGCCCGTGAACATCCTTCGGGCCGAGACAAGGAACGTGGGCGGCATTGCCAAGGGAGAAATGATCCTTGGTTTACCGGAAAACAAGCATCTGCAGGTTGACGTGGAGTATTATCTGCGGGAGCGGGGATTGGAGATTCAGGAGGTGGAGGATGACGATTGACGGAACAATTTTGAACATGCTTCTGGAGGGGATCAGGGATACGGTGTACATGACGCTGGCATCGACGCTGGCGGGATATGCACTGGGACTTCCCATGGGAATACTCCTTACGGTGACGGATAAGGACGGCATTCGGCCCAATAAAGTGATCTACGGGATTTTAGACGTGATCTCCAATATTGTCCGAAGCGTGCCATTTCTGATATTGCTGATCGTACTGATCCCCTTTACCAGATGGCTGGTGGGGAAGAGCTATGGATCTACCGCAACCATTGTTCCATTGGTGATCACGGCAGCTCCCTACATTGGGAGATTGGTGGAATCTTCCCTGAAGGAGGTGGACCCCGGCGTCGTGGAAGCGGCGAGATCCATGGGAGCCACGGATCTGGACATAGTTTTCCGGGTCCTTTTGGTGGAGGCAAGGACCTCGCTGATCACCGGCGCAACCATAGCGCTGGGAACCATTCTCGGATATTCCGCCATGGCTGGAACCGTCGGCGGAGGCGGGCTGGGGGACATTGCCGTCCGCTATGGGTACTACAGGTACCAAACGGGTATCATGGTCGTTACGGTGCTACTGATCATAGTGCTGTTTCAGATATTTCAAACCATTGGCATGAAAATTGCCAAAAGGATTGAAAAAAGAAAGTAGAAAGAAAAGAGGAGAAAGATTATGAAAAAGAGAGTTTTGGCAATTGTGTTGACCGGTGTTTTGGCGCTTGCGTCCCTGACAGGGTGCGGCAAGGAGACAGGGAAAGAGGAGAAGGTGATCAAGATCGCCGCTTCCGCAACGCCCCACGCAGAGATTTTGGAGCAGGCAAAGCCCATTTTGGAAAAGCAGGGAATCAAGCTGGAGGTCACCGTCTTTGATGATTACGTGCTTCCCATGACGGTGGTGGAAAGCGGCGAGCTGGATGCAAACTACGCAGTACACGTTCCTTACCTGGAGTCCTTTAACGAGGAGCAGGGAACCCATCTGGCAAATGCAGGCGGCATTCATTATGAGCCCTTTGGCATCTATCCCGGAACCAAGGCGTCCCTTGATGACGTGGCTGAGGGCGACGTCATCGCCATTCCCAATGATACCACCAACGAGGCAAGAGCCCTTTTACTTTTGCAGGATAACGGACTGATCACCCTAAAGGACGGCGCCGGCCTTACCGCAACCGTAAATGACATTGCAGAAAATCCGCACAATCTTGAGTTTGTAGAGCTTGAGGCAGCACAGGTTGCAAGAGTTGTAAACGAATAAACAGAAACATTTATTATACCGTTTCCCATATAATTAGATAATTCTTTTTCTGCTTCATATGTATACTGCTCAGGAACT
>ONSO01000232.1 GCA_900320485.1 uncultured Lachnospiraceae bacterium | reverse complement strand
CATCATCCTCAAATTGTACGTGCTCCGTCCGCCCGTAATCCACGCAAAACCGGAAAAATTCAATGACCTTTCCCGCCAGGATCGCGATCAGGGAGCCAAAAATGGCAGCGCCCAGGGAAAGACCGATGTCATACTTTAAGTCTCCCACCAAAAGCATTCCAAGGTTTACCATGGCACCGGCCGACATGGCAATGGTCCAGGCGTGCTCCACGGCCATTCTGCGGATGGCCCAGACCACGATCACCGTTACGGCAAAGGATGCCGCAATGACCAGCATCGCCTTATTCTTCAGCAGACTGTCTACCAGATACAGCACCTTTCCGGTAACGTCATTATCTTCCATGGCGCTGACCGCCGGCGCACAGTCCACGATCAGGTGCAGCACGTAATAAATGATCACGCCGCAAGCCACGGAAATGGCGGAAAGAGGATTGCCCAAAAGCCCGACCGCAATGGGGATCACGTACGGGATCTTCATTGCAAAGAAAAGGGGCGTCAGGATCACCACGTAGGAATCACTGGGTGCAAACCTGAGCAAGAGCAAAAACATGAGCAGGTAAAATACCACTCCGACGATCAGCACCTCCAGGGACAAGGCATACATGTGTCCCAGGCTGAAAAGCATGCACAACAGAATCAGACATCCGGCCGGCAGGAAGGAACAGGCCAGAGAGGCGAAGCCCATCAGGGTATTCACGCCGTTTAAGGCAATGAACGCCATGAGGAACTTCAGGATCGGCAGGATCACCACGCTGTTCGTTCTGTAGAATTTTTTTATCTTATCCCGATATTCCAGTATCAGAGTCATTTCGTCCTCCCAATGCTCACTAATGCTCTTTATAAAAAGCATTCAGTTTTTTTAATTCCTGATAGTACCGGCGAAGACTCCTTTTCGCCAGAAAATACTGTGCCATGGCATACACAAACGTAAATGCCACGTAACACGCCAGGAAAATCGCGTAATACGTCAGAATGTTTCTTGCAAAGCTGATCAGGTCCATCTTGTACAGGCCCGTCATAAACTCCTCAAAATCCATAAAGACGTAAATTCCAAAGGCAATGCCAAAGATAATGGTCGCGGAGATCACGGACTTCAGGATCTGGATCACCACAAAGTCTCCGCGAAAATACTCCGTTATCTTACGCGCCCTCTTACCTTCTTCTTTTTCGTAAAAGGCCAATCTTGTCATCAAGGCGACCTTCTCTTCATTGATCATGACTTCCTCCCGTTTCTTACGCTTCCATGCTTCCGGCCAGCGTCACCACGTACACGTTCGGTATGCCGCCTTCCCTAAGGGCCAAGGCCGCTTCATCCGCCGTGCTTCCCGTAGTATATATATCGTCAATAAGGATAATCGTATTTAATTTTACATCATTTTGCCTGACAAGGAAAGCTTTTTTCAAATTATTTTGTCTTTCTTTATAATTTTGTTCCTTTAAGGGTGCGGTATTCTTCACCCGGAACAGGATTTTATCGTAAATCGGCAGGTTCAATCTCTCCCCCAGCGCCCGCGCAAGCTCCTCCGCCTGATTATACCCGCGCTTTTTTATGCGCTTGGCGTGCAAAGGGATGGGGATCAGACCGTCAGGCCTTACCTGGCGGATAAATTCCCCCAGGCACCTTGCCATCTCCTCCCCAAAATAATCCTTATATTCCCTGCGTCCCCCGTACTTAAAACGATAAATGGAGGGTGCCACGCTCTGATAATCATAAAGAGCCCTGGCGCGGCGGTATGCATGCACCCTGCCTTTTTGGCACTCCGAACAAAGCTCTCCCTGAGCCCGCAGACCCTTTCCGCAGACCATGCACCAGGGTGCGGCAATGGGTTTTAGCTTTTCCATGCATTTTAAGCAGATCTTTTCGCCGGAAGGCACCACCACGTCGTCACACACCGGGCACCTTCTCGGAAAAAGCAATTGTTTGATCGCCTCAATCCACATTCCGTTTCCTCTTTTATGCCTCCAGCTCCCTTATCCTGTCCGCCAGAGCCGTGTACCGCTTGTTCTCGTCCGCATTCCCGATCATCTCGCGGATCACGTCCCCCCTGCCAAGGATGGTCACGCAGCTTTTCGCTCTCGTCACGGCCGTGTACAACAGATTTCTCGTGAGCAGCATCCTCGGTCCGCCAAGAAGCGGCAGGATCACGGCCGGATACTCGCTTCCCTGGGATTTATGTATGGTGATGGCGTAGGAAAGCTCCAGCTGGTCCAGCTCAGAGAAGGGGTAGCTGACCCGCTTTCCCTCATCAAACTCCACGATCAGCGTGGAAGCCGCCTCATTGATCTCACGGATCCTGCCCATGTCGCCGTTGAATACGCCCATGCCCTTATCGATCACAACGTTATAGTTACCTACGATCTCCCACTCCAGCTGATAATTGTTCCGCACCTGCATTACTTTGTCCCCTTCGCGGTAGACGTTCTCGCCGGAAACGTGCTCCTTTTTCGACGGGGCCGGAGGATTAAGGTACGTCTGCAGAATGCCGTTTAGGGTTTCGCACCCCAGCGCGCCCTTGCGCATGGGCGTTAGCACCTGGACGTCAAAGGAAGTGGCTTTCACGTACCCCGGAAGCTTGTCCCGGATCAGCTGGATCATATGCTTGTAGATCACGTTCGGATCCTTTCGTTCCAAGACAAAGAAATCCTTAGAGTGATTGTCCATCCGGATCTCCTCCCCGCGATTGATGCGATGGGCATTCATGACAATGTCGCTGGCCTCGTCCTGACGATAGATCTTCTGCAACACCACGCCCGGGAAGCATCGACTGTTCAGGAGATCCTTTAATACTTGCCCCGGTCCGACGCTGGGAAGCTGGGAGGCATCCCCCACCAGGATCAGTCTCGTTCCCGGAACAATGGCCTTGAGCAGTGCCTGAAAGATCTTTACGTCCACCATGGAAGTCTCGTCAATAATGACAACGTCTGCCTCCAGGGGATTCTCCTCATTTCTTTCGAAGCTCACCTTGTGCCCGTCATCCTCCGACAGGGCGCTGTTGAGCTCCAAAAGGCGATGAATGGTCCTGGCCTCAAATCCCGTGGTCTCCGTCATTCTCTTTGCCGCGCGTCCCGTGGGCGCCGCCAGGAAAATATCCAGTCCTTCCGCCTCAAAGTACCTTATGATCATGTTGATGGTCGTGGTTTTTCCCGTTCCGGGGCCGCCGGTAAGAATAAACAGGCCATTTCGGATGCATTCCTTCACGGCGTGCATCTGAAGCTCATCCAGCTCCAGCCCCTGCTTCTTTGCAAGCTGCTCCAGCCTTTTATCCAGCGCCGCCTCCTGAGAAGGAAGGAGCCCCTCCGGCATCATGGAAACGTTGAGCTCATGAAGCATTTTTGCACAGGAAAGCTCCGCGTAATAATATGCAGACAGGAAAACGGCTTCCCCCTTTATCACCAGCTTCCGGTCCATGACCATGCTTTCCATCTGAAGCTGAACCGCATCCCGGGATACGCCCAAGAGCTCCGTTGCCCTGTCTTGAAGCAACTCCATCGGAAGATAAACGTGCCCCTCCATGGTGGCTGACTGCAGTACGTAAAAGATGCCGCAGCGGATCCGGTAATCCGAATCTGCCCGGATCCCAACCTTTGCCGCGATCTCGTCCGCCACGCGGAAACCCACGCCGTTTACGTCCTCCGCCAGCTGATAGGGATTTTCCCTGATGACGCGGTATATTTCCACCTGATATTTCTCATAGATCTTCACGGCAAGGTGATTGGAAATGCCAAATCCCGACAGATAGATCATGGCATCCCGAAGGTCCTTTTTCTCCTCCATCTGCAGGGCCACGTTCTGCGCCATGCGGAGGCTGATCCCTTTGATCTCCGCGAGTCGCTCCGGCTCCCGGTCCATGATGGTCAAGGTCTCCTCGCCGAATCTCTCTACGATGCGGTGCGCCAGCGCCACCCCGATGCCCTTGATGATACCGGACCCTAAGTAACGCTCGATCTGCTGGGCTGTCTGCGGCAGGATCCGCTCAAAGGAGCGGACCTCGAACTGATCCCCATAGACGCTGTGCACCTTCCAGGCCCCCTCGGCGCTGATGGTCTCACCCGGCTGCAGATCCGGCATGGTCCCCACGACCGTGATCTTTTCCTTCAGCCCCAGCTGCCCTTCTGACGGAGCGTCCAGCTCCACCTCCACGATGCGGTA
>ONSO01000234.1 GCA_900320485.1 uncultured Lachnospiraceae bacterium | reverse complement strand
ACGTCCCTCATGTTACTCAGGGACACGTCACCCGTAAGAAATTGATACATGCCGGGAAGGAGCTTCATCTCACAGCCTGTCTCCTTACAAACGTCCAGCAGGTCACGGGTCTGAGCCTTGCTGGCGCTGGGCACGGCAATGAGGATCAGATCGATCTTATACTTTTCCACGGCTGCAAGGATGTCATCCCTTCCGCCGAATACGGGGATTCCTTCAATGTTCCGATGCCATTTGTTAGGATTGTCATCAATAAAGCAGCAAACCTTGTATTGCACTTCCTTGGCATGGTAAATGTCACGGAGCAGTACCTGCCCTGCTTCTCCGGCACCAATGATCATAACCTTTTTCGTATAATTATTGCTGCTTCGCTTACTACGCTCCAAAAGAACAAATCGATAAAAAAAGCGAATGGCGGTGGTCAGGAAAAACTGGATGATAACGCCAAAAAAATAATAAACAAAAGGCATTTGCCTGAAAAGTAACGTAATCCCTATCACCTGAGCCAGGAAGGTCACAAAGTTCGCTCCAACAAGCCTCATCAGCTCACGATAACTTGCAAACCGCCAAATGCTCTGATATAGGTAATACGCTGCGAAGACGATCAGGACAACTCCCGAATAAATGGGGATGAAGCTGACGGCCGCCTGAAAATATTCCTGCGGTATCTGGGAATACTTAAAATCAAATCGTGCCCAAAGTCCAAACAAATAGGAACCGTTTGATACCAGAACGTCATAAATCGCCATGAGAAAAGCAATGATCTGCCAGTGCTGGATTCCCTTACATTTTCCGTGATCACCCTGCGTATCACCCCTCGCGCCATTTGTCGCAGTACTTTTAGGCTGTTTATCTTTATCCATGTCGTCAAAGTCCCTCTCTCGCATATAGAGTTACGTAATCATAGCAATTATATCGATTTACGAAACTTTCGTCAATCAGCAAACAAGTCAATAAGTACACAAAATATTGGCATTTTTGTTACGTTTTGACAAATATTGCATGTTTTTCTTCGGACGTGCCAACGCGCTTACTCTTCTTCCGCTTTTGACCTTAATTTATAGAACACGATACAGTTGGGAACGTTGACCTTCATGGGTGCGCCGTTCATGATCATGGTATGCTTATCCAAGTCAATGCTAAAGAAGGTCATGGCGTTCGTCTCATGATTCAGGCTTACAAGGAACTTGTTATTGGGGAAGATTTCCGCATCCTTCGGATATTCTCCGCTAATGGGAAGGCAGAAATTCTTGGTAAGCAATCCCGTCTTCTGGTCCACGTCATACACGACTACGGAGTTATCGCCGGCATTGGAGCTTAAAAGATACTTATAATCTGCAGAAAAGCTCAGGGCACTTGCCGCATTGTTGCTTCCCTTCGGCATGGAGGTTGTCTCAATGGTCTGGATCTTTTCGAACTTGGGACTTCCCTTTTTATATTCATAGCGATATACGTCGATAAAGCATTTCCACTCATGGACAATATAGATAAATTTACCATTCTTGGAGATCTTAATGTGCCTGGGTGCCGACTCCAGCTCGGATCTCAGAATGTCTGCGAGCTTCACGGTTCCCCTGTTTACGTCAAATTCATACACGTTTACGTGATCCATTCCTTCGTCAGCCACAAGAAGATAACGATTATCATGCGTCATGCGGGCACAGTTAATGTGAGGTCTGAAATTACGCTCAATGCCGCTTCCAAGACCCTTGTGATAAACTTCATCCGTGATCTCACCGATGCTTCCGTCTTCATTTAGCTTTAGTATGGTAAGCTTTCCGTCATGATACCCTGCCACAAAAAGATAACCGTCCGTATAATCCGTAGACACGTAGCAGCCTCTCATGCCGTTGATGGAACCGAAATTAATGAACTTCAGTCCTCCGTCCGGAAGAATCTTATAGCTTTCTACACCCATGTCCGTAATGGAATAAAGAAACTTTCCGTTATGGGAAATGCTGACGTAGGAGCTGTTGGTGATCTCCACCTTGTCCTTCTCCGTAAATCTTCCCTTTTCCATGTCTACGTCGTAAATCTTGATCCCGTGACGGTCTCCCTGGGTATAAGTCGATACATATGCAACGTACTTTTCCTTTGTCATGACAAAAATGGCCTCCATTTCTTCACGTTTCATCAAATAAATATATTACCATAACAGCCATGGTTTTATCAATATCTTTTCACAAGAAAATCCTGCCACCTTTCCCGTGGCAGGATCCGATGAATATCATTCCATATTCTTAAGAAATACCCTGAAAAGAAGGATAGTCGCGGTTAATGGACGGTCCGACGTTATCGCATCCGCAGTCTCCGCTTCCGCCGGTTCCAAAGGCGCTGCCACGGCTGCAGGAAGAGCCGTTCCCAAAGGAATCACTGCAGCCGCAGGAGTTATCGTTTCTACAGGAATCGTTACAGCCGCAGGAAGCATTGCCTCCCGGCATAACATTGCAGCCACAGGAAGCATTGCCTCCCAAGTTTCCGCCGCATCCGCAGGAAGCATTGCCTCCCAAGTTTCCGCCGCATCCGCAGGAGTCATTAAAGCTCCCGTTGTCGTTTCCAAGGCAGCCCCCATTCCCTCCCGAAAGGTTCCAGGGACTTGCACAGTTACCGCACTGATTGCTACGGTTGCACAAAAGCAGCAAAAGAAGAATCGTACAATTCATAAAGAAAATATCCTTTTTTTAACATTCTATGCGGCTTTTGGTCATTTTGTTCCTTTTCTTCTTTTTGACCAGATCGGTCTTTATCCGTTCAAAAGTATGCTCTTCCCCGTATTTTGCGAGCATTTTTAAGTATCTGAGAAGTTTTATCCTCGTATAGGGATGCAGCGGAGCACGATCCGTTCCCTTATAATAATACTTTAACGGACTGGAATCCCGGTAATTCTTTCCCTCATAAACCTTACTTGCGGCAATGCGGTCCATGATCATTTCCGCGATATAACGGTCCGGCATGGGCACGGGAGCCATACCTCCGGGGATCTCATGAGTACTATAGTCAATCCAATATTCATAGTGATGTTTGTTTCTGCCTTTATGATGAAGCCAGGCCGAAGAAAAACCAATGTCCTCCCGCTCCGCGTTATTGGGGCTTCTCGTCCCCTGAAAATATTTTACTCCCACCATAAACTCCGTCGGCGAATACTTGGAAAGGTCGTGTATCAGCCCCTGCCAGTACAGTCCAACCCGAAAGCATCCCTTTGCCACCAAAACCTTATGATGAGTGATCGTTTTAAAATGTTTCCAAGCGTTCTTCAATTTTTGTGCCTTCCTCCCTGCAAACGTATACTGCCGTTGTCTTAGGCGGCAGGCTTACAAATTCAGCAGGATTCTTCTCGCAAGGTGCGCAGGTGGAAAAAAGAATCTCCCAGCGTTTTCCCTTGGGAAGCCTCGGCAGCCCCAGGCGGTGGGGCTCCCAATGCATGTTCACGGCAAGATACAAAAACT
>ONSO01000235.1 GCA_900320485.1 uncultured Lachnospiraceae bacterium | reverse complement strand
CTAATTAAAAAGAGGGATATTCAACTATGAAACAATATGCGATCAAGGGCGGAAATCCCCTGGTGGGAGAGGTTGAGATTGGCGGCAGCAAAAACGCTGCATTGCCCATCCTGGCAGCCGCCATTATGACGGATGAGAGCGTGTATATAGATAACATGCCGGACGTATTTGACACGAACGTCCTGTTGGACGCATTGTCGACCATTGGCGTATCCATCGTGAGAACCGGCAGACACAGCGTTACCATTAACGGTGGCAATATCTTTTCAAAAGAGATCGAAGACGACAACATTAAAAAGATCCGGGCGGCGTACTATCCGGTGGGAGCGCTTCTCGGAAAGTACCGGGAGGCTTCCGTACCCCTTCCCGGCGGGTGTGACATCGGGTGCCGTGCCATTGACCAGCACATCAAAGGCTTTAAGGCCTTAGGCGCGGAAGTATTGATCGAGCATGGCTATATTAAGACCAGGGCGGACAAGCTGGTGGGAACCCATATTTACATGGACTGCGTCAGCGTGGGAGCAACCATCAACGTAATGATGGCGGCAACCTTGGCAGAGGGAACCACCATTATCGAAAACTCCGCAAAGGAGCCACACGTAGTTGACGTGGCAAACTTCCTGAACAGCTGTGGCGCACACATTAAGGGTGCCGGCACGGACGTGATCAGGATCAAGGGCGTGAAGAAGCTTCACGGTGCGGAGTATACCATCATTCCGGACCAGATCGAAGCCGGCACCTTCATGTTTGCGGCAGCAGTTACCAAGGGTGACCTGATGGTAAAGAACGTGATCCCGAAGCATTTGGAGTCCATTACCGCAAAGCTGATGGAAATTGGCTGTGAGGTGGAAGAGTTTGACGATTGCATGAGAGTTGTCTGCTCTAAGGTTTTGAAGCCAACCCACGTAAAGACCCTGCCGTATCCCGGCTTCCCTACGGACATGCAGCCGCAGATCGCCGTGGCATTGGGACTGAGCGATGGCATCAGCATTGTTACGGATACCATTTTCGAGAACCGCTTTAAGTACGTGGATGAGCTGACCCGCATGGGCGCCAACATTCGCGTGGAGGGTTCCACCGCCATTATCAACGGCGTTAAAAAGTATACGGGAGCCGGCATTTCCGCTCCTGACCTTCGTGCAGGCGCAGCCTTGGTTACGGCAGCATTGGCAGCGGAAGGGTATACGCTCGTGGATGAAGTGCGTTTCATCCAAAGAGGTTATGAGGATTTCCATTTGAAGCTGCGGGCGCTTGGCGCGCAGATCGAACTGGTGGAGGACCAGAAGGAGTTCCAGAAATTTAAGCTGAAGACAGGGTGACGCTCATGATGAGAACGGGCCGACGGAACTTGGGAGTGACGGAAAAGACCGTGGGGCGAGCGTAAAGCTCCGGTGGCAACCGTAATAAGAATTTTATGCCATTTGGGATTTTTGTATTGACAAAGGACGTATGGCGTTGTACAGTAGGTAACTGTAGACAGTAAATTTCATATTTGATTTCTCTTATTCAGAGTGGTGGAGATACATAGGATCGATGAAACCACGGCAACCCCTTGATAGAGGAAGGTGCCTACCTGAGCGAAAGGAATTTCGAACAATAAGAGGATTTGTAACCGTAACCAAGTCCGCTTATCTCATAAGCGGACTTTTCTACTGTAATGAAAAAGGAGATACCATGGAGAAAAGATTATTTACTTCCGAATCCGTAACTGAAGGGCATCCCGACAAAATCTGCGATGCCGTGAGTGATGCAGTACTGGATGCCTTGATGGCGCAGGATCCCTATAGCCGCGTGGCCTGCGAGACCTGTACCAATACGGGTTTTGTACTTGTAATGGGTGAGATCACGACGAAGGCTAACGTTGACATTCCCGCGATTGTCAGAAAAACCGTGACGGAGATCGGATATGATTCTTCCGAGAAGGGCTTTGACGGCAACACTTGTGCCGTAATGGTGGCGCTGGACAAGCAGTCTGCCGACATCGCCATGGGCGTAGACAAGGCGCTGGAAGCCAGAAATGGTGAGAAGGACATGAATGACGAGGAACTGGATGCCATCGGTGCAGGCGATCAGGGCATGATGTTCGGCTTTGCCACCAATGAGACGCCGGAGCTGATGCCATATCCCATTTCCCTGGCACATAAGCTCACAAGAAGACTCACGGAGGTTCGCAAGAATGGAACCCTAAAGTATTTGAGACCCGACGGAAAGAGCCAGGTTTCCGTGGAATATGACGAAAACGGCAAGCCCTTCCGCCTCGAGGCAGTGGTGCTTTCCACTCAGCATGACGAGAACGTAACGCAGGAGCAGATCCACGCGGATATCAGGAAATACGTATTTGACGAGGTCCTTCCTGCTGACATGATCGACGAGAATACGAAGTTCTTCATCAATCCCACCGGACGTTTTGTGATCGGCGGACCGAACGGAGACAGCGGCCTGACCGGACGCAAGATCATCGTTGACACCTATGGCGGCTATGCCCGTCACGGCGGCGGAGCGTTCTCAGGTAAGGATTGCACGAAGGTAGACAGAAGTGCGGCATATGCTGCAAGATACGTGGCAAAGAACATTGTGGCAGCAGGCCTTGCGGATAAGTGCGAGATCCAGCTGTCTTATGCCATCGGAGTTGCGCATCCCACTTCCATTATGGTTGACACCTTTGGAACCGGAAAGCTTTCCGATGAAAGGCTGGTAGAGATCATCCGTGAAAACTTTGACCTTCGTCCCGCCGGGATTATTAAGATGCTGGATCTGCGCAGACCCATCTACCGCGCGACGGCAGCGTACGGACATTTCGGCAGAACCGACGTGGAGCTCCCCTGGGAGAAGACGGACAAGACCGAGACGCTGAAGAAATACTTATAAGTAGCTTCGGAACCGCAAGGGAAATGCTTATTATATGACGGCAAAGCCGTAAAGGAAATGGATAGTCGCTTGAACCGCAAGGTTTGAGCGACTTTTTTTATTTGGCATCAAGTTATTATGGAGCTTGGTAGCCGTAATGGGAGTTTGATATGTTGTAATGGGAGCTTGGTAGCTGTAATGGGAGTTTGATATGTTGCAATAGGCTGGTGTGCTCTGGGGTGTTTGACATGGAGCTGAAGATTCGTCGAAAATTATGCTGAATAATTTGCAGATGAACGGATAAGCGAAGGGCTCATGCCGCTTTAGCTAATCCAAGACTGGATTATGGCAGTTGGATTAGCCAACCGGATGCACGAAGGATGGTCTAAGGAGCCGAAAAGGCTAATCCAAGCATTGAAAAAGACAGTTGGATTAGCCAACCGGATGCGTGAAGGATGGTCTAAGGAGTCGAAAAGGCTAATCCAAGCAATGAAAAAGGCAGTTGGATTAGCCGGCTGGACGCACGAAGGATGGTCTAAGGAGTCGAAAAGGCTAATCCAAGCAATGAAAAAGGCAGTTGGATTAGCCGGCTGG
>ONSO01000239.1 GCA_900320485.1 uncultured Lachnospiraceae bacterium | reverse complement strand
CTCCCTGCCGCACTACGTCATGGCACATCTGGTGTATCACAGGAACAAGAATCCTAAAAAGAAATGAAACGACACTTCATCACCATCATCCTCGCCCTCGTTGCCACATTTATTGATGCTCAGACGGTGAAAACCATCTCTGTGTATCAGTATGTGAAGGATAGTTTTACAAAAGCTGGAATCCCAAACGCCAAGGTAACCCTGATGGATGAGACTCTCACAGTCATTGACACGATGAGAACAGAAGGGAGTAATGGCTATTGGCGTAGGGATTTGGAACGTACTCCACGCAAATACGTTGTGAGAGTGGAACATCCTGACTACGAAACAGGGGAGATGGAGGTAGAGATGAAGAATCTGCATCGCAATAGGTATTGGGAATGGGCGTACCGGTCAGCGCGAACCTGTGCGCGGCATGAATGACCTTGACCGTCTTAGCCGCCACGCTCTTTTGATTCTTGATAAACTGCGCTTCATCCAGTACCTGATACTCAAAGTTGCAATTCTCATACTCTGCAACGTCCCGCTTCAAAAGATCATAGGAAGTGATCAGAACGTCTGCGTCTTTATAATTACGAATCTGCTTCTTTCTCTCGCCGACGCCGCCCGCCACCGCTTCTACCGTAAGCTCCGGCGCAAATCTCCGGAACTCTTCCTTCCAGTTATAGACCAGCGAGGCCGGACATACGATCAGCGAAGTTTTTTCTCCCGTCTCCTTCTCCGCCAGCAATACGGAAATCATCTGAAGCGTCTTGCCCAGCCCCATCTCATCCGCCAGAATGCCGCCAAAGCCATATTGCGCCAGCATGCGAAGCCATTTATGTCCGTATACCTGATAATTCCGAAGCCTGTCAGCCAGACTCTCAGGGACTTCAAGCTCAGAATCCTTAATGGTCCCAAAGTCCTTGACCAATTTCCGGAAATTACGGTCGCGATGCCCGTAAAGTTCCTCATGTTCCTCAAAGAGCTTGTCAACGTAGAGAGCCCGATAGGTGGAAATCGAAAGCTTCTCTCCAAGTAGGTCCTTTACCTGTGCATTTCCGGCCCGAAGGACCTGATCCATAAGTTCAAGGTCCGGCGCTTCAAGATCAACAAAATCACCATTTTTCAGCACGTGATACTTTTTCTTTAACCGATAGCTTTCAAATACCTCTGCCAGCTCCTCCGCCGACAATTCCGACGACGTCAGGTCAAGATTTAAGAGATTGCTTTCAATGGATACGCCGATCCGGACTCCCAGATTCTTCCGGAAATTACGGCTTTGGAATTGATCCGTACACTGCACTTCCCCGAGCTGAAGCAGTGCATCCACGCCCTCCCTGTATACGCGGTAGGAAGCGTCCCCGTCCTCACAGTAAGCCATCTCCCGAGCCTCGTCAAATTCCGGGAAATACTGATCCACCGTGTCACAGATTTGCTTTTCCTTTGCGTAGTCGCGATAAACCTGAGAATAAGCGCGCTTCTGCCTTGCTTCCATGGGCGAATACTTTTTTTCTCCGTAACGCACCTCCGGAATACAGGTGATCGTCCTTCCGACGCTGTCAAGATAAAAGGTTGCCTCGGCCTTTGGCGGAATGTATTTTTCCACCTTCTTTATTGCCACGTCATCAATGCTTGCAATGGATTGCAGCATCGGATAAACCGTCCCGTAGAAATCGCCGAAGCGCCTTCTTCCGATGGAAAGCTCTATCCCTCCGGCGTCATCTGCCAGATCATACAACACCTTCATTTCCTCGGAGGTCTCCGGCGAAGCATGATAAAATCCACTGCCGTCAGCATAATAAATACCATTATTGCCATGATTTACGTGCGGCAACGCCCCCGTCAGCTTTACGCCTACGATCTGATCATCATCCTCGATTTCTTCCAGCTTCAGCCTAATGTCCGGCTTTCCTTCTTCAAGGCGCACCTTCCCCTTTCCGGCCGATTTTCCGCGCACCTTTTGGGAATACTCGATCTCCGGAAGCTTCTTGCAAAGCTCGTAGAATTCGTCCAGTGTCGAACCCTCCAAAAGAACGGAATCCCCTATCTTATCCGTGGCATACCTGTCCGAATAGCCCCAGCCCAATCTTGCATGAATTCTTTCATTCCGCCTCTGATTATCACGGACCCTGTTTTGGATCAAGGCGTAAAAGCCCTTGGAATCCTCGTCAAAATCAAACAATCCAAAATTGATCGCCCCATTCTTTCCAAGCGCCAGCGTGCCATTTTCCTGAACCTTCTCTACCAGCTCCGTAAGGCTTCTCACCTTATAATCCTTATCTAAGCCGATCTTAAAACCTGCCCTTAACTCTCCGTCATGATTCTGAAGCTCCGGCGTCAGCGTAACCTTTGCCGCCTTCTCCGTCGATGCGTTATTCCGATGCAGTATCCTGCCCAGCAATTGCTGCGCACGGTAATCCGTCTCATCCCCCGGATTTTCCTCAAGAATATATTTCCCCAGCATCAAAAACGCAGCCGCCACGTGCTTACAAACCTTATAACTCTGCCTTTTATCACGATAAGAATATGTCAGATCCTCAGAATAATAGCAACGCCTGACTTTACAGTTGCACTTCCAAAAGAAGTTCTTTCCGACGTCGACTTCCACCTCTGCCCCGGACGGCTTTACCTCAGCAATGATCCTCAATCCATAATAATTCTTATAATGCGGATCGCGATACATAAAGGTACTTATGTCACTACACGTAATTTCACCCTCGCTGATCATCCGCTCCGCTTCTTTTTTTAACCCTTCGGTAAAATAAAGATTCTTGGCAATCTTATCAAGATCATAATAGTGATACTCCTCTTCAGCATCGGCCACGCGGCTAAACGGCTGGATCCGTTTTCCGGACGCGCCCGAAGACTCTGCCGCCTCCGGATTCTCCTTCGCTTCAACCCCGTAAATGGCTGCTGCGCAGTGCCTGCAGACGTGATAATAGCCATAATCCCAACAGTCACAGCTCGCCCCGTAGTCGCCATCCTTATTCTTCGTTACCGTCACAGTAGCAGAATACCTTTTTCCAACCCTGACCCTATACGAAGAGCCCCGCTTAATGGTAACGTAAACTTCTCCGCTTCGAAAAAGCTCATAGCCCCTTCTCAGCAGATCCTCGCCGTAAAAATCCTCCCAGCTCATTCGCTCATCCTCGCAAGATATTTTTATGGAATCTCATTATTCTCCCGTGTTAACCTACCACAAATACCCTGCCATGTCAAATGCGCCAACCGCAGCCCGCTCTTTTTCCCGGTAATCATGCGTCATGCCATGCCTATTTCGACTTTTATTTTTCTTACCTCACCATCAAGCCAGGATACCTTTAATCCAAGCATTTCATACTTCTTAATTTCATTCTCCAATGTCAGATTAATATTCTTCATGCTTATTTTCAAAGACCGCACGTCCTTGTCCAACATATT
>ONSO01000240.1 GCA_900320485.1 uncultured Lachnospiraceae bacterium | reverse complement strand
TTTTAGGAATTCATAGAGTTCCGGGGAAATTCTCCCCTGAAACGTCTCGGCAAGTATGTCCAGCTTCTCCGTTTTTGCAATGCCGGGATGCATCATCAGGTCATGGAACTTTGGATTTTGGTCAAGGATCTCCATGATCCCCTGTGCCTCGGCGTAAAGCTCCTCGCCTGCGCCGACCCGTTCCTTTTCCTTGTCCATGGCAACGGCAAACAGCGCTTCTCCATAGGTTTTGGATACTAGCTTAGCCATGTGTTCTCACCCATTTCCTTTAAGGTCTCGTCAAGCAGTTCCTCGGACGCGGTGGTATCGATGTTCGCGGAAACTACCTTTCCTGCCATAGCGGAAGCCACGGTAATGATCTCCTTTTTTACGTCATCAGACATCTTCTGCTTCTCCAGCTGGGCTTCCACCCGGGCTCTCTCCAGGATCCTGGCGGCCTCTTCCTTGGCGTCGGCGATGATCTGCGTCTGATTGGCAAGGCCCTTACTGCGTGCCTCGCTAAGGATTCCCTCCGCTTCCTTGTCAATGACCTTCAGCTTTCCCTCGTACTCTTCCCGAAGATTTCTCGCCTCCTCCATGTTGGTCTTGGCATCCTCAAGCTCTCCGCGGATCTTTTCCTTACGGTCATTCAGCATCTTGCGAGCCGGGTTGAACAGGAAGTAACTCATGATGGCGAAGAGGGCAAAGACTGCGATCAGGGTCAGAGTGGAATCTGCCAGAAGCTGCCAGTCTATGCCGAACATTCTGTCATAGGTCTCTCCTGCGGTTAATAGAATCATTGTTCAGGCTCCTTTCTAGTTCAGGCCCCAGAGCAACGGCTTTACAAAGAGCAGCAGAATTGCTACCAACAGGCCATACAAACCGGTGGTCTCGGCAACGGCCTGACCAAGAAGCATGGTAGAAGTGATGGATGACTTTGCACCGGGGTTGCGGCCTACGGCTGCTGCCGCATGACCTGCAGCGATACCCTGACCGACACCGGGTCCGATACCTGCAATAACTGCAAGACCCGCACCGATGGCGGAGCATCCCAAGATAAACTCTCTGTTAAATTCCATTTTGTTTTCCTCCTAAACTCTTGTATTGAAAGGTTTTTTGTTATCGTTTTTATTCTTCCTCGCCGATGGCGTTGGAGACGTAAGTCATGGTGAGCATACAGAACACGTAGGTCTGGATGGCACCGGAAAACAGGTCGAAGTACACGTGGAGCACTGCGGGCCAAATGGTGGCAACCCATTTCAGGAGCCCATAGACCAGCGTCATCATGATGGTACCCGACAAAATGTTGGCGAACAGACGAAGGGACAGGGAAATGGGCACTGCCAGTTCGCTGATCACGTTGATGGGGAACCAGATGGGCAACCAGGGCGGCAGGGGCGAACACATGTCGGCCCAGATTTCCTTCGGCTTATGATACCTAAACTGGTTGATCCGAACCAGCGTAAAGGTGATCACGCCCAGCGGGAAGGTCACGCCGTAGTCCGCCGTCGGCGGCCGCAACCCCAAAAGTCCTGAGATATTGCTAAACAGTATGAAAATAAATATGGTTCCTACGTAATTACGATACTTTGCGGCATTCTTTCCCATGGTGCCGTCTACCATGCCGTCGAGCTTTTCCACGATCAGCTCCACCACGTTCTGGAAGCCGCCCGGCACCTCGGCGCCCTTCTTGATGGCCTGCCCCGCCACGATGGAAAATCCGATCAGGATCAGCATTACAAACAGAAGACTTACGTGGGTCGTGGTGATCCACACCTCATGGCCAAAGAAAGAATATTTGAACAGGCCGTGCACCATGACGTCGATGTCACTTCCTGCAGTTAACAACATTACCCGCATCAGCTTATCACCTCTCTTTTGACTTTTTCCTCCATCCCGCCTTCGAAGGCCTGCGCCTCCTCAGGTCCAAGCTCCTCCGGCATGGGTTCGGGCTCGGGATCCGTCTCAGAAAATAGTTTATTACACAGTTTATGTGTCAGCGGCTGAAGATACGCCGCAAACTTCAGGCTTAAATACCCTAAAAAGGCCAAAAGGGGATTCAGCCACTTTGTCAAAATCGTCCCAAGGACCACCAAGACGACCAGAAGGTACCTGATCACGTAGCCCTGATATATGACCTTCCCGGCACTTTTTTCATCAAGCTCCAGTGCCTTATCCAAGGTCCGGTACATGTGGATCACCGCCGCAAATGCCATGGTGCTTCCAAGGAGCAGGCTTAGGGCTCTCGCGAGGCGCTCCCCGGGGAAGGCAACCGAAACGGCCTGAAGCAGGACTCCCAGTGCCAGGATCCCCAGTTCCATTTCCAGAACCGTTCTATTGATCCCCCGAAGTCTTTCCAACAGTTTTGTCCGTTCTTTTGTCTGTTCTCTTGCCAGTTCTTCCGACCGTTCCTTCATGCTCTGCAAAAATCCTCTTCGCCATGCGCCACACGTTCTGCCCGCCGGCTACGGCCCCCACAAAGAACAGGGTCACCGTGATCCAGCCGGTCTCAAAACGCTTATCCAGCCAAATGCCGATGGCCGTCATCATGCCGATGGGTACCAGCATGTTAATGCCAAACTGGGTGATCATCGTCAGCGCACGAAACACGCTTTTGTCATAAGGCTTGTCATGTTTCATTCGTGACCTCCCGCCTTCTGCCCTGCAAAAAACACCAAATAGCATTATACTTGAATTTCATGGAAATGTCTAGAGAAAGTGGCTTAAAAAATAAAATTTTAGAAATATTTTACAGACCGGATTGACGGAGAAACGCCGGAAACGTAAACTAAAGGAAAACGGCGTGCCCAAAAGGGCATGCAACGTAAGATGCGCAACCGGCAAGACAAGTGCAAATGGCAAGGAGGTACAAAAGATCATGGACGGCGAAACCTTGAAACTGTATCGGAAACGGATCATTCCGGAGGAATGCAAATACTTAAAGGACGACAAGATCCTGCGCGTCGACGACGAGGTGATCGTCACCTCCTGGAATACCATTAATCCAAAGCTCGACTTCTCCCACGGCTGTTCCATCTATTATCTGCAGCAGGGCTTCAAGGTCAGCAAATTCTACCGCCAGGATAACACCGTGCTTTACTGGTACTGCGACATTGTGGATTATGATTATGACGAGGCGGAAAACATTCTGACGGTGACGGATCTTCTGGCTGACGTGGTTGTCTTTCCCGACGGCCAGGTCCGGGTCGTGGACCTCGACGAAATGGCGGACGCCCTGGATAAGGGCCTCATCACGCCGGAGCTCCTCTCCGCAGGCCTTCACCGCCTAAACAGCCTGCTGGCCGTCATCTACCGCGATAAATTTGACAGACTGCAAAGCCCCATTGAACAGCTGGGGCTCTAAACCAAAAGGCGCCTCCACC
>ONSO01000236.1 GCA_900320485.1 uncultured Lachnospiraceae bacterium | reverse complement strand
AGAGCCGCAGGCACGTGCCGACGGCTCTTTTTTGTGGTCGCAAAAACAGTTTTTTGACAAAACGCAAGGACGCGGGAACTGTTTCCCGCGTCCTTGCGTTTTATTTCAGTTCGCCCCAGATTCTCTGGTTCAGCTCTTTGTCCCTTGCATCTACAAGGTCGAGGACGGCCTTTGCCTTCTCCTGCATCTTGGCAGCTTCCTTTTCGTCGTTGATCAGGAATTCCAAATTGCTGGAAATGGTGTTGATGTTGTTCTTGAACTCTGTCCGCAGTTCGTCCGTTTTAGCCTTTGCAACGGCAATGATCTCTGCCATGTAGGACTCGTACTGCTGCATTGTCGTTGCTGCAAACATGGCCTCAATGTCATTCTTGTAAGATTTCTTGTCATTGGTCGAGAAGATGAAGATCGCCTTCTGCTTGTTGATGTACTCATCCATGCGCAGCGCCTTCAGGGAAGAGGGCGGGATCTGGGTATCGGATACGTTGGCGATACGCCTTACCAATTCCTCGTCAATGCCCTGATATCCGGTGATGGTCTTCACCAGACGGTTCCTAAGATCCTCGATCTGAAGCTTTAAGATGATCTCGCGGTTTACCTTGTAGTATTCATCGATCTCCATCAGATAGCGGTTCAGTTCCTGACGGATGAGGTTGTTCTTTTCCTCAAATACCTCCGGACGGATGGCGATCCACTTCATCTTGTCCGCGATCTTGGAAGCCATGCCTTTACGGGCCTCAATGATCTCAGTGAAGGCCTGAACCTCTACAAATCTGGAATAAATGCTCTTGGGATTAAGGTCGTTTAAGTATTCAGCACAAGCCTTGTCGATGTCGCTTACCATGGTGGTCTTCATGGTCTGGATGTTCTGGGAGATCTGCTCCTTGGAAAGCCTTGCCTGTGCTTCGATGGCCTTGTAGTCGTCACGAATGAAGTTGACAACGCTGGAGATGCTGTCATACAAGCCCTTAGCCTTAACTGCCAGCGCATATTTCTGGCCATAGCGGATGATCTCCTTCTCCACGGCGTACATGCCGGAGTTTACGTAAACCCGGTGGAGAATGGGATAGAGGCTGTTGTCGCTGGGCTCGTCACACTTCTTCAGCTCCTCCATGCAGTCATCCAAAAGCCGCTGGGTATCATTGTCGGCGTTGGCCATTTTATTCAGCTTAAAGTACATTCCCGTGTCGATCTTCTCGCCTTCCTCGTTCTTGGAGAGGAGGGGATCGGTAACGGGCGTATTATTGATCTCGTTTCTGTGGTTCGCAAGCCAGAGGCGTTCGTCCTCCGTATCCACGTTGGCCTCAATGGCCTTGGCGATGTAAGCAGCCTTGGAGGAGACAAAGAAGAGACGCTCCGTTGCAAGATCAATGACTTCCGCCTGCTCGTTATAAATCTTGTCCGTTTCCTTTAGGGAGATGCCAACCTTTTTGTTCTTTAAATTGGACAGGTCAGAGAGGCTTCTGGTGTCTGCCTGGTTAATGATGTGCAGGGAGCGGGTCAGGTCAATGTGTACCTGATCCTTGGTATCCGCACTTTCCCTGGAGGAATGGATCAGCTTATACAGCGTGGAGTTTCCGGTACCCTCCATCTTCGTCGGCTCGTAGATGACGATGAGGATGGAGTTGGTCTGCTGCTGCAGGGCCTTTTGGAGCACTAACAAATGCTCATTGGAGTTACTGTCCGTTCCGGGCGTGTCATAGAACGTGAAGTTTAAGTTGGGGTCTAAGCTGCTGGGGTAATTCACGTCAATGATGCCGTCCACGTACTCCGTCGCGTCCTCGGAAGCCGCGTTGGGAAGCTCGTTGATGGTCTTTAAGATCTGATATAACTGTTCGTGAGGCTGAAGGTGGAAGACCAGGGCGTTATTGATCTCATTCTGGATCTTGCGCTTGGTGGTCTCGCAGGGGCGATCGGAATCAAAGAGGAATTTCTTCTTTCCGTCGCTCCAGGACAGGGTCACGGTGTTTGGCTGAGGAAATTCCGGGGAGCAGAGATGGAAGGAAATGGAAGGGGTCTTCGCATTTCTGATGCGGAACATCTTTGCGGTCTCGGAATTAATGCTCTCGGGAAGGATCCTGCGTCCGATCAGGGTATTGATGAACGTGGACTTACCGGAGCTGTACGTGCCGACAAGGCAGAGATTAATGTCGCTGCAGCTCATCTGATCACGCTTTTTCTCAAATTCCAGCTTTCTGGTCTGGAAGGACTGCTGGATCTCGGAGTCCTTAAGCTCGGTATCAAAGAGCGTTAAGGTCTCGTCGCAAAAATCGCTGATGCGGCTAAAAATTTCCGTAACGGAAGGAAGTTCAATAAAATTGCTGATGGTAAAGCGGTCCTCACCGGCATATTTATTGTATTCCGTGATCTTTTCACAGAAATCTTCATAGTCCACCTTTGTTCCCTTGAACACAAGGCTGATCTTCTCGTTGGAGAACTGCTCAAAGATGTCGTTGAAGAATTTATTTCCCTGATTCTGCAGAAGGAATTCGCCGTGCTCCGGAGAATAGGGGATCAGGTTTGGACAGATCTTGTACGGAACCTCCAAAAACTCCCCCTTCACCTTCGCCAGGAAATGAATCTCCTTCTTGACAGGATGATACATGATCATTAATTCTTTCACTTTGTTACCCTCCCGTGGTGCATCACGTCATGACGCACCCTTCCTTTTGCTTAATCGATTACTTTTCTTCCCTTAAGCAAGAAACCCCTTATTTTCATTATATACACATTATTAGCAAAATGTCAAAACAAAGACGCACGGAAAATAAAAATATCAGATATTTAACAAAATGAAAGCAATTCTTTGTTAATCTTCCGTAAAATACAGGACTGCGTTGCCAATGATGAGTCGGCTGTCCGATTTCAAACCGAGTTCGTCAAGCAACTCTTCCTTACTCTTTTCAAGATGGACGATGGCATATGTTGTCTCCTTTGCGTAACGCCATTAACGCTTGTGACGATTAAACTTTATATTATCACGTCATGCGGAGCACGTAAAGCATCAAAGCTTAGAGAACACGTTAAATCCGGGATTATCAAAAATGGAAGAGGCGGAACCGGCAAATGAAAAAAACTTTAAAAAATGGTACTTTTGGGTGATATACAAAAGCCTTACCTGTTGCTATAATTAAAAGAGCATGGTACGGGTAAGGCTTTTTTTACTCATTTTTCATGCTAGCGGAGGAGGGAGTTTTACATAGCATGAGGGACAAAATACGCGTCGTCGTGGCAGACGACCAAAACATTTCACGGGGCTTTTTTGAAATGTACGTACGGGCGGCCGTGGGATATGAGCTTTTGGCCTCCCTGCGGACGGCGCAGGGCGCGGCGGATTATCTGGCCGGGCATGAGGCTGACCTTCTGATATTGGACGTCATGATGCAGGACGGGATCGACGGTCTCACTGCCGCGGCACAGATCAAGGCGATA
>ONSO01000243.1 GCA_900320485.1 uncultured Lachnospiraceae bacterium | reverse complement strand
CGTGGCAACAAAGCACCTTGTCCTTGGCATCGCGGGAGCGCTTGGCTGCAATATCGTTTTGGGACTGATCTTCTTTTCGCTGGCTTCCCTGTTTTTGGAGCCCCACGGCGGTTCCGAGCCGGAAGCGATCTTATAAAAATAAGTGGTAAAGTAAAAGGGCCCTGCGGAAATGTTCCGCGGGGCTTTTCTTTTCCTGACGTCTCCGAGGCATGAACGGTAACGGAGCTAAATAAATTGAGCGTGATCAGAAAAAAATGATTGACAACGAAAAAAAACAGTGGTAAATTCATTTCAAGAAAAAACGAGAGCTTTTTTCGACAACTGAATAGCGGACAAATAAACCGTAGAAGTGGAGATAAAAACAGTAGAGGATAGAACATATCCCACGTGCGCTTACAGAGAGACCGGATGCTGAGAAAGGTTGGAGATGCAGGCTGTTAAATGGACCACGGAGGGCGCTTAGAAATATTGCCGGAGTTTTGTGCGGGAGCATAAGGCAGATGGCAGTAGAGTATGGGGCGACGTCAGGCATGCGTCAATTGCACAGGATATGTTGGTATCCGATAAGAGCACTGCCCATAGTGGGAGTGAATCAAGGTGGCACCGCGGAAGAAGAACATTCAACCGTCCTTGACAATATCATTAGATATTGCCAAGGACGTTTTGTTATTGCGAGGAAGGAAATCAAGCGGCAGCGAAGCGAAAAAAAGAAAGGAGCAAAGACATGAAGGTAACCTTAAGTTTGGAGGAATGCAAGGAACTGGCAGCGAAGGGAGAATATGGCGTGATTCCCATTGCGGCCGAAATCTACGGAGATTCAAAGACACCCATCGAAATTTTGAGGATCTTAAAGCGGGTGAGCAAGCACGTGTATTTACTGGAAAGCGCGGATTCCCAAAAACGCTTCAGCAGATACTCCTTCCTGGGCTATGATCCGGTTTTGGAGATTGCCTGCAGAAACGGTGAGACCACGCTGCGCACGCCCCTGACGACCCAGAAGGCACCCATGGAAGCAAGGGAGTGCATCCGCCAGGTACTTCGCGAGAATCACAGCCCCGCCCTTCAGGATCTGCCTGCATTTACGGGTGGCCTCGTCGGATATTTCTCCTATGATTACGTAAAGTATGGCGAGCCAACCTTAAAGCTGGATGCAAAGGACGAAGAAGGCTTCAGTGACGTAAACCTGATGCTTTTTGACAAGGTGATCGCCTTTGATCATTTCCGTCAAAAGATCCTTCTTATCGCAAACGTAAAAACGGAGGATCTGGAGATCCATTATCATAAGGCGATTATGGAACTGGAGTCCATGAAAACGCTGCTGGAAAAGGGAGAGAGATGTGCGGAAGCGCCCTTAAAGCTTAGGACCCCTTTCAAAGCACTCTTTGACAAGGAAGCCTATTGCAACATGGTAGAGCGCGGCAAGTCCTACGTAAAGGAAGGAGACATTTTCCAGGTGGTGCTCTCTAACCGCCTGGAGGCTGAGGTGGAGGGAAGTCTTTTAGATGCCTATCGGGTACTTCGGACGGAAAATCCTTCACCCTACATGTTCTATTTTTCCGGTTCCGATGGTGAGATCACGGGTGCAAGCCCTGAGACCCTGGTGAAGCTTGAGGGAGGAAGAGTCTTTACTTATCCCCTTGCCGGAACAAGAAGGAGAGGTAAGACGGCGGAAGAGGATTTGGAATTGGAGAAGGAACTCCTGCGGGATCCCAAGGAACGCGCGGAGCACAACATGCTGGTGGATCTTGGCCGGAACGACATTGGCAGGATCAGTAAAATGGGCAGCGTTAAGGTAGAAAAATACATGGAGATCGAAAGGTATTCCCACGTCATGCACATTGGCTCCACGGTAAGCGGGGAGCTTCGGGAAGATAAGGATGCCCTCGACGTAGTGGATGCCATCCTTCCTGCGGGAACGCTCTCCGGCGCGCCAAAGCTTCGGGCCATGGAGATCATCAATGAACTGGAGAACAATAAGAGGGGAATCTATGGCGGGGCCATTGGGTATCTTTCCTTTACCGGAGATCTGGATACTTGCATCGGCATTCGCCTGGCCTTTACAAAAAACGGAAAGGTATTTATAAGATCGGGAGCGGGGATCGTTGCTGACAGCGTACCGGAGAAGGAATATCAAGAGTGCCTGCAAAAGGCGGCAGCCGTAAAGGAAGCCCTTGAGGCGGCGGCAAACGGCGTGAATTAAGGAGGGAAAAAACATGGTATTGATCATTGATAATTATGACAGCTTTTCCTATAACGTGTATCAGTTGGTTGGAGAGAAAACGCCTGACGTAAAGGTTATCCGCAATGACGAGATGACAATCGCCGAGATCGAAGCACTTGCTCCTGACCGCATCATTCTTTCGCCCGGACCGGGAAGACCTTCGGAAGCGGGAATCTGCGAAGAAGTGGTAAAATACTTTGCGGGAAAGGTTCCCATCCTTGGGATCTGCCTGGGACATCAGGCCATTTGCGAAGCATTTGGCGGAAAGATCACCTATGCAAAGGAATTGATGCATGGAAAGCAGAGCGTTGCAAAGATCGACAATCAAAGCAGACTGTTTGCAGGAATGCACGGAGAAATGACCATGGGAAGGTATCATTCCCTGGCGGCAGAGGAAGAAAGCCTGCCCAAGTGCCTGCGGGTTACGGCCCGCACGGAGGATGGTGAGATCATGGCCGTGGAGCATGAGAGCCTTGAAGTCTATGGCGTTCAGTTTCATCCGGAATCCATTCTGACGCCCGAAGGGGATAAGGTAATGGATAATTTCTTAAAGGATGCCGGCGCGGCAGAAAATGCCGGAGCTGCAAAGCCGGAGGAGACTTCTAAAACGGCTGCGCAGAATCAGATCAAGGAGGCCATTATCAAGCTGAGCCGCAAGGAGGACATTGGTTATGACATGGCGAAGGCCGTTATGAATGAGATCATGGACGGCAATACTTCAGAGGTGCAAAAGAGTGCATACCTTACGGCGCTTTCCATGAAGGGCGAAACGATCGAAGAGATTACAGGTTCTGCAGAGGCCATGAGAAATCACAGCCTGCGGTTGAACGTGAAGGAAAGCACGCTGGAAATCGTTGGTACCGGCGGAGATAACGCGAATTCCTTTAACATTTCCACAACGTCCGCCATGGTGATTGCAGCAGCAGGCGTACCCGTAACAAAGCACGGAAATCGCGCTGCAAGCTCGAAA
>ONSO01000251.1 GCA_900320485.1 uncultured Lachnospiraceae bacterium | reverse complement strand
AGGCGTATTCGCCCTATTCCACGCTGGTATCCCTGGAGGGTCTTAGTCCTTTTCATCTGACTAAGGATTCCGCTGCCTGGATCGCTTTGATCGAGCTGTTTTTCCTGATCTTTGTATTTGCAGGCGTTTTTTGCATTGACAATAGTTTTGACATTTCCCTGCAGGAGAGGATCCGGCAATATGGGATCCTTTCTTCCGTGGGTACGACCAGGCGGCAGCGAAGGCTTCTTGTCTGGCTGGAGGCAATGGTTATTGGCACTTTTGGCATTCCGCTGGGAGTGCTCACGGGGCTTGCGTTTGCGTATGTCCTGGTAACGGGGACAAACGTATACCTTGGCAAGTTTGCCTTAAACTATGAATTTGTCATGGTATTTGACGTGGCCTGGTGGGCAATTTTGATCGCCGTGATACAGGCAGCCTGCATGATCGCTTTTTCTGCCATGGAGTCAGCTGTCAGGGCCGCAAGGATTTCGCCCATCGCGGCCATTCGCGGAAATGAGATGGTTGCAAGTAAGGGGAAGGTTTCTAAAACGCCGTGGCTGATCAAAAAATGTTTTGGGATCGGCGGATGCGTTGCCTGGCAGAATTTCAAACGCGCAAAAACAAAATACCGGGCCACCGTCATCTCCATCATTATCAGCGTGGCACTGGTTCTTGGCATGAGTTTTATCGGTCTTTTATTTGAAATGGGAAAAAAGTTAAACGCTGATGAGTGGCAGTATCAGGTAGAGGTGACCATATCAAAAGAAGCGGATTATGAGAAGCTTTTAGAGATCGCAGGCTGGCCCGGAGTACTTTCCCATAAGATCACGCGGGAAACGCTGATCCTGGAAACGGAGTATTCCGACGATGAAAGCTTAAAGGAACAGACCAGGGCGTTCTATGTCATGGCCATTGATGACGATACTTTTGCAGGTCTTTGCAGGGAAAACGGATTGAATCCTGAAAAGGTGAAGGGAAAAGGTCTCGTAACGGCCGGATTGGCGGATTATGCTGAAGGAAGAACGCTTACGGGAAATCACAGGACGCATGAGGACAGAAAAGAAAACCTGCCCGGGGAACCCGTTTCCGTGGAATTGGCAGGAGTTGCAGGGAAAATAGAATCCCTGCACCAGAATTATCATGGTCTGGAAGATGCCATAGTTGTCTTTGTTGGTGAAAGCTGGGCGAAGACGCACAAGGACCTTTACGTAAACGGATGCACGGGCTTCTATACCTGCGTGGATGCTTATGCATTGACGGAAAAAATATTGGACTTAGACCTTTTGGACAGTCGGTGTTATAATCTTAACGGGCAGTACCAGGAGACAAAATTCACGCAGACGCTGGTGACCATGTTCCTTGTCGGATTTCTTGCCGTGATCATTTTGATCGGCGTTACCAACGTGATCAATGCAGTGAACTTTAATTTAGAGCTCAGGTCCTCGGAATTTGCAAAGCTCCGGGCCGTTGGCATGACAAGAAAACAGTTTCGCGGGATGATCCTGCTGGAGGGATTGTTTATTGACGTAAAAGGTCTTCTGTGGGGAACTGCCATCGGATGTTTTGTGTCTTATGCGTTATACCGGTTTAGCTGGGAGTCCTCGCTTAAGGCATTTGAATTTGATTTCCGGATTCCGTGGTTTCAGATTCTATGTTGCATCCTTGTAGTCAGCGGTCTGCTTTTTTGGGTCGTGGAAACTTATGGAAAGAGGGCCATGAAACGAAACGTGATCGAAACGATACGAAATGAAAATTTATAGCTTCTTGCGGTTGCGCAGCTTCTTACGAAACGTTATCATTAATGGTATAAGAGATTGCTTAAATAATGGAGCGGTGATTTGAATCAAAATGCGGCGCATGGAGGGGGAGCAGGTGGAATACTTTTGGAATAAAGACGTAAAGCGGTTTATGATCCTTATGACGCTTTCCTGGCTGATGGGCGGGGTACTTTGTAACCTCGCCATCTTTCGGTATCATAAAAAGTCTGATGAAGAAAGATATCGTACTTATGCGGGGATCATAAGTGAAGTTGGTGACAGATATCCGGACGTGCCGCAGGAGGAGATCATTCGCTGTCTGACCCATGCGTCGCCTGGGGATGGTGAGTCAGTTTTGCGGCAGTATGGCATTTTGAAAAGCAGCGAACTGTTCTCCGGTCAAAAGAACGAGGAGCGGCATTTTGCCCTGTGGATCAACGTGATCTTGTTATTTACCATTACTGCGTCCCTCATTTTTCTGTGCATTTTTTGGAGGGGCAGGAGCCGGAAGATCAGGGATCTTGGCATATACGTGGACCGCGTGAGTCAGGGAGACTATGAACTGCAGCTTCAAAAAAATCAGGAGGATGAACTGAGTGGTCTAAGGAATGAACTGTTTAAGCTGACGGTACTCTATAAGGAGCAGGCAAAACATGCCCTGGCCGGGAAACAGGCACTTTCCGATTCCGTGGCAAACATTTCCCATCAGCTGAAAACACCCCTTACCAGTGCCGTGATCTTGACGGATAATTTGTTGGAATCTCCGGAGATGGCTCCGGAGGTACGGGTAAAGTTTTTAAGAGAGATCAGCAGACAGCTGGTCGGCATGAAATGGCTTGTCATTACCATGCTGAAGCTGTCCAGACTTGATGCAGGCGTTGTGGAGCTTCAAAGAGAACGGGTTTCGTTAAAGAGGATCGCTGAAGAGGCCATGCAAAATCTGGAAATGATGGCGCAGTGGAAGGAAGTGCGATTTAAGGCAAGTCTTTCCGAGATCATGATCACGGGAGATGCAAAATGGCTTTTGGAGGCTGTCTCGAACATTGTGAAGAATGCCATTGAACACAGTCCCGGGGGAGGTGTTGTTGAGGTGGAGGACTCGGAGAATGAAGTGTACGTGCAGCTTTCCGTAAAAGATCACGGCGAGGGCATTCCCGATCTTGATCAAAAGCATTTATTTGAAAGGTTTTATAAGGCTTCGAAGGTGGAAAATGAAAACGTGGGAATCG
>ONSO01000252.1 GCA_900320485.1 uncultured Lachnospiraceae bacterium | reverse complement strand
ATGCCCGTATTCATGTAGGCACCGTTGTCATAACAGACGTACACCATGTCATGCCCTCTCTCCATGGCACCGGAGAGGGACTGCAGACCGATGTCGTAGGTACCGCCGTCACCGCCAAAGGTGATAAACTTATACTCCGAACCGATCTTGCCGCGTTTTCTGAGGGCATGATATGCCGTCTCCACGCCGGAAAGCGTAGCACCCGCATTTTCAAAGGCATTATGAATGTAGCTGTCCTCGTATGCCGTATAAGGATACATGTAAGAGGAAACCTCAAGGCATCCGGTGGCATTACCGATCACGGCCTTGTCCCCGGGATGAAGCGCCTTCAGCACGTTTCTAACCGCGATGGTTCCGCCGCATCCCGCACACATTCTGTGGCCGGGAGCAAGTCTTTCCTCCCTGGCCTGTATTTCTCTAAAATTAAAAGCTGTCTGCTCCATTTTATCTTCTCCTATTGCTTAGGAACGGATCCTTTGCCGTCCCGCGATCATGGTTTCACGTGTTTCTGCTGCGTCCGTTTATACGCAGTCTGCCTCGTCCTTGCTGCGAAGTCCAAGATAAGGATAAGGTCCAAACACGTTCTCACCCTCGGCGAGCTTTGCGAGCTTCTCGTAGACTCTCTCCACGTCCTCCACTCTCACGTCGCGTCCTGACAGACCATAGATCACGTTAACGGTTTCCGCCTTGCACTTTGCGCGGTACATGGCAGCAGTCACTTCCGCTCCCACGGGGCCTCCCACGGAGTTATAGCCTTCACTTCTGTCTAAAATGGCAACTGCCTTACAATGCTTCAGGGCTTCAGCGAACTCCTCGCCGGGGAAGGGACGGAACACACGGATTTTCAAAAGGCCCACTTTCTTTCCCTGCTCCCGCAGTTTGTCAATGGCATCCTTAATGGTTCCGCAAACGCTTCCAATGGCTACCAGCGCCAGCTCCGCATCCTCTAACCGATACCCTTCATAGAAACCGTACTTTCTGCCGGAGAGCTCTTCAAATTCCTTTGCGACTTCCAAAATAACCTTCTTTGCATTGATCATGCCCTGTGCCTGCGCACGCTTTGCCTCCATGCAGTAGGGAGATACGGCATAAGGACCAACGGCCATGGTCTCATCTTCCTTGAGAAGATAATGCTCCGGATGATACTCACCCACAAATTCCTTTACGGGCTCGTCCGGAAGGAGGGTGATGTTCTCCACTGCGTGGCTGGTGATAAAGCCGTCCTGACAAACCATAATGGGAAGCTTTACGTCCTTGTGTTCCGCAATGCGGTAAGCCTGCAAGGTATTGTCATATGCTTCCTGATTATTCTCTGCATAAATCTGAAGCCAGCCGCTGTCTCGCGCGCCCATGCTGTCGGAATGCTCCGCGTTGATGTTGATGGGTCCGGAAAGGGCACGGTTTACAAGCTCCAGCATGATGGGCAGACGGTTGGACGCTGCCACGTATAATACCTCCCACATGAAAGCAAGTCCGCAGGAGGAGGTCGCCGTCAGGGTCCTGGCGCCGGCCGCCTCGGAACCGATGGCCGCGCTCATGGAGCTGTGCTCACTCTCCACGGGAATGAATTCCGTATCCACCTGACCATTGGAGATCATGGATGACACGAACTGGGGGATCTCGGTGGACGGCGTGATGGGGAATGCGGGCATTACGTCCGGATTGATCTGGCGGATGGCCTCTGCCACTGCCTCATTTCCAGACATTCTCTGGGGAATACCTTTTACGCTCATTCTATTGCCCCTCCTTCATTTCGATGGCACCGAAGGGGCATGCCTTTACGCAGATTCCACAGCCCTTACAGTGATCATAATCAAATTCTTCCCTTTTATTGTCCTTGGCAATAATGCAGCTGTCAGGACAATAGGGAACGCAAAGCAGACACTGCTTACACTTCTCCTTCAGCCAGACCGGCGTGTTGGTTCTCCACTGACCGGTCATAAATCCTTTACTGGTCGCAGGCTCATGGATCTGTAATCCTTCCGTCACGTCCTGCCAGGCAACGTGTTCATTGATCTTATCAGCTGAAAGTGCCATTAGCGTACCTCCTCCATCGCCAGGCGAAGCGCTTTCATGTTTCCTTCCAGCACTTCCGGCTTCTTTGCAAATTTATGTTCCAGGGATTCCCTCATCAGGTTAATGAACGTCTCAGGTTCAATAACGCCGGAAACCTTTACAATGGCTGCCAGCATGGGCGTGTTGGGGAAATATTTTCCCAGCGTCTCATGGCATACCTTTCTTGCGTCAATGATATGCACCTCGCCCTCATAGCCCTTCAAATGGGGAAGAATCTCTTCCTTCGTCTTGGTAGTGTTGACCAGAATGGCACCCTCTTTCTTCAGGCCGGCCGTCACGTCAACTGCTTCTAACAGCGTGTCATCCACCACAACCACGTAATCCGGATCATAAATATTCGAATGTACGCGAATGGGGCTGTCACTGATCCTGTCATACGCCGTAATGGGCGCACCCATTCTCTCAGGGCCATATTCCGGGAAGCCCTGTACGTGCTTGCCAAGCTGAAATGCCACGTCTGCCAACAAAAGAGCCGCCGTCTTGGCGCCCTGGCCGCCTCTTCCATGCCATCTGATCTCTACTGTGTTTTTCATCGAATATCCCTCTGTATAATGAATTATTTTCATCTCTTAGATGAATTTCTTTGACTATCAAGTCGCCGACATTCGTTATTATACGCTCTTTTCGATGAATGTAAATATCTTTTATAATGAATGATTTTCATCATCCTTGCCATATCGGCAAATATCCTTCAGACAGCACTCAGCACATCTGGGCCTCCTCGCCACACAGACCGCCCGGCCATGCAGAACGAAGCGGTGGCAGAGATCATTTCCTTCCTCTGCAGGCACGATCTTCCAGAGTTCCCTCTCTACTTTGGCGGGCTCCTTAATACCCTCCACCAGGCCGATCAGATTGCACAG
>ONSO01000254.1 GCA_900320485.1 uncultured Lachnospiraceae bacterium | reverse complement strand
TTAATAAATCAACTTTATAGAACAACTTCCATATGTTTTTAGTTCCTAACCATGGAGACTTTCTACCTTTCCAAGATTTATCACTGGCAATATTTTTTCCGGTAGGATTCATAAAAACAAAACATATATAAGGATTTTTTTCACATCCACCATTATATATAGAATCTAATTCCTTAGCACCATATTTAACTTGTAATTCATCATAATCTTTTCTTAAATCTTCTATCTTCAAAATATTCACCTTCTTATAAAAAAGTTTATTTAAGTCGTTCTTACCCAATTTTCCTTATAATTTTTGTTAATTTTTTATTAAAAATTGTAAAAAGAAATTTAATTAAAAGCCTTATAAAATAAGAGTTTAAAAGAGAGTTTATATAAGTCGTACTTTACCAGTTGATTTGTCTCTTTTGAAACACTTTTTCCTCCTTCACTTCCGACTCTTACGCCGGAAGCTTTTCTGACATAAACTGATAACTAGTAAAATGCGAAAGGAAACTAATTCACGTGATCAACTTCCTTTCGCGTTCAATTATGTCAAACTATACATCATTTGTCAACTTAAGAATTCCTAAAGAAAAACTCGCAAATCTTCATATTTCCGTAACATTCTTAACCTTGTTTTAAAATGTCGAGACATATGTTTCACAAACAAAAAGCAGGCGTCTTTTCAGGAAACTCGCTTGCGAGATCAGTCCACGCTCTTTAAGCTTTCCGTCATGCTGATCTCCTCCAAACGGTGATTCATCATAAGGCTTACCAGCAGGGAAAACAGAATCGTAAGCAATATGGAATACGCGTAGCTTTCGGAAAAGATCCTCACGCCAAAGGAAACCATGTCTACTTTGATCTCATGGATCACAAAGGCATGGAGCCATTTTCCCATGAAAATCCCCGCCACTGCGCCAAGGATCGTCAGAACAAAGTTTTCACGAAATACGTACAACGCCGTCTCATTGGAAAAGAATCCCAAAACCTTAATGGTGGCGATCTCGCGGATCCGTTCCGTAATGTTAATGTTTGTCAGATTATACAGCACAATAAAGGCCAATCCCGCGGCGCAGGCAGTTACCAGTACCACTATCAGGTTCATGCTCTGCAGCATGGTGCCGAGTCTTTTTACTATATTTTGCGTCACGGACACGTTTGCCACGCCGTCAAGCTTCATGACTCGCGGCGCAAGCTCCGTCACCTTCCGTCCCTCGGCGACCTTGAGGTACAGGGAACCCGGTTCATAAACCCGTCCCCGCTCTTCCTCATACGTAGCTTCATCAACAAATACAAAATTAAAGATGTAATTCAGGGCGATCCCCGTTACCTTCACCTTCATCTCCCTTTGGCCGGAATCCCTTAAGGTGATCTCGCTTCCCACTGCGATGCCCAGCATTTCCGCAATCTTGTCAGTGACCACGGCTTCTCCCTTTCCGGGCTTTTGAATGGCTGCTCCCTTTGGCGTCTTAAGCCTTACGTAGCCGGAGAACTCCTCCTGCGTAAGCTCCTTGGGAAAGGTAAGGACCGTAACGTTTTTCTGGCCTGCCCGCGTCACAAGATCCCAGGCATTTTCCTGATAAACCAGATAGTCTCCCAATCCCTTTTCGCGAAGCTTTTCCAGATCCGTCAAAAATTCTTCCGTGACCTTTCCCTGCAGCGTCACGGTCGCGTCGTTCAAAAGAATTTCCGTAAATTCCATTTCAGCAACGCCCGCAATGGAATCCTTTAGTCCAAATCCCGTGAGAAGCAGCCCCGTGCAGCCTCCAATGCCAAGAACCATCATAAAGAATCTCTTTTTATATCGCATGACGTTTCTGACTGCCACCTTGCGAAGAAAGCTCAGGCGTTTCCACAAAAACGGCACGTACTCAAGGAACACGCGTTTTCCCGTTTTCGGCGCCCTCGGTCTCATCAGCGTTGCCGCATTTCCAAGAAGCTCCTTACGGCAAGAAACATAGGTTGTGCCTACGCTGCATGCAAAAGAAACTGCCAGGGATATTCCTGCCAGGAGCGGGTCAAAGCTATAGCTAAGGGGTCCCGCCTTGTACATAATGCCGTAGACCGTCCAAATACAAAACGGAAAGATCTTTGTACCAAGGGCATAGCCCAAAATGGCTCCGGAGATTGCCGCCGATCCGGAATAAAACAGGAACTTAAACATAATTTGTCCGTCCCCGTATCCTAATGCCTTTAACACGCCGATCTGGGTTCTTTGTTCCTCGACCATGCGGTTCATGGTCGTCATGCAGATCAGCGCCGCTACAAGAAAGAAGAACACGGGAAATACGTTGGCAATGCCGTCCACAATGTCCGCATCACTTTCAAAGCAAGCATAACCCACGTTGACGTCTCTTCCAAGAAGCCATCCCTTTGGATCCTCCCCCTTCTTAAGCTTCTCAGCCTGTTCATCAATGGCATTCTCAGCCTTTGTAAGCTTATCGTTTACCTGCACCTTTCCGTCCAGATATTCTTGTAAGCCATCCTCATATTCCTTCTCGCCTTCCGCAAACTCCTCCCGTGCGCTTATAAGCTCAGCTTCCATTTCCTTCAGGGTCTTTTCCCCTTTTTCGATCTCCTTTTCCCCGTCCGCGATTTTCTTTTTGCCGCTTCGGATCTCATCTTCCCCCTCTTCCAGCTTCTTTTGCGCGGATACAAGTTCTTTTTTCCCTTTTAAGAGCGCCTCTTTTCCTGCCTTGAGTGCGGCCTCGCCTTCCTCATATTTCTTTAAATTTGCCTCATATTCCTTTTTGCCTTCTTCCACCTGACCGCCCATTTTCAGGGTTTCCCCATAGCGGTTTCCAAGGTCCTTTAGCTTTTTGTCCAAGGTTTCGTTTTCTTTCTGAATGGCTTCCTTCTCTTTTTGGAATTCATCCTCATAACTTTCCGTAAGTCCAAGCC
>ONSO01000256.1 GCA_900320485.1 uncultured Lachnospiraceae bacterium | reverse complement strand
GTAAATCGAGAGTTTGCGGACTCTCGATTTTTTTAGTAATTTTTCCCAAAAGAATATTGGAAAGGAATTGATTTTACGTAAAAATATTAGTATACTTGAAAAGTGGGATTCAAAATCAAAAAGGGGAGGACTAAGGATGGACAAGCTGACGGAAGTGGAAAAGAAAGTTTCTGATACGCTGCTGCTGGTAAAAAAACGTGTTACGTTTTCACCGAAGGTTGCCCTGGTTCTCGGCTCCGGACTTGGGTGTTTTGCAGATCAGCTTCGAATTGCGGAAGAAATCCCGTACGCGGAGCTGGAAGGATTCCCCACGTCTACGGTTGCAGGTCATGCGGGTAAATTTATTTTTGGATATTTGGATGACGTTCCCGTGGCCTGCATGAAGGGCAGGGTCCATTATTACGAAGGCTATTCCATGAATGACGTCTGCCTGCCGGTCCGAGTGATGGCAAGGATGGGAGCAAAGGTCCTCTTTCTTACAAATGCCGCAGGAGGCTTAAACGAAAGCTTTCAGGCCGGTGACCTCATGATGATAAGGGATCACGTATCCATATTTGTCCCCAATCCCCTCATTGGCCCCAATCCGGAATCCTTTGGGACAAGATTCTCGGACATGAGTCAGGTATATAACTTAGAACTTCAGGAAATCCTTAAGAATACTGCAAGAGAATTGGAAATCCCGCTTCGGGAGGGCGTTTATACTCAGCTGACCGGGCCGTCTTATGAAAGCCCGGCTGAGATCCGGTTACTTCGAAGCCTTGGGACGGATGCAGTTGGCATGAGTACGGTGGTGGAAGCCATCGCAGCTAATCATGCGGGAATGAAGATCTGCGGCATCTCCTGCATCAGTAATCTTGCTGCCGGGATGTCGGGAAAACCCTTAAATCACAAAGAGGTGCAGGAGGCTGCCGATTCGGCTGCAAAGAAGTTTACCGCACTGGTTGCGGGAGCCATAAAGGAAATGGGGAGAAGAGATTGGTAGAAGAAGTAGACGTAAAGAAATTGATCTTACAGGCTTTAGGGGCCAGGATGAAGGCGTATGCCCCGTATTCCAAATATCAGGTTGGCGCGGCCCTGTTATCCGCAAAGGGCAGGGTCTATCCGGGTTGTAACGTGGAAAATGCCTCTTACGGCGGTACCGTCTGCGCGGAGCGCGTTGCTTTTTTTCGCGCGATCCAGGAGGGAGAACGGGAGTTTCGTGCCATTGCCATTGTCGGCGGGCGTGCCAATGAGAAAATTGAGGATTTCGCTTATCCCTGCGGCATTTGCAGACAGGTGATGAGTGAGTTTTGCAGGGAAGATTTTTTGATCATTGTAGCGAAAGACGCGGATGATTATCAGGTTCATACTTTGGGAGAGTTGTTGCCGCATGGCTTTTTGCTTTGATTTTGGATGCGGTCTGCAAGGGATGCAGATTCATCATAGACTTCATTTTCTCTAATCAAAATTTTATACGTAGGAGGGAAAAACATGTTAGAGAAGGTATTTAAGCTCAAAGAGAATGGCACGACCGTCCGCACGGAGATCATTGCCGGACTCACAACTTTCATGACGATGGCCTACATTATCGCCTTGAATCCTAACTTGCTGACGGGCTTCGGAGAACAGGGACAGAATCTGTGGAATGGGGTATTCATGGCAACCTGTCTTGCATCTGCCATAGGCATGTTTGTAATGGCCTTTTCGGCAAATAAGCCATTTGCCATGGCGCCCGGCATGGGACTGAACAGCTTTTTTGCCGTGGTTGTGGCAAACATTGCCGGCATCACCGGCATGAGTTACGTGGAGTCCTATCAGTCAGCTTTGGTGATCATTTTTGTGGAAGGCATCATATTTGTTGTCTTATCCGTTCTAAGCATCCGGGAAAAGATCGTGGAAGCGATCCCTTTAGGCGTCCGCCTTGGCATCGCACCTTCCATCGGCATCATGCTTATGAACATTGGACTTGGCTCCAATGCCGGAATTTATTCCGATAAGGGCGGACCATTCTACGTGATGCGCGATTTCTTTGGAGCATTGACTGCAAGCCAGGCAAAAACGTCTATTGGAACGGGGTATCCTGAGATGGTTTTGACCGTTGTCACCGCATTTATCGGCCTGTTTGTGATCATCGTTCTGGCACATATGGGCATTAAGGCTGCCGTGATCATTGGCATGCTTGTAGCCAGCGTGATCTACTGGGCCTGTGAATTCCTTGCACTTGGGAATAATCCTTTTGCGGGCATTACCGCAAGCGGATTTGTACCGCCTTTTAAGGATATGGTGGAGACGACCTTGTTTAAGCTGAATTTTAACGGATTTATTAAGATCGGCTGGTTTACCGTGATCACTTTGATCGTAACATTCTGTATCATTGACATGTTTGATACCATCGGTACGCTGGTAGGTACCGCAAGCCGCGCAGGCATGCTGGACAAGAATGGAAAGATGCCGAAGATGAAGGAAGCCCTTTTGGCAGACGCGATTGGTACCGTTGCAGGTTCCGTGACCGGTACGTCCACCGTTACCACCTTTATTGAGTCTGCATCCGGCGTGGAAGCAGGCGGAAGGACCGGCCTGACGGCGCTGACCACGGGTATTATGTTCCTGGCATGTATTTTCATTGCGCCCATTGCGGCAGTGATCCCCGCGGCAGCAACTTCCTCTGCACTGATCTACGTAGGGCTTTTGATGCTGAGCGGACTCAAGAACATTGACTTTAATGATATTTATCAGTCCATTCCCGTAGGCCTGATGTTGATCGCCATGCCTATTTCCGGTTCCATTGGACATGCCATCGGTCTTGGCCTGATCGCATATACCGTGATCAAGATCTTTACCGGAAAGGCGAAAGACGTATCCGTTCTCACGGCCGTTTT
>ONSO01000280.1 GCA_900320485.1 uncultured Lachnospiraceae bacterium | reverse complement strand
AAAAATAAGCATATAAATAAGGCATTTATGTCAAAATTAGCTGTTTGACTCTTTACCAGCTCACTGAATCCCGCTTTGTGAAGCTTGTTCGCCTCGACACCCCCGATTTGCATGGCAGAAAACAGCTCTACAACCCCCGATTTGCGAAAGGAGGCATCTCGACTCCCCCATTTGCTAAGGCAAATCACCTCTGTAATCCCCCAGTTTTTCAAACAGTCCCCCTGCTTGCCAGCTCGCAATCCCCTGGCTTCATAAATCCTTCAGCTTCAAGCACATCTCTTCCATCCCAAATTCCCGAAATCCCGTATCCACAAACCCGACAGACTCATAGAGCTTCTTCGCCACGCTGTTTCCCGGGGCCACTCCGGTATAGACCTCCTCCGGGCCAAACTTCTCCTTGAGAAAAGCCAGGCCCAACCTGAGCGCCTGCCGCCCATATCCCTTGTTCTGAAATCTGCGATCGATCATAAATTTCCAAAGGGTATAATAGTGCTTTGCTTCATAATAGCCCATCATGATAAAACCCACAAGTGTTTCGTCCTCATACACGCCAAAGGGCCACGCCGTCCCGGAATATACGTAAGCCTGCGCCAGGGATTCCGCATTGGAAGACACATAGCCTTCCTGCTCTCCACGTACCCGAAGGGCAAGTATGTCATCTAAATTTTCTTTTGTAACTGATTTTAATCTGATCATATGTTTCCCCGCAATTTCCGATCCACTTTCATTCCGTTTTGTTTTCGGTCATTTCCGCATCTTCATCATGCCGCATGGCTGTATATCCGTTCCCTAAACGCGCCTTATGGCCGGCATCCCGCAAGCGCTCATGACAATCCTCCTTATACAGCTTATCTGAGATCCAAAAGCTGCCTGTAGACGTAATCAGGATCCTTCTTAAAAAACATTTTTTCTTTACATTCGGATATATCGCAGCTGATAATATTATAAATATGCCAACCGTAATGCCATGCCTGACTGTCCGGATCAACATATCTGTTGTTAAACAATATCCTTCCATACTGGTTTTTCCCCAATATAAACGCCGTTTCATTCATTCTGTCTCTGTGATAAAAAATCGAATTTTCATTGTTATAAGCTTCGTTGTGTCCACGGCGTTTTGTCGGACACCACTCGACGTTTTCATCACAAAACATTATCCGGTACCCCTCTTCTTCCTTGAAGATGCGGATAAACTTTAACAGCTTGTTATAATTATCATATCGATTGGCATTTCCTTCGGTGAATATTTCCGTTCCATACTGCCTATATGTTTCATTATAAGGCTTTGCTGGTAAACTCATACCATCTGCATCATATCTGAGGCTAAGGATCTGCGCAAACACCTCGCATTCTTTGATCCTGTTTACTTCAATTTTTCGAAACACGTCCCCACCTCTTAACCTAGCATATTGTGAAGACCTCTCCTGTTTATCATAATACGTATCTAACGCCTGGACAAAAAGCATTTACCGTCACCTCGCCACAAACATTCCATACTCCTTGGGAACGCGCAAAACGCCATCGACGGTATTTGCCTCCAAAACCTTAAGAAGCTCCTCCCTCGGAAGCTTTTGCAGGTCGGACATCCCCGTCAGGGAATATACGTAATCCGCCATGTCATTCAGATCCGTCACTTCCAGCGCATCCTTATAGTCATGCCGGATGACCTCCTCAAAATACGCCGAAAGCTTCTTCGCCCCGTTTTGCAGGGTGAAGGAGTAATTCGGATCCGCCTTCGCCATGCGGTTTTCAAAAAGGCCGTAAATATATTCCATGATGCCGTTTTCACCATAAGTGGCACAGTAAAATTTCCCACCTTTTTTCAAGACGCGCCGAATTTCGTTCAAGCCTTTGGAAAGATCCGGGACGTGATACAGCATCATGTTGGCGATCACCACGTCAAACGTTTCGTACGCATAGGGAATCTTTTGCATGTCGATCACCTGATAATCAATCCCCTCATATCCCTGCAGCGTCTTCTTTGTTTGCTCCAGCATTCCCTCAGAAAAATCGGAAAGGATCAGTTTTCCACATTTCCTGATCAATTCGCCCTTTCCCATCCACATGCTCCCGGTGCCGCAGCCAAGCTCCAACACCGCCATTCCCTCTTCGATTTCGTATTGGGAAGTGATCCAATTACCAAAGCCCTGTTTGTTGACCGAATACTTATCATGGATGGATATTCTTGCATTTAAATTCTTTGAAGTCTGATACTGTCTTTCTACCGTTGCCTTGTCATTTACGCTCACTGTAAATCTCCTCCTTCACTTCCCGGCATTTCTTGATGGGCTCGCCCTG
>ONSO01000260.1 GCA_900320485.1 uncultured Lachnospiraceae bacterium | reverse complement strand
GTCCCACGGGAAACAGATCCTTTTTATGATCCTTAGGAAGCAGGGACAGCACCGTTTCGGATAATTTGTCCCTGGTGGCGGAAACAACGCCGCCCGGCTTATTTAACAAAAAATACTGGAATTGATTGTAAATCAAAGGTTTTCCCTGAAGACAGACCTGATCTGTTTCGGGATCAATGGAATGTTCCGGCTTTGTCACCGGCGCACCATTTACCGTGACAAGCTTTTTCCGGATAAGATCCTTTACCTGGCTACGGGTACCAACGTTCAATTCTGCCAAAAATTTGTCTAATCTCATTCACTAACTCTTTTCCGTACCCCGTACTTTCCGGTCCGCGCCGAATAGAACGGGGAACGATTTCATAACATTTAACGAATCTTGTCTTTTGGAGGAAGTGCCATGCTTTCCGCAGGCATCTTTTTATGCTTTATGCTGGGAATGCTTACCCATGCAGACTTAAGTACTTCCTATGCATTTCAGGGGCTTACGGTTTGGGCGAGGCATGCGGTACCATCTCTGTTTCCCTACATGCTCTTATCCGGCGTCATTGTCCGCATGGGACTTGCTGATCGATTTGCATCCATTTTACATCCCGTTTTGGGGAGAGTTTACCGCTGCTCCAAAGCCGGCGTTTACGTGATCTTTACAGGCTTTTTATGCGGTTTTCCCATGGGCTCCAGGACTATATCGGAGCTTCGTCAAAGAGGAGAGCTTTCCAAAAGGGAAGCCCGTTTCCTTCTCTCCTTTTGCAATAATCTGGGACCGGCCTATTTATGCGGTTTTGTCCTTCCGTCACTGGAAATAAAAAACGCGTGGATCGCTCTCGCGGGCGCTTACGGACTCCCCTTATGCTACGGAATTTTACTTCGGAATACGGTTTTCCGTGGCTCATTTCAGGAGAAGGAGGAAAAGAAAGTACTTCCCTGCGCGTCATTTCCGGAAGCCTTTTCCCAGTCGCTGCAAAGCGCCATTCAGGGCATCCTGACCCTCGGGGGCTACGTGGTGATCTTCTGCCTGCTAAACCTCATTCCTCACGTGCTGACGGGAAAACCATTTCCCTTTCTTGGTCCTTTGTTTGAGATCACCACGGGGATCATGGCATTGAGTAATGCACTGCCCGTTTATACTCTGACGGCCATTTCCTTTGGAGGGCTTTCTTGTATTGCACAGACCTTTGACAGCTTAAAAGGCGGGGATCTAAAGGAGTATCTCGGGGAATATTGTCTTCATAAGGCATTCTTGGCCCTGCTTAACCTGGGGTATTACGGGATTATTTTACGATTTTCGTCCCTTTTTTGAGGTTTTTCTTTTTCTGCTTTTCTCCCTGCGGGCATGAAAAAGATATAAGAAAAGTGCGATTACGAACAAAATCGTAACAACGGGAATGGCGATCAACAGGATCTCCGTGATCTTATCAAAGGGATCTGTTTCGGCTTCCTTTTCCGGCAGAAGGTCCGCCGTGGCATCATGGAATTCCTGCGGCGAAGGCTTTGCCGTTGCAACCGGCTTTTGGAAAGCCCTTTCAAACGTAAGTACGTTGCTGGTTTTCGACAGATCATAGGGATTCGTAACCTTAAAACAGATCTGTGGAACGGTTCCGTCCGGAATTTCCAGGGTAATGTCTGTTAACCCTTTATATTCTCCCGTCAGTACGTCGCCTTCCGGCCAGATGAGGTTATCGCAGAACGTTTTTCCGCCGTCAAGGCTATAGGCATAATAGATCAGATTAGAATCAGGATCTTCCGCCTTTACCTCCACGGTTACAAGGTCCTGATCATAAATCGCCTCTTTTAAGCTGATCTCACAAAGGGTAGGATCCGTAGTATCCTGCACGGCGCGCCCTACAAGCTCGCCCGGCGTTACCGCGGGAAGTTCCGTCATTTCTTTTGAATAATCAAGATCCAGTGCCGTGCTCTTTAATCCAAAATACTTTGCCACTGCCCTGGCATCCGCTTCTCCGAAGGCGATCAGTTCGTCTCTGGAATCACAAAAAACGGAGTCCTTGGCATTGTCCACGTGGCAGTGCTCCACGATCATGGCCGGAAGCCCCAGCGTGGCAGCTTCCCTTAGTATTCCATAATAATCCATTCCCTTGCTGTGACGCCTTGTTTTTATGCCGCGCAGGGGTAATCCAAGGTCACGAAACTCTCTAAGGATCGCAGTTCCAAGCTGATACCCGGGGACGTGGTATTCCGGGATCAGGGAGATCCAAACCTCTGCACCATAGAGCAAATGCGTCTCCGAGGCATTGTAATGCAGACTGATGAGAAAGTCCGCGTTATGTTTTTTTGCAAACTGGGCTCTTTCTTTTAGGGTCAGGTCCTTGTCATCTTCGTGGGTTAAGTAGATCTCCACGTCATCAAACTGACTTAAGGCTTCCTTCATGGCAAGAGCCGTAGTCATGGTCATTTCCTTTTCCAGAAAGCCATTTTCCGTCGTCCCGTTATTGTCGCCGCCATGTCCCGGATCGATCACGATCACGATGGGATGACCAGTCTGCTGCACTCTCCCTGCGGCATTGGCGGTCATGACGGGAAACAGAAGGAAGATGGCGATCAAAAGTCCGAGTTGTCTAAGGGAAGAAAAGATTCGTTTCATGGATGAGCGCGACAACTTGAAGCTCGTGGTGTCAAACGACATGGTATTGTATGTGCAATCGGATGAGAATTATATAAAAGTGTGCTATCTGGAAGACGATGAAATCAAGTTCTGTAGCATTCGTACTACAATGAAACGAGTGGAAGACACTTGCGTGAAAGGAGGTTTGATACGCTGTCATCGGTCTTATTTTGTCAATAGCACCCGGGTTAAGTCATT
>ONSO01000261.1 GCA_900320485.1 uncultured Lachnospiraceae bacterium | reverse complement strand
GCGTGACGGGTAATTTCCTGCTGGGAGAAAAGAGCTTTGGCGGTGAATGGAAGGCCGTGGAAGGAAGCCCGTATTACATGTCTCCCTTGCTTTATAAAGAGAATGGATTTAAGAAAGAGGAAAGTGCCAGGGCCCTTATAACGCATCTAGAAGAGGAACCCACGGGTCCCGTGATCGTGGAATCCATTGAAAAGAAAAAGGAAAACCGCAACGCGCCCCTTTTATATAATCTTGCGGAGCTTCAAAATGATTGTTCAAAGCTCTTTAAGATATCGCCGGATGAAACCCTGCGCATCATTCAGGAACTCTACGAAAAGAAGATGGTAACGTACCCCAGAACGGATGCAAGAGTCCTTTCCATGGCCGTTGCAAAGGAAATCCATAAAAATATCGGCGGCCTAAGGGGATATGGCCTTGTTTCCCAGTTTGCAAATGAGATCCTGCAAAATAAAAGCTATCAGGGGATCGCAAAGACAAGATACGTCAATGACAAGCAGATCACGGACCATTATGCCATTATTCCCACGGGACAGGGACTTGGAAACTTAAATTCTCTTTCAGCCTTAAACGCAAAGGTTTACGAAGTGATCGTAAGGAGATTCCTTAGCATTTTTTATCCTCCCGCGATCTATCAGAAATTTGCATTGACGGTTAAAGTCAAGGAAGAGAAATTCTTTTCCAATTTCAAGGTTTTGGTGGAGGAAGGCTTTCTTAAGGTCACGGGCTATTCCTTTAAGAAGGATGCGGAAGCCCCAGGCGCAGGAGATAATGCAGCCAGGGGAGAGGGCTCGGAAAAGGAGAGCGACAAGGACGGCGAACCGGAACAAGAGCTTAAGGGCGACGAGGAATTTATGAAGCTCTTAATGGGACTTAAGAAGGGGGCTGAGGTTTCCGTCAGATCCTATGAGATCAAGGAAGGCGAGACGAAACCGCCGAAACGCTATACCTCAGGAAGCATTATCCTGACCATGGAAAATGCAGGCCAGTTTATCGAAGATGAAGAGCTTCGCGCCCAGATCAAGGGCAGTGGCATCGGAACAAGTGCCACCAGGGCGGAGATCTTAAAAAAGCTTGTAAACATTGAGTATCTTGCTTTGAACAAAAAGACACAGGTGCTAATGCCAACCCTTATGGGCGAAATGGTTTATGACGTGGTGGAAGGGTCCATTAAACCCCTGCTGGAGCCGAAGCTTACGGCCAGCTGGGAAAAGGGACTTACCATGGTGGCGGACGGAAGCATCTCCTCCGATGAATACATGGGAAAACTTACGGATTTTGTGGGAAGAAGGACCAACGCCGTTAAGCAGCTCAACAACCAGGGGGCACTGTTCCAAAAGTTCCGGACCGCAGAGCAATTCTATAAAGCCGGAAAGTCGAAAAAAGATGGGAAATGATGGAGAATCATCTTGTTTTTTTTGAGTAAACGTGAGAAAATAGGTTCGATAATGATACAAATTTGTCAAAGAGCCAAGCTTAAAGAGAAATCGTATCATGAATGCAGAATATCGAAAGGAGATTTCACATGATTTATTCAAAGGAAGTTGAAGAAATGTGTCCCGTGGCACAGGGCGTTCATCACGGCTGCGCTCCCATCCCTGAAGAAGCAAAGTGGGTGCAGGCAAAGAGAGTGGAAGACATCTCTGGATTTACCCATGGCGTGGGCTGGTGTGCACCTCAGCAGGGAGCTTGTAAGCTTTCCCTGAACGTTAAGGAGGGTATCATTCAGGAGGCTCTGGTTGAGACCATCGGATGCTCCGGCATGACCCATTCCGCAGCAATGGCTGCTGAAATCCTTCCCGGCCTTACGGTTATGGAAGCATTAAATACTGACCTTGTATGTGACGCCATCAACACCGCAATGAGAGAGCTCTTCCTGCAGATCGTTTACGGACGCAGCCAGAGTGCATTCTCTGAGGAAGGCCTTCCCGTTGGCGCCGGCCTTGAGGACCTTGGTAAGGGACTTAGAAGCCAGGTTGGTACCATGTATGGTACGCTTGCAAAGGGTCCACGTTATCTTGAGATGGCTGAAGGTTACGTTACCGGCATCGCTCTGGATGCAGACAACCAGATCATCGGCTATAAGTTTGTAAGCCTCGGAAAGATGACTGACTTCATCAAGAAGGGTGACGATCCCAACACTGCATATGAGAAGGCTTGCGGCCAGTACGGACGCGTTGCTGACGCAGTAAAGATCATCGATCCCAGAACTGACAAAGAAGTGAAATAAGGAAGAGGAGGCAAAATACAATGGCATTATTTGAATCATATGAAAGACGTATTGATCAGATCAATAAAGTATTAAACAGCTATGGAATCTCTTCCCTGGAAGAGGCCGAGAAGATCACGAAGGATGCCGGCCTTGACGTTTACGAGCAGGTAAAGAAGCTGCTTGCATAAGTAATCATAATTACTAATTTATAATTTAGAATTATGGAAGTTAAAACAGTTGGTGTAGCCTGTGATCATGCAGGCTACGCACTTAAGAAGTTCGTGCTCCAATACCTGGAGGAGAAGGGCTATCCCTACAAGGACTATGGTACGTGGAGTGATGCCAGTGTTGATTATCCAGACTTTGGCCATGCATTGGCTGAGGGCATCGAGAGTGGTGAGGTGTATCCGGGTATTGCCATCTGTGGCAGTGGCGAGGGTATCAGCATGACGCTGAACAAACACCAAAAGGTACGTGCCGGCTTATGCTGGATTCCTGAGATTGCTCATCTCATCCGTCAGCACAACGATGCCAACGTACTGGTAATGCCAGG
>ONSO01000263.1 GCA_900320485.1 uncultured Lachnospiraceae bacterium | reverse complement strand
AGAAAAGCCGTGAGTGGAAAGAGCGAGCTGGAAGAGAAAAGACGACTTAAAAAGCTGGAGGCCCTGGCCAGGGAAAAAGAAAGAATGTATGCCCTGTTTGAATATGAGCGTTCCTACCCCGAGTACGAATTGATCTGCGGCATTGATGAGGCGGGACGCGGCCCCTGGGTAGGTCCCGTTGTGGCAGGCGCCGTTATTTTGCCAAAGGACTGTGACGTTCTCTATATCAATGATTCGAAAAAACTTTCCGAAGCAAAACGGGAAGAATTGTATGACGTGATCAGGGAAAAGGCAGTCTCTTGGGCCGTGGGCGTGGTTTCCGAGAAAAGGATCGACGAGATCAACATTCTGCAGGCAACCTATGAAGCCATGAGGGAGGCCGTTTCAAAATTATCACCCGCGCCGCAGTTGCTCTTAAATGATGCCGTGATCATTCCGGGAATTGACCTTCCGCAGGTAAAGATCATTAAGGGAGACGCAAAGAGCGCCTCCATTGGAGCGGCCAGCATCATGGCGAAGGTGACCAGAGACAGGATGATGCTGGAGTACGATAAGGAATATCCGGAATTTAAGTTCGCAAAGAATAAGGGCTATGGTACAAAGGATCATATTGAGGCCCTTTTGAAATATGGACCGACGCCCATACACAGAAGGACGTTCATCAGAAACTACGTGGAGGAATAGGGAACGGAAGGGAATCAGATCAACAAAAGGCGGCTGGGCGCTGAAAAGGAGGCCTTGGCCGCAGCCTTTTTAGAGGCAAAGGGAGCCAAGATACTGGAGAAGAATTACCGATGCAGACAGGGCGAGATCGACCTGATCGCAAGAGATGAAGGTTATCTTGTATTTGTGGAAGTCAAATATCGAAGCAGCCGGGATAAGGGTGCGCCGGAAGCAGCGGTGGGATCGCAAAAGCAGAGAAAGATCTGCGCAGTGGCAGATTATTACCGCTTGACGCACGGACTTGGAGACGGAACGGCCGTGCGGTATGACGTATTGGCGATGGAGGGGCGAGAGATCAGCTGGATCAGGAATGCGTTCCCGCATCACTATCGGCATGGATAATGGGGGAAACAAATGGATTTTATAAGGGATCACAGAAACAAACAGGTATTGCGCCTGCATGAGGGGGAAGTTCCGTATCTTACGTTTCCTAAGCTGGATCAATGTGACAAGGTGGAGCATCTTTTTACGACCAGGGAAGGCGGCGTCAGCGCAGGACAGTTCCGGTCCATGAATTTCAGCGTCCGTCTGGGAGATCGTCCTGAGAACGTTTTGGAAAACTATGAACTGGTCGCGCGCATTTTGGGCGGAAGGGCCAGCGACGTTACGGGCACCGTGCAGACTCATACGGTAAACGTGCGGCGCGTCACGGAGGAGGACCGCGGAAAAGTAGCTTTTCGCAAGGAAGACTACAGTGACGTTGACGGATTGGTGACGAACGAGAAGGGGATCATTCTTGCGGTGTTTACCGCGGATTGCGTGCCTTTATATTTCGTGGATCCCGTAAAGGAGGCCATAGGCCTTGCACATTCCGGGTGGCGGGGAACCGTCGGAAACATGGCGGGGATCATGGTGGAGCGCATGAAAAAGGAATTTGGCAGTGATCCAAAGGATTTGATCGTTGCCATAGGGCCTTCCATTTGCCGGAAATGCTATGAGGTGGATGAGACCGTGGCTGCCAAGAGCAGCGACAACGGGAAGATGGTGAACTACAGCGACCTGTATTCCTACCTGTGGACGCACGACACACCGCACCTCACAGAGAGCGAGCTGAAAGGCTACCTGGGTTCCCTGGTAAAGAAAGGCTGGCTGGATAAGATTGACACCTACTATGACTTTGAGATACTGAAATGAACACGCTCCAGAAACTCGAAATACTGACCAGACACGGAGTGTTCTACAGGATCACGAATCTGGTAATATCTGGGCTGGACGGCAACGGACAGCCCACCTACAGACCACAATACAACGTGACTATAGGCTACAGGGGGCGTGAGCTGTTCCTGGCTATGGACAGCACACTGAGCAAGGCAGTCACCACGGCTTTCTCCTGGGCTGTGGACAACAAATATGTGCAACTTTAACCTACAGAGCAACAATGGTTACTGACTACAACCCATACCACATTATGAGTGCCGACCTGGAACGGAGGGTTCACGGTGCTCTGCTCCTGGCCCTGGAGATGGCAAAGGAGAGCTACCCGCACCTGGTGGATGAGCTGCAAAGCACGGAGGCCAGGTACACTGAGACCCTGGAGACTTTCATCGGCTCCCAGAACAAGCCCAACACCCACAAATCCTATGAAAAGTGATTCACCACGTGCGATCGCTTTCGAGGATATGAGGAAGTGTGGCATCCAGCCGAACATCTGGTTTGACCTGGAGAAAAAGGGCATATTCAGACGGTATGACGGACGGAGCCTCAAAACCATTGTCTTTGATGGCAAGCAAATCGGTAACGACTATGACAACAAGGCTTGATCCAGCGGAACGCCAGCTGGTGGAATCCGTAAGGCGTGCACAGCGCATTCAGCTTATCATTGACACAGAGGATTCACCCAACTACCTGGAATTGCATTTTGATTCCAGGCGGGGTGACATCTCAGAGCTTCGGAGGAATCTGAGGCTTGCTGTTCAAGACTTTTTCCAGAAATCCCACCATAGGAGGGGGTAAAAACCTGTTAATAATCAACACTTTATATTATGGCTATTTATATCCAGAACT
>ONSO01000264.1 GCA_900320485.1 uncultured Lachnospiraceae bacterium | reverse complement strand
TGCCTTTCCAAATCCCCATAACAAAAAAAGCAGAATCCAAAGATTCTGCTTAAGCAGCGCTACAAGGATTCGAACCTTGAAATGACGGAGTCAGAGTCCGTTGCCTTACCGTTTGGCGATAGCGCTATAGTATTTATCGAGTAACCCTTTGAACGGCTACTTGATGAATTATACACTAATCATATTTAAAATGCAATACCCAATTTAAAAAATTTTGAAACTTCCGCATTTTACCGTCAATTACCCGTTTTTCCCGTTCTGACCGTAGTTCCGCACGGTCTCCAATTTGAGGAGCAGATTCCGCCCACGTAGCCCGGATTTCTCCGGGCTAAAACTGAGCTTTATTTCGGGGGCGTCAACCAATTGTTTTCAAAACGATCCCCGCATTATTAAGTTTCATTTATGCCTGAAGCGATTTATACCTCGAAGATCAGGTCGCCGTAGGTCGGCATGGGCCATACGGACTTGTCGACCAGCATTTCCAGGGCATCCACGGGGGCACGCAGGGCGGCCATGGCAACAAAGACTTCATCCTTGAAGTAGAAGGCCTTTTCTTTTTCGTTCTTGCAGGAAGAAGCATTCGCCAGCTTTTTCTCCAGGGTCAGCTCCGCTGCCCTTGCCTCCGCAAGCTTCTCGGAAACCTCCTTCAGCATGTCAACCTGAACGGAAGCATCGGTGACGCCTGCTGCCTTCACGGCATTTACGGTCTCGGCGAGGGTCTTGACGTAACCGTTCACGGCGGGCAGGATCTGCTTCTTTGCCATGTCGATCATGGTCAGTGCCTCAATGTTGATGGTCTTTGTATAGGTTTCGTAGAGGATCTCCTCGCGGGACTCCAGCTCTGCCTTTGTAAAGATGCCAAACTTTTCAAATAATGCGATGGACTTTTCCGTGGTCAGGGCACAGGATGCTTCCACCATGGACTTGATGTTGGGAAGGCCGCGTCTTTCCGCTTCCTTCACCCAGGCTTCGGAATAACCGTCACCGTTGAAGATGATGCGCTGATGGGCCGTCATGTATTCCTTGATGAGGTCATGGACCGCAATGTCAAAGTCCTCCGCCTTCTCAAGACGGTCTGCCGCGTCGCAGAAGGCTTCCGCAACGATGGCGTTCAGTACGACGTTGGCATCTGCCACGGAATCGGAGCTGCCGACGCTTCTAAATTCAAACTTATTACCGGTAAAGGCAAAGGGTGAGGTACGGTTTCTGTCGGTTGCATCCCTGTCCATGTTGGGAAGCGTCGATACGCCGGTCTCCAGCTTACCGCCCTGCAGGGCTCTTGCGGCAACGCCGGTCTCCACAAGCTGCTGTACCACGTCCTCCAGCTGCTCTCCAAGGAACATGGAGATGATGGCGGGCGGTGCCTCGTTGGCGCCAAGTCTGTGGTCATTTCCCACGTCAGCGGCGCTCTGACGGAGCAGATCTGCATGCGTGTCAACGGCCTTCATGATGCAAGCCAGAACAAGTAAAAACTGAATGTTTTCGTTGGGCGTGTCGCCGGGATCCAGCATGTTCACGCCATTATCCGTGGTCAGGGACCAGTTGTTATGCTTACCGGAACCATTGACGCCGGCAAAGGGCTTTTCATGCAGCAGGCAGTTCAGACCATGGCGCACGGCAACCTTTTTCATGGTCTCCATGATGATCTGGTTATGATCCACGGCAATGTTTGCAGTCTCATAAATGGGCGCAAGCTCGTGCTGGGCAGGGGCTACCTCGTTGTGCTGGGTCTTAGCCGTTACGCCAAGCTTCCAAAGCTCTACGTTAAGGTCTTTCATGAATGCGCCAATGCGCTCGCGGATGGTACCGAAGTAATGATCCTCCATCTCCTGGCCCTTGGGTGCGGGGGCGCCAAACAGGGTGCGTCCCGCAAAGATCAGGTCTTCGCGCTTTAAATAATTCTCATGATCTACCAGAAAGTATTCCTGCTCCGGTCCGACGCTGGGCGTCACCTTGGTCGCCCCGGTATTTCCAAAGAGACGGACAATCCTCAGGGCCTGCTGGCTGATGGCCTCCATGGAACGCAGCAGCGGCGTCTTCTTATCCAGGGCCTCACCCTTGTAGGAACAGAAGGCCGTAGGGATGCAAAGGATCGTTCCCGCAGCGCTCTCCTTTAAGAAGGCAGGGGAGGTAATGTCCCAGGTTGTATAGCCTCTTGCCTCGAAGGTGGAGCGAAGTCCGCCGGAGGGGAAGGAGGAGGCATCCGGCTCGCCCTTGATGAGCTCTTTCCCGGAAAACTCCAGAAGCATCTTTCCGTCCGCGTCGGGATGGGTCACGAAAGCGTCATGCTTTTCCGCCGTAATGCCCGTAAGAGGCTGGAACCAATGGGTATAATGGGTTGCTCCGTTTTCCACGGCCCAGTCCTTCATGGCTTTTGCCACTACGTCTGCCGTTGCCGGGGACAGCTCGCCGCCCTGATCCATAACCTTCCGCACTTCCTTGTATACGTTTTTGGGAAGTCTCTCTCTCATTTTTGTCAGGGTAAATACCTTGCTGGCAAAAATCTCTTCTACGTTCATTATTTCACTCATGCCCGCTTCCTCCAAAAATACCATCCGCTTTCACGCGATCACTAAACTTCTTCTAAAATAAACCAATTTTACAAGAAAAGCAAGAAAAATCTGTGGCCTACGCCTTCACGCGCAGAACGTCCCCTGCCATGGCCCCGAGCTTTTGCTTTGCATGGGGCGCACTCTCCATGGGATTGCCTTCCTCGTCGTAAATGCCCTGCACCAGTACGGCCACGTCCTCGCCCGTGGGACGCATGACTTCGATCCTGTCTCCCACGCAAAACTTATTCCGCTGGGTGATCCGGCACAGCGTGATCTCCCGGGGATCTTCCCTTCCGTCCTTTGCCGTCTCAAAATTGCCGCCCGCCTTCACAAAACCGCCCTTTTCGGCGTAGCATTCTTCCAGGATCCCCAGATAAATATATTCACTTACGTAGGTACTGTTGTCATAAATCTGGTTTTCTGCGCCGGGTTTCCCGAAATAGAAGCCCGTGGAATACTGCCTGTAGGTACATTTTGCGATCTCGGCGCGGTACCAGTCCATGTTTGCCAGATAGGTCTCCTCGCCGGTAAAGTAGTCGTCAATGGCCTTCCTGTAGGTTCTTGTGACTGCCGCCACGTAGAGCGCCGTCTTCATGCGGCCTTCGATCTTAAAGCTGTCGATCCCCGCCTCCACCATTTCCGGAACGTGCTCTATCATGCAAAGATCCTTGGAATTAAAGAGGAAGGTGCCTCTCTCGTTTTCATATACGGGAAGGTATTCTCCGGGCCTGCTCTCCTCCATCACCGCATATTTCCAGCGACAGGGATGGGTACAGTTCCCCTGATTGGCATCCCTTCCGGTAAAATAATTGCTCAGAAGGCATCTGCCGGAGTAGGAAATGCACATGGAGCCGTGGATGAAACTCTCGATCTCCATGTCCGCAGGGATGTGGTCCCTGATCTCCCGGATCTCTGAAAGGGACAGCTCTCTTGCGCTGACAACGCGTTTTGCCCCAAGCTTCCACCAAAAAAGGTAGGTCTCATAGTTCGTGTTGTTCGCCTGGGTGGAAACGTGGATCTCCACCTCCGGCCAGACCTCCCGCGCGATCATGAACATGCCCGGATCCGAAATGATAAGGGCATCGGGCCGGGCGTCCTGATCTGCCGGGCCGTCCTGCGGCGAAAACTTTAAATCCCGCAGC
>ONSO01000288.1 GCA_900320485.1 uncultured Lachnospiraceae bacterium | reverse complement strand
ACAGAAAGTTATGAAATGATTGCAGCTAGATGGGTAAGAAAATCTATTGCTAAAGAAGGAACATATACAACAGATAAAGATATATCAACTTATACACCATATGGAACTATTGAGTTTAATAGTAAAAATGCTGGTGGTAATGATGCTTTAAGAACTCAATTAAATAAAGATGTAATACCTATTTCATTAAGAACTAAAACAGGTGTATTTAATTTCACTATTAAATACAATAATTTAGGACAATCAAATAGTAATAGTAGTTCATTAGGAAGAGTAATTACAACTGATACAAGTAAGAATAGTGTATTAAAAGCTTATAATGATAAAACAAAATATAAAGAAGAAGATAAAGTATGTAAAAATACTAAAATTGATACTTCAGCAACAATGGAACAAAATGCTGCATATGTATGTCATTACTTAAATAACTGTCCTGATTGTACATTAGCTTGTGATGATGAAAATAATTGTGAATTTAATGAATGTAATGATGTTAAATGGTAACCTGACCGCGGACGCGGTCGCATATCATCCCGGAACGGAACGGGCGGCGGTGCGCTTCCGGATAGCCTGCTCCAGAAAAACGGCAGGAGCGGAAGGCAGCGTGGATTTTTTTAATGTCGTGGCCTTCGGGAAACTCGCGGAAAGGGCTTCAGGGCTTAGGAAGGGAGATAGTGCCATGGTGGTTGGGAAATGTCACAATGTAACCTACCAAAACCAGGCCGGAGAGGCCGTGCGCAGGATTGAATTGTATGCGGATGAGATTCATCCTGCCAATTCCGGCGCAGGCGTCAATTGCTTTTCACTTGCTGGAAACATCGTTAAGGACCCGGAGATCCGCTATACGGCGGGAGAAAAACCCCTTGCCGTGGTCAGGACCCGGATCTGCGTGTTTCGCCCAAGTGCGTCAAAGGAAGGCAATAATGACTTTTTTGACATTGAAGCGTTCGGAAGCGTTGCCGAAAACGCGGAAAAGTACTTAAAAAAGGGCGATCAGGTCTTTGTGCAGGGACGCCTTACGGAGCACGAATGGCAGGACGAGGAAGGAAAAAAGCATCACTCGTCCAAAGTTACCGGTTGCCGAATCACCTATCTTGGAAAAAGAAAGGATGATGGCGACTGCCTGCAAAAGGATGAAGCGACCATCGCGTCATGTGGTGGATTCGTATCCGTTCCCGAGGAATTTGGCGGGGAGGATTTCCCGTTTCATTAGTCTGCTCGGCAGGACTATCTTAAAAACTGAATATTGTGTGTTTATTGCGGGGAATCGGCTAAAGGCTGGATTCCCCGTGTTTATATGAAAAAAAAGAAAGAGAGGATTTTCTGAGATGACAAAAAGAGAGCGTTTTGAGGAAATGGTAAGGAGCATGGCAAGCGAGAGATTTGGAGAGGGTACAAACGTAACGGTTACCAATGTGCTTAAGGAGAATGGCGTTAGGCTTACGGGGCTATCCATTAAGGAGAATAACTCTCTCTGTGCACCGACCTGTTACATCGATGATTATTACAACGAGGACGGAGAACTTGAGGAAATGGCTGAGCGCGCGGTGAATGCCGTCGTGCATGCCGTTACGAGCCAGGAAGGCGTTGACTCGGACGAGCTGTCATTCTTTCGTAGCTATGAGAAAGTGAAGGACATGATCTGCTATCGCGTGATCAATGCCGGGAGAAATGAGGAACTCTTAAAGGAGATCCCTTATATCCGGTATCATGATCTTGCCATCTGTTTTTATGTGACAATTCAGTTCAAAAGGATCGGAAGGGGCACAATCCTGATCAGAAACGGGCATATGGAGGAATGGGGCGTTGACGCAGATCAGCTCATGGAGGACGCAAAGCGAAACACGGAGAAGCTGTGTGGCGGAATGATGGTTCCCATGGAAGACATTCTTATGGAGAACTTAGTCGGAGTGCCAATTCAGTGTGAAGGAGTGAGCGACAGGGAATCCCACATGAGAATGTATGTGCTGACAAACCGGGATCGCATCTTTGGGGCAGCTGTCTTATTCTACGGCGGCTGGCTTGAAAAGATCCGGGAGAAGCTTGGAAATTATTACATCATCCCTTCGTCTATGCACGAGCTGATCATTGTGGTTCCACCCGCAAATGAGGAAGGGGACGAATCGAGTCTTAGGGAGATCGTAAGGGA
>ONSO01000265.1 GCA_900320485.1 uncultured Lachnospiraceae bacterium | reverse complement strand
TGCTCCTTTGTGATCTCCTCGGGATTGTAAACAATGCCAAGGGTTCCCCACATATATCCTGCAGCATACTTATTGAGCTTTTCTCCGTCAATGGTAAGATCCTCATATACGTCAGCAATAAAGGGAGACACGCCGGTCGCGTAGTAATTACGGGGATCACTCTCGTCATAAAACCCGTCTGAATAAGGCGTCAGCATTCCTTCCCGCAGCATTTTCATGATCATGTATTCGGAAGGACATGCCAGGTCATAAACGTCTCCGATGGTAATCTGGTTATATAACTCTTCATTGGTGCCAAACGTAGAATATTCCACCTTTACCTTCCGGCCATAGGTCTCATAATACCAGTTCTCGAAGTCCTCCACAATGCTGCCTTCCGGGCAAAGGACGTAACCGTCGGAAAACTCAATGGCATCTTCCTCATCCCATTCGCCTTCGTCAATATATTCCTCCCAATTGGCAACGCGGAGCTTGACCACGTCTTCCTCCTCCCCGCCGTCACAACCGGAAAAGCACAGGGCGAGGCTCGCCAAAAGGGCAAATCCCAAAGCATTAACCTTTTTTCTTTTCATGCTTTCCTTCCTCCCCTTTTCCTATGCGATTAGCCCCCACGACACCGAGAACCACCACGATAAAGATAATGGTCGACAGTGCCCAAAGTGCCGTCTTTATGGTTGTTTGAGAGCCCCTTGTAGCGTTGACCACGTAAGTACTGATGGTATCAAACGTGGCCGGCTTCGTATACGTTGCAATGAAATAATCGTCCAGCGACAGCGTGATCGCCGTCATGAATCCGGAACCGATGCCCGGCAGGATCTGCGGCACGGTCACCATCCAAAGAGCCTTTGCAGGGGTGCACCCCAGGTCCAGTGCTGCTTCATAAAGCTGATGATCCATTTTCTTTAGTCTCGGGATCACCGACAGATATACAAACGGAACGCAGAGCGCCGTCTGTCCTATCACAAGTGGCACGTAGGTATCTTTTCTTACGTGAAAAATGGCGATCATTAAAATGCAGACGGAAAATCCCGTCACCACGTCCGCATTGACCACGGGGATCTGGTTGCTCAGTTCAATGGCTCCCCGGACTTTTTTCCCGGAATAAAAGCTTCCAATGGCTCCCATGGTTCCAAGAACCGTTGAAAGAACTGCCACGCCAAGTGCCAAAAGCAGCGTTCCCAGGATCATGTTTACCAGCTCCGGCGTGGTAAACAGCGTCACGTAATTGGCAAGTGAAAACTCTCTTACGGTTCCGATCATGGTCGCACTGGTAAAACTGTAAAACGCCAGGATCAGGATGGGTGCATATAAAAACAACAGGACGATCCAGATCCATGTCCTTTGTATCACCTTATTCATTCTCTCTTCCTCCCTAAGGCAACAGCCCTACTTTAATGCTCCCACCCTGCCGTCTGACTCTTCATCCGCATAGCGGTTGGAGAACATCGTGATGACACAGATGATGAGAAGCAGAATGATGGAGATCACCGAGCCGTTGTGCCAGTCATAGGCGCTGAAGTAACTGCCGATCAGGCTTCCCATGATATAGGTACTGTTGTATACCATGTCCAGCACCACGTAGTTTGTCATGGATGGCAAAAATACCATGGTCACGCCACTTACAATTCCCGGAACCGACAGCGGAAGGATCACCCGCAGGAACACGTGAACCTTTTTTGCCCCAAGATCCTGCGCCGCCTCCACGTAGCTGTCGTCCAGCTTTGTCAGGGTATTATACAGCGGCATGATCATAAAAGGCAGGAAATCATAAACCATGCAAAGGATGGTGTTGGCAAAGGGATGAAAGGCAAGATTCCCTTCGATCAGCGTCAGGATTTCCTTAAGGGCCGTGATCCTCAACGTGAAATTGATCCACATGGGGAGCACAAACAAAAGGAGCAGCGCCTGCCCTGACCTGAGTCCCGCCTTTGCAAGAACGTATGCCGTCGGGTAGGCGATCAACAGGCAGATCACCGTGGTCACCACCGCTATGACAATGCTGTAAACCAGCGTTCCCACCGTTTTACCGCTTTGGAAAAACGCAATAAAATTCGTAAAGGAGACCTGTCCATTTTCATCGGTGAAGGCATAAAAAATCACCACAAGCAATGGCAGTATCACAAACAGCAGAAGGAAAATCCCGTAAGGAATGGCCAGCTGCTTTCTCGAAAACTTGTATTTCAAGTTCATTCCCTCCCATTCGTATCAAGGCTTAAACCAATTCGAATACAAACTTCTCCTTGGAAAGGCCAACGCTTACGTGATCTCCCACGTTCCACAGATACTCGTCATTGACGATGTAATCCTCTTCAGACTGGCTTCTCACGCGATAGCGGTAATAGTTGTCCATGAAAATGAAGTTAAAGATGTTTCCTTCCACAAAACCGGCCTCCGCATCATCGCTAAGGACGGCATCCTCAGGCAAAAAGGAGACAACCACCTTCCTCCCCTTCCAATCGATTTCCTTTCCCTGCGCATCGGCCGGCATTGCACCCTCTTTTTCAACGCAGCCTGCAAAAATATTCCCTGCGGGGATCCCGCAAGCGCGAATATCCCGCGTCGATTTTCTATCAGCAGCCCTGGTTCAAAAAGATGGTTCCTTATAACGACACCTTCGCCCGCATCAGCAAGCTCATGGCCGAAAGCACGCCGCAGACCGATCTGATG
>ONSO01000266.1 GCA_900320485.1 uncultured Lachnospiraceae bacterium | reverse complement strand
CTTACTTAAGCTGATCATTATCGGAACGGGAATTTTTGGGGCATTTATCTGCTTTTACGTATTTCCGGCATGTGGGGAAACCTTTAAAAACATGTATCCGGAATTTGCGGGTGCATATTGGCCCTGGCTGATCTTTCTTTGGGTCGCGGCGATTCCCTGCTTCTGCGTCTTGTTCTTTGGATGGCAGATCGCAACCAACATCGGAAAGGACAAATCCTTTTCCATGGAAAATGCGAAATGGATGAAATGGGTTGCCTGGATGGCAGGGGGAGACAGCGCCTATTTCTTCTTTGGCAACATAGTATTGCTATTCTGCAATATCAATCATCCGGGGCTTCTATTGGTGTCCATGGTCGTTGTGTTTGCGGGTATCGCAATTACGATCGCGGCTGCATGTCTGTCACACTTGATCCGCAAGGCGGCGCTGTTACAGGCAGAGAGTGACCTGACCATCTAAGGATGCCCCAAGGGATGCTGTTTGGAATGCATGTGTGATGAAAAACGGGAAAGCCAAAGTGGCGAGTCATTTGCGATTACCATCGGGGAATGCAGAAGGAAGGGAGAAAGCCATGGAAGAGGAATTGAGAGAAGAATTAAATGGAAACATTGTTTTTAATATTGACGTAATGTTGGCAAAGAGGAAGATGAGCGTGGGCGAGCTTGCAAACCGGGTGGGGATCACCCTTGCGAACATGTCCATCCTAAAGACCGGGAAGGCGAAGGCCGTCAAGGTGTCTACTCTGGCAAAGCTCTGCGAGGCGCTGGATTGCCAGCCGGGTGATCTTTTGGAATACGTGCCGAATGCCGGAAGTCCCAGGGATTGATGACGGAAACGGAGTGCGGGAATGAAAGGCACGGATCCGGAGCAGATTTTGGAGAAGCCGTTTAGTGAAAGGGCGTAAAGAAGGAGAAGTGACATGGAAGTAAATACAGACAGAGAAACTGTCAAAGATGAAGCAGTCAATAAGGAAGCCGTGATCAGAGATAATCTGGCGCCTGACGCGCAGCAGATGGGCCAGGATCCTGCGGCAGCCGTGCAACTGACGGTGGTAGACGGCATGAAAAAGGGCCCAAAGATGACAAAGGAGACCCAAAAGCTGAGGGAGGGCTTCCGCTTTTTTGGGCCCGCCACGGCGGCGTATGCGTTATTTTACGCCTTTTGCATGTACAAGAATGCGGCGGGGATCACCTTCCCTTTTTTCGTGGCAAGCAGCCTCTGCTATTTTTACTATACTTTGAAAAAACTAGAGCTTACCTTGAAAAAAGGCAGCGTTTTTTGCGGGGTGAGCGTGATGCTGCTTGCCATAGCCACGTTCTGCACGGCAGATGAGAGGATCATTGCGCTGAATAAGACGGGGATCTTCCTGCTGATGACCAGCTTCCTGCTGGCTCAGTTTTACAATACGGAAAAATGGGGGTTTGGGAAATATGCGGGATCCATCTTCGTCCTTTTGATCACGGCGCTGGAGGAGCTGGATAAGCCCATCCGGGACATGGCGGGCTTTGCAAAAAAAGAACATTCCCCAAAAGCGAAAAAAGGAATCTACGTCGCCCTTGGGCTGATGCTTGCGATCCCTCTTTTGATCTTGGTTGTGGGCTTGCTAAGCAGCGCAGACTTGATCTTCCGGCAGATGACCACGAAGCTCTTGGCAGGCATAAACTTCTCCACGAGCTTTGCGTTTATGGTCAAGATGGCGCTTTGGTACTTTGGCACCTATATGTTGGTCTCCAACCTTTGCCGCAAGACCATTGGCGAGGAAGTAAAGGATCGCAGAAACGGAGAGCCGATCATGGCCATTACCCTGACAAGCGTATTGTCCGTGGTCTATCTGATCTTCAGCGTCATTCAGATCCTATACCTTTTCCTCGGGAAAATGCAGCTGCCGGAGGGCTACACCTATGCGGAGTATGCAAGGGAAGGCTTCTTCCAGCTGTTGGCAGTGGCCATTTTGAACCTTATCATCGTGCTTACGTGCCTGGCCTTTTTCAAGGAGAGTAAGGTATTAAAGGCAATCCTGACGGTGATGTCATTTTGCACCTTCATCATGATTGCGTCCAGCGCCATGCGCATGATCATCTACGTGAAGTCCTATAATCTGACCTTCCTTAGGATCCTTGTTCTTTGGGCTCTGGCCGTGCTGTTTTTCTTATTCTCGGGCGTGGTTATTCAGATCTTTCAGCCCCGGTTCCCGCTGTTCCGCTATGGAATGACGGTGGTGACGGTACTGTATATAGGCCTTGCCTTTTCTCATCCGGATGCCATGATCGCCAAGTACAATCTGGAAAATGGCACGAACATAGATTATGACTATCTGGCCGAGCTGTCCGTGGATGCCGCGCCGGTGCTGATCCCGTATCTAAAGGATGCAGGCTATGATCTTTCGGAGACAAGGGACAGCCTGAAGGCGAAGGGAAAGATCACGTATGCATGGCTGGAAAACGGGTTTGGATATTATTACCTTCAGAGAAATGAGATTCAGAAACTAAAGGATAAAATGGGGATCCGGAATTTTAACCTTTCGTGGTATCGTGCCATAAAGGCCCTGGAGTAGGCGGGCGGGAGACTTAGGCATGCGCGCACCGAAACGATCAGTAAACAAAAATCGCTTAAACCTTAAGGCTTA
>ONSO01000267.1 GCA_900320485.1 uncultured Lachnospiraceae bacterium | reverse complement strand
AATCCCGCTGTAGAAAACCGATCAGACAGAAGATTAATGACAGCGGAAAATCAAAAAAAGCAAATCCCGCTGTAGAAAACCGATCAGGCAGAAGATTAATGACAGCGGAAAATCAAAAAAAGCAAATCCCGCTGTAGAAAACCGATCAGGCAGAAGATTAATGACAGCGGGAAATCGAAAAAAGCAAATCCCGCTGTAGAAAACCGATCAGGCAGAAGATTAATGACAGCGGAAAATCGAAAAATGCAAATTCCGCAGTAGAAAACCGATCAGGCAGAAGATTAATGACAGCGGGAAATCGAAAAAAGCAAATCCCGCTGTAGAAAACCAAGCAGACAGAAGATTAATGACGGCGGAAAATTGAAAAAAGCAAATCCCGCTGTAGAAAACCAAGCAAGCAGAGGAATTTTGACAGCGGGAATTTAGAAAGTGTGCAATCCCGATGCTCGGCGTGACAACTTCAGGTTTCACGGGATGGTAATTTCAACTGGAATGCAATGAACGAAGAAAGTGAATGCCGTTATCAGAGGATGCCTGATGAAAAGTGTGATGAAAAGTTTGATGGGGAGTGTAATCTGAAAAGGGAAGGAGGTACGCATGAAAAAGAAAGTGATATATGCGTTAAATGTTTTGATCGTGGCATTTACCTTGCTGGGGCTGGGGGTAATGGTCAGCAATCACGGAGACGGCGGGCTTCTTAGTTCCAGCGGTTGGGAGAATTTGAAATATTTTACGGTGCTTTCCAATCTTTTTTGTGGGATTGTGGCAACCGTATTCTTGGCCCGGGGCATTGCCGGCGGCAAAGGGAAAAAAGAGCCGGGGCCTAAAGGAGAGAAGGAGCCAGGGCCTAAAGGAGAGAAGGAGCCGGGGCCTAAAGGAGAGAAGGAGCCAGGGCCTAAAGGGGAGAAGGAACCGGGGCCTAAAGGAGAGAAGGAGCCGGGGCCTAAAGGAGAGAAGGAGCCGGGGCTTGGAATGATGCGCGCAAAGCTTATGGCGGCGACTGCGGTCGCGGTGACGTTTCTCATGATCGCAGGCTTCTTTGGGCCAATCTACGGATGGCTTCCCTTGTATCAAGGATCAAATCTGGAATTTCATCTCATCGTCCCCGTATTTGCAATGATCGAAATCTGCCTTTTGGAAGGGCCCCTTCCATTTTCATCAGCCGTCATGGCTGGCGTTCCGGCGCTTGTCTATGGCTGCGTTTATCTTGGAAACATTTTGATCAACGGCAAGGGAGAATGGCCCGATACAAATGATTGGTATGGCTTTATGAATTGGGGCTTTGGCATTGCCATGGTAATCTTTGGCATGGTTGTTGCCGTGAGTTTTGCCGTTGCATGCCTGCTCCGCTTTATCAATTCCAAAGTATGCAAAAGGTAAAAAAAGTACGCGCCGTCAGCAGCTTTTAAGGTTGATTTAAGCATGCCTGCTTATAATGGTGAAAAACAAGTGAGAAGTTACTTTACGGAGCAGGGGCGCGGGAAAAAAGATGAAGAGCGAGTTTTGGATGAAGCATGGATATGGATTGACGGTGGCGGCATTGCTTACGGCCTTTACGGGATATGCGTTGCTGGATACGTTTGTCATTCCCAGGAGCTATGCCAAGGTCACGCAGACGGAAGGGAAAGCCGGGGTGTGGCAAGACGTCGCGGGGCAAGGCTCAGAAGGGAAAGCCGGATCAGGGCAAGACGCCGCGGGGCAAGGCTCAGAAGGGAAAGCCGGATCAGGGCAAGACTTCGCGGGGCAAGGCTCGGAAGGGAAAGCCGGATCAGGGCAAGACGCCGCGGGGCAGGATGGCACTTGGTCGAGCACGGCAGGGGAAGCCGGGCCGGGCAAAGAAACGTCAGAAGGAATGGACGAGGCGACACTGACGGAGAAGCTGAAGGAAATGGGCGCGGAGGAGATCGGAAGCTACGAGGATGAGCAGATCCGCATAGATCTTACGTCCTGCCGTACAAAGGATACCACCGTTTACGTGGCGGAGGTCTTGCTGGCATCGCCGGAGTATCTAAAGACGGCGCTGGCGAAGGAAACGTATGGCCGCAACGTTACCGCGGCAGCGTCGGAGATCGCAAAGGAACATGACGCCATTTTAGCCATCAACGGGGATTTTTATGGTGCAAGGACCAGCGGTTACGTCATCCGGAACGGTGCTTTGCTGCGCAGTGCCGGGGACGGCAATGAGGACATTGTCATTTATGAGGACGGTTCCTTTGAAATAATACGTGAGGATGAAATAACTGCGCAGGAGCTTCTTGAGAAGGGAGCACGGCAGGTGCTTAGCTTTGGGCCGGCGCTGATCCTGGATGGAGAGACTGCCGTTGGCGTAAAGGAGGAAGTAGGAAAGGCCATGGCGTCAAATCCTCGCACGGCAATTGCCACGTTAGGAGAAGGACATTATCTTTTTGTGGTCAGCGACGGAAGGACAAGTGAGAGCGAGGGCCTAAGTTTATATGAACTGGCGGAATTCTTAAAGGCATTAGGAGTGCGGACGGCATATAACCTGGACGGCGGCGGATCCTCCACCATGGTCTTTCAGGGAGAGGTTGTAAACAATCCTACCACGGGCGGGAGACGCGTAAAGGAAAGGAGCGTGAGCGACATTGTCTACGTCGGACGTAAAT
>ONSO01000268.1 GCA_900320485.1 uncultured Lachnospiraceae bacterium | reverse complement strand
GCCAGCTGGGAAGCGGGAGATACGTCGCCGATGCAGTCATATCCGGTATCGGGACCGAGCTGGTTGAAGCGCAGGGTGTTGTTATCGCGCTTACAGCCGTAGTGCAGCTGCATTACCCAGTTTCTCTTTGCATACTCGCGGCCCACAAACAGCATGAACGCCGTCTTAAACTTCAGCTCCTCCGTGGCCGTTACGGTCTGGCCGTTCTTTCTCTTTGCAAAAATGGCTTCCACTTCCTCGGCAGTAGCGGGAGTGAAGTAAACAAATTCAATGCCGTGGTCGGATACGCGGCAGCCTCTTCCCTGGAAGAAATCCATGCGCAGGGTCAGTGCCTTGCAAAGGGCGGCAAAGCTGTCGATGGTTACGCCGGATACCTTTTCAAGGGTCGCAAGGTAATCAAGATAGGTGGGCTTTTCCAGATTCATGGCCTTGTCAGGTCTCCATGCGGGAAGGACCTGAACCTCAAAGGTTTCGTCCTCCGCGATCTTTTTGTGGCATTCCAGATCATCTACGGGATCATCCGTGGTACAGATCAGGGTAACTCCGGAAGCGCGGATGATGTTGCGGACGCTCATGGAAGGCTCAGCCAGCTTTTTATTGCAAAGCTCCCATACTTCCTCAGCGGTATTCTTATTCAGAACGCCCTGATAGCCAAAGTATTTCCGAAGCTCTAAGTGGCTCCAGTGGTAGAGGGGATTGCCGATGGCCTTTCCAAGGCATTCTGCCCACTTTAAGAATTTTTCCTTGTCCGGAGCATCACCGGTGATATATTTTTCCTCTACGCCGCAGGAACGCATGAAGCGCCATTTGTAATGGTCACCGCCCAGCCATACCTGCGTAATGTTGTCGAATTTACGATCCTCCCAGATCTCCTTCTGATTAATGTGGCAGTGATAGTCCAGTACCGGAACGTCTGCCGCGTAGTCAAAGTACAGTTTCTTTGCCACGTCGTTTGACAGGATGAAATCCTTGTCCATAAATGCTTTCATGAATGTTTCCTCCTTGTGCGTGCATTTTCACGTTATTACGTAAACGGGATCACGATTTGATCCCGGTCGTAAGCAGTTTCAGGCGCCGCTCCTTTATTAAGGCGTGGTGGCGCGTTTGATCAGTTTCCCGGAAAAGACGGATTCCGCCGGCATTTCCTCGCCGCCAAGGACGCCGAGGAGCGTTTGGACTAACTGATGCGTCTGGTTTTCCAGGCGGTTATCCACGCTGGTCAACTCCGGCGTACAGCAGGTAGTCAGCATGGAATTGTTATAGCCGATGATGGCAAGATCCTCAGGAATCTTCAGGCCATTGTTCTGGGCGTATTTCACTGCGCCGATGGCCAGATTGTCATCGGAGGCGATGATGCCGTGGAACGTGGTCCCGCGATCGGCGATCTCCTGAATAAAGGAAGTGATGGTCCGGATCTGGTCCGTGGGACCGTCATAATAATGAATGAACGGCGCATAATCCGCCAGTTTATAGCTCTTCATGGCTGCCTTGTAACCGCTGAGCTTTTTCGTTCCGCTGTAGGAATTGGAGTCATAGAGATAAAGGACGTCGTCAATCCCGGCGCGGATCAGGCTGGACGTGGCTTCAAACATGGAAGAGTAGTCATTGCACAGCGTACTGTAGACGTTGGGGCAATTATAGGAAGCGTTCAGCAGCATGACGGGAACCTGGCCTGCAGCCTCACGGATGTAAGCATTTTCTTCCTCCACGTTGGAAACGTAGTTAGAGCCCACCAGGATCAGGCTGTCTACCTTTTTAGAAAGGATCAGGCGGATGTAGCTCTGACGATCGGACAGATCATAGCCCGTACAGCAGAGCAGGGATTCATAGCCATTGGCATGTAATTCCTGTTCCAGATAATAGACCGCCCTTGCCAGAAACTGGTCGGACGAATTCGCACACAGGATCCCAACGGTCCGAAGAGAGTGGAGCCCCATGCCGCGGGCAAAGGCGTTGGGCGTGTAATCATATTTTTCAATGACGCTTAAAACCTTCTCGCGGGTGGATTCCCTGACGTTTTCACTTCCGTTGAGTACCCGGGATACGGTGGCTATGGACACGCCGGCCTTTTTTGAAATGTCATAGATGGTCAGTGCCATGTCGAAACTTCTCCTTCCGTGGCATCCATGGGGCAAAATGCCGTTTGGCCCCATCGCCCTGTATTTTTCTTACGTAAAAAATTTCGAGCAGTGGTTACGTATTTTTTGTAAGCAGTTACAAAAACACGGTTTCATTATAACGCATCCATGGTGGAAAATCAATAAAAGAAATGGAAAAAAATTGAAATAATTCTCTTGACTTCTATGAAAATTGGTGTAAAAATAGAAAATGTAAACGCTTACACAAAATGTGCAAATCCTACGTGGCGGAAAGGTGAGTATGAGTATGGAACGCATTAATGCAAAGATGACCGGAAAGAAGGAAAGACCCATTAAGGTTCTGCAATTTGGCGAAGGCAACTTCTTGAGGGCCTTTGTGGATTACATGATCGACATTGCAAATGAAAAGGGAGTTTTTGACGGGGACGTGGCCATTGTAAAGCCCATCGAGTTTGGAAGCCTTGACCGGTTCCGGCAGCAGGATTGCCAATATACGGTGCAGTTGCGCGGCATTGT
>ONSO01000270.1 GCA_900320485.1 uncultured Lachnospiraceae bacterium | reverse complement strand
TTCCGCGATCGACCTGAAGTTTCACTTAAAGCCGACAGAGAGCGAAGAAAAGACGTCAAAGAGTAAGGCAACCGGCGAATTGGGCAGGCACATGGAATTCTCCGTATGGAACTTTGACGAGAATCTGTCGGAGGACGGACGATTCTTTGGAAAGATGAAGCTGGATCTATCAAGCGGATTTGTGACCTGCATGGCTCTCGCGGTTGCATTTATCGGATTCTACGGGTTTTTCTTTGTGAAAAATCTTTCCGTTCCGGGACGGGCAACTTGCGGAATCCTGATGGCTGCGGAAGTGGGCGTGCTGATCTGGAACCTGTTTCAAAAGCGTACAAAGCAGGAAAACAGCTGGATCCAGATCGAAGCCTGGCTGATCCTTGTGTTTTTTGGCCAGCCCTATCAGATCCTGAGTACTTTCATGAAGCGCACGGGCATGCGCATTCAGGACGTATGGTGGCTGCCCATTGTAACGGCCGTGGCTCTATATGCTTTTGGAACGGCTTTGACAAGCTGTGTGTTTGGTGGTATATTAAGGAGAACGCCACGCAGGCAAATGACGGAGTGATATCGGAAATAAGTTTTTGAAAAGATATTGCAGGAAAGGAAGAAACACATGAAAAAGACAATTATTACCGTTGTAGGAAAGGATACCGTAGGTATCATCGCAAAGGTTTGCACTTACCTGGCAGAGAGTGGGATCAACATCTTAGACATTTCCCAGACCATCGTCCAGGATTATTTTACCATGATGATGATCGTGGACATGAATGGCGCATCCAAGAGTTTTGGAACGGTGGCTGATGAGCTGGAGGAGATCGGCAAGGGCATGGGCCTTGTCATTAAGTGCCAGAAGGAAGAGATTTTCGACCAGATGCACAGAATCTAAGCTGCGGACGGAAGAAAGTGACCGATAAAAGAGAATCGGCAGCAGGCTTTTTGCGGGCCGAAAAGAGTGAGGATCGATTGAGATGATAAACATTTATGAGGTTGTTGAGACCAACAACATGATTGAAAAGGAGAATCTCGACGTGAGGACCATCACGCTGGGCATCTCTCTGTTAGACTGTATTGACAGTGACTTAAAGGTTTTGAATGAAAAGATCTACAAGAAGATTTACGAGGCGGCGAAGGATCTTGTAAAGACGGGAGAGGAGATCTCCAGGGAGTTTGGCATTCCCATCGTAAATAAGCGGATTTCCGTGACCCCCATTGCCCTTGTGGGCGGCGCCGCATGTAAGACAAAAGAGGATTTTGCAACCATCGCAAAGACGCTTGATCAGGTGGCAAAGGAAGTAGGCGTGAACTTTATCGGCGGTTATTCCGCGCTGGTAAGTAAGGGCATGACGGCAGCAGACGAGCTCCTGATCCGCTCCATTCCCCTGGCGCTTTCCACCACGGACAGAGTTTGCAGCTCCGTAAACCTTGGAAGCACAAAGACCGGCATCAACATGGATGCAGTAAAGCTTATGGGCGAAATGATAAAGGAGACGGCGGAGTTTACCAAGGAGCAGGATTCCCTTGGATGTGCAAAACTGGTGGTATTCTGCAATGCGCCGGATGACAATCCTTTCATGGCAGGGGCTTTCCACGGCGTGACAGAGGGCGAGAGCGTGATCAGCGTGGGAGTCAGCGGCCCCGGTGTTGTAAAAAGGGCTCTGGAGACTGTCCGCGGCCAGGGCTTTGACGTCCTGTGCGAGACCATAAAAAAGACGGCATTCAAGATAACCCGGGTCGGCCAGCTTGTTGCCCGCGAGGCATCCTCAAGGCTGGGCGTCCCTTTCGGGATCATAGATCTTTCCCTGGCGCCGACACCGGCTATCGGGGACAGCGTGGCAGATATCCTGCAGGAGATCGGCGTGGAGTATGCCGGGGCGCCCGGCACCACTGCAGCCCTTGCCCTGCTCAACGATCAGGTCAAAAAGGGCGGTATCATGGCTTCCTCCTATGTAGGGGGACTTTCCGGAGCATTTATCCCCGTATCGGAAGATCAGGGCATGATAGATGCCGTGGAGGCAGGAGCGCTCACAATAGAAAAACTGGAAGCAATGACCTGTGTCTGCTCCGTAGGTCTTGATATGATCGCCATACCGGGCGGCACAACGGCATCGACCATATCCGGGATCATTGCCGACGAAGCTGCTATAGGAATGGTCAATCAGAAAACGACCGCAGTCAGGGTCATCCCCGCCTGGGGAAAAAAGGTCGGTGATACCGTGGAGTTCGGAGGACTGCTGGGACATGCGCCTGTTATGAAGGTGAATGAATTCGGCTGTGAAAACTTCATAAACAGAGGCGGAAGGATACCTGCCCCTGTGCACAGCTTTAAAAATTAATAAAGGAGTCACAGTTTCATGGGAGTTTTGGAAGGGCTTAAGCCTGAGAGAGTATTTTACTATTTTGAGAAGATCTGCGGTATCCCCCACGGTTCTTACAATGTTCAGGGGATCAGCGACTATATCGTGGACGTCGCCCGTTCCCTGGATCTTGAAGTCCGCCAGGATGAGACTCTCAACGTCGTGATAAAGAAGCCGGCATCCGAGGGATAC
>ONSO01000271.1 GCA_900320485.1 uncultured Lachnospiraceae bacterium | reverse complement strand
TGAGCGTCTCACCATTAAAGACCTTGTCACACAGGCTCTTAAAATTATCCCTTACATCCATGCTTTTAACGGCTAACATGATATGCGCCTCCTTTGCGTGTTATTTTCCGTACTGTATTCCGTACGGTTTTCCGTGTTTTTATTATATGCCATTATTGTTTCCATGTCAACTTTTATTATTCGACTGGGACCGCGTAAATTTATTGTCGGAAAACATAGGATGGAAGTATCCTGAACGCTTTGTGATATACTTAAGATCTGACCTTTTGTTCCCATATCTTACTACATTTTTTCTTTCTGTCAAAAAGGAAAGGCGGCACCTGCCGTCAAGCAGATGCCGCATTCTCTTCATATATCGGCATGCCAGTGCGGATTCTTTACCCCGCATGGGGGCATGAAAATACACCTATATTATAGCAAAATCTGACGCTGACTGCAAAGAAAATTTGATGAAATTCAAGACGGTCGTTTTCAGATTTATATTTCCGACTCTACTCCAAAGGGCATTTCAGGCTTTCCGTAACGTTGATCTTCTTAACCTTTCTGCCTGCCAGAATAATGGCAATGGCGTAAGCGCACAGTATAAACATAAGGCCTCCCAGGATTGTTGCCGGCTTTACCGGCAGGGACATGAGCATGCCGGAATATTGGGCGGAAGGGAGCATCATGGAGTAGGCCGTCAGATACCCCAGAGGAACTCCGATCAGGAATCCCACGGGAACCAGGAGATGGTTTGCCGTGAGCACAAAGCGTTTTACCTCTCCCTCCCGGTATCCCAAAACCTCCAGCATGGAGATATTGCGGCTACTCTCTTCCATCAGCATCCCCGACATCATGTTTACCACAAGAATGCAGATGAGTACGCCTAAGACCTTTAAGAGCTTTAGTACGATCCCCGCGGTACTTGTCAGGGTCTCTGCCTGCGTCTGATAATCCTTAAGAGAAGCCTCTTTAAGGAGCATCTCCCCGGGAATTTCCAGCTTTTCCAGGCTGATGATCACGTTATATTCCTCTGCCGGATGCCCGATCAGCTCAGCCACGTTTTCCTTCCCGGTGATCAGAAGGGATAGGACGTCATTTTGGATCAAGCCTTCGATGACTACGGTTGTCTCCGCCATGGATGCCGTATTGTAGAAGGTAAAGTCATCTCCGGGCCTTAGGCCGTACCTGGCTGCCATGGACGTGGTTGCATAATACTTTTTAAGGTCCACTTCCCTTCCTGCCGTCTCCCGGAGCTCTATCTCCGACAGCACCGGATTTACGCCGATCAGATTAAATCTGTCATCCTTTTCAGGCACGCCAAAACTTACGTCAAAGATGGCCTCGCCCCCATAGGGATTTTCCTTTTGGAACTCCCGAAACCCATATTCATATTTGCCTCCAAGCATGGCCATGGGAACCTTTTCCCGGATCAGGTTCTGATAGGCATCCTCATAGCTTGCCCCCAACAGGATCACCAGCGTTGCCACCGCCATGCCAGTCACAAGCGTCAGGCTTCGAAGCCCGTTGGAAAGGACGCAGCGGAGGTTATAAATCAGGCTAAGGGAAGCCTCCTTACCTCCGGGAACCCGTACTACGCGGCTCTTTTTTAATCCCTTGAGCAGGGGCACCACGTCTGACTGAAGAGTCAGCTGCAAAACGACAAAAGAAACCAAGGCATAGACAACAACGGGCACCAACAGCGCCACAGCCGTCAGTCTTACGGGATATTGCACCTGATATTCCAGATACTCCGCATCCGCAAAGAAGAATTCACAGAACACTTTGGAAAAGGGTATGCTAAGGAGCAGTCCCAAAAGGTCTCCAAAGACTGCCGGGATCATGCCGTAGATCAGGTAATGCCTTACCAGCTCTCCCTTGCGATACCCCAGCGCCATCAGCGTTCCAACGTTTTTACTCTCCCTTTTCACCTTTTTGGCCAGCACCATGGCAATGACGGCGGCGACAACGATCATTAAAACGGGGCAGTAAAGGCTGAATTCCGCGCGCAGATCCTCCGCCTCCGTAAAGATCAGGGAAATCCTGGAATTCGCCGACTTTTCAATATATTCCGTAATTCCATAGGCTTCATTGACTGCCCTGCGGAATTCCTTTTCCCTTTCAGGCTCCTGATATTTCACGGAATAAAATACGTGCGGTGCCTGCAGCCCTTCCATGTCCTCTTTTGAAATAATGCCGATCCCAAAGCCCTTTTTATCCGCAATGGTCTCCGTCAAGGCATACAGCATAATGGCGTAGTCTGGCTTCATGCCATATCCGGTCACGCGGAAGGTCTTCCCCGCCAGCTCCATTTCGTCGCCGATCTGAACGTTATTTGCCTTGGCATAATTGTAGGTCAGGACCATTTCTCCATTTTTCCCGGCCTTTTCCCCTTCCGTGAGCGTATAGAGATCGATCCGCTCCGTCTCCTCAAAAAGACGCACTCTGGTGTCTCCATAGGTGGCATCCACGTATTGCTGACGCTCCAAAGCGGCGCCATACTCCGCCTCCAAAGCCGCCATTGCTTC
>ONSO01000272.1 GCA_900320485.1 uncultured Lachnospiraceae bacterium | reverse complement strand
GCGATCAGCATACTCAGCAGCACGCCCACCAGCGTAGTCACTGCAGGCGTCACCAGAATGTCAACCTTTGTCTCCTTGGAAATGGCCTTTCCAAACTCTGCCGCGATGATGGCAATGAAAAGAACTGCCAAAGGGCCACCCGCTCCGCCAAGCGCATTGGAAGCAAAACCAACGGCGATCATGGAGAACAATACAAGCGGCGGACATTTTAGCGCATAACCGATGGCCACGGCCATGGCAGGTCCGCTCATCAGGGAAGCAAGTCCTCCCACCGTATAAGGGATCACGTTATCCTTTGCCGCATTGGCGATGGTCAGGACAGGCGTCATCAAAAACGGGATCTTCAACTGTTTCCCCACCGTATCAATAATGGTTCCGATCAGCAGGGAACAAAAAAGTCCCTGTGCCATAGCACCCAATGCGTCGATTCCGTAACGCTTCAGGGATATCTCAATGTCTTTGCGCTTTAAAAATGCCTTGATCTTGTCCATGGTCTTCCTCTTTCAAAATTTATTGTGCCTATCATAATACTATTTTGATAAAAACACAAGACCCAATTTTTAAAATTTATGAAGCCCGTTCCTCCCGGAGGCATGACTTGCCGCTTTATTCCCCCGTACCGCTTATTGGAATCTCTCGTCGATGACGCGCTTGCTCTTCTTCTCGCTTCTGGGGAGGAAGCCCAGCTCCACAACGTAAACAAGAGGCGTAAATCCGATCTTGCTCTTCACCATCTCCGCAACCTTCTTCTGCAATTCCTTAAAGTCATTGCTTCCGCTGGCCTCCACGTAGATTCTCATGCTGTCCTTTCCGTCAAGGTGCGAGATGCGGATCTGATACTCGCTGGAGAGCTCAGGGAACATGGCAAGGATCTCCTCGATCTGCTTCGGGAACACGTTCACGCCCTTGATCTTCATCATGTCATCACTTCTTCCGGAGATCACGTCAAGCCTCGGGAACTTGCTTCCGCAAGGACACTCTCCGGGAATGATCCTGGAAAGGTCATGTGTACGGAAGCGAATGAGAGGCGCCCCCTCCTTTACCAGCGTCGTGATCACGATCTCGCCCCACTCTCCGTCAGGCACGTTCTTGCCCGTGGCGGGATCAATGATCTCAAGATAAATATAATCATCCCAATAGTGCATGCCCGTGTCATGCTTACAGTTAATGCCAATGCCCGGGCCATAGATCTCAGTAAGGCCATAAATGTCATAAAGCTCGATGCCAAGCTCGTTGGAAATCCTGTCGCGCATCTTCTTGCCCCAGCGCTCGGAGCCAATGACGCCCTTCTTCAGGCAGATCTTGTCCTTAATTCCCTGCTTTTCAATCTCCTCCGCCAGAAGCAGCGCATAGGAGGAAGTTGCACAGATGACCGTACTCTTTAAGTCCATCATCATCTGTAGCTGCTTCTGGGTATTGCCGGGGCCCATGGGAACTGCCATGGCGCCAAGCTTCTCACAACCATTCTGGAAGCCGATGCCTGCCGTCCACAGCCCATAACCGGGCGTGATCTGAATGCGGTCTTTCTTCGTGATCCCCGCAAATTCATAACATCTCTTAAACATCTCTCCCCAGTCATCCACGTCCTTTGCGGTATAAGGGATGATGACGGGCTTACCCGTGGTACCGGAAGACGAATGGATCCTGACGACGTCCTCCTCCTTACAGGTCATCAGTCCCAGGGGATATGCCTCTCTTAAGTCCTCTTTTTCGGAAAAGGGAAGATTTAAGAAATCCTCAACGGACTCTACCCTCTCCACGCCTGCTGCCTTCAGACGTTTTCCGTAAAAGTTATCAGCCGCGATCAATCTTCCGATCTGCGTGTTTACCTGTTTCAATTGCTTTTCGTTAATCTGCATGACTTGCTTCCTCCCGCATAAATTTACGTTTATTTACTCCAAACAAGAGCCCTCTGGTTCAGATTCCAAAACTTCTCCGGCACGCGCTGCCTGATGGCATCTTCCATCTCCTCAAGATCGATCCCCAGCTCGCCGCTCCGGATCGCCGCGCCAAGCAAAACAACGTTCAGCGTCTTGGCCGATCCCAGCTCTGCTGCCGCAAGGTCAGCATCCACCACCGTCAGATGCTCCACGTGCGCCTTTAGATAGTCAATCATGGCCTGTGGATCATAACTGGATTTTCCGATCATGGCGCTGACCGGCATGACGGCCCGCTTACTTACCACTACCGCGCCGCCCTTTTTCAGAAAAGGGAGTTGCCGCACGGTTTCCCCGGGTTCAAACCCTATGATCAAGTCTGCCTGTCCCTTTGCGATCAGCGGCGTATTCGCACCCTCGCCCATGCGAAGATGGCTAAACACGCTCCCTCCCCGCTGTGCCATGCCGATGGTCTCAGCCGTCTTTATGGGAAGGCCTTTTTTCATGGATGCATCGGCAATGAGCCTTGAGGCGAGAATGGTTCCCTGCCCTCCCACGCCGCACAAAATTACGTTCTTACTCATTTTCCCGTCCTCCCCCTTTACGCACTCACCGTGTCATTCTT
>ONSO01000275.1 GCA_900320485.1 uncultured Lachnospiraceae bacterium | reverse complement strand
TTCCCGCGCCGTTGGGCCCAAGAAGCACCGTCACGCTGCCGGGATCCAAATGGAAATTCACGTCATCGCAGGCTGCCAGTTTTCCATACTTTTTTGTTACGTGTGATACGTCTAACATAATTCTCTTCCTTTCCCTTTTCATTGCCTTGTCATCTGTAACTTATCTGCTCACATCTTAACGTCATTTGCCGTCGTTTTTGGAAACTTGTTGTCAATTGCACAAAAGTTGTCGCGAATGGCAATTTCACTTTTTTATTAAGGCCGTCCAATAACTTCCACGATATGCCGGAATCCTTCCTTCAGTTCCTCATCGTAGTCTTTCATGTTTTCCTCGATCTTCCCCTGATCCTCCAGTTTGCCAACAACGCCGCGTTCCCCAAGCCTGTCAACTAAATAAGCGGCGTAAACGGCATCCCCATAAAATTTCTGACTCCACGTCTTTGTCTCCTCACTAATGCCGCTAAACAGTCTGACCTCTTCCCCGTCATCAAACGTAACCTCCATCTGGATGGCATCCTCCTGGCAAAAAATCCTGTACTGAGTGATCTTATTCAGCCCATAAACCTTATCCTTGCCGCCGCGACGCACGGTAATGGAATCTTCCATGAGGCGGACGTGCTCGTTTCGAAGTCCGTAGCAGCAATATCCGGTTGATAAAGTCAATATCACCGTCAGTGTCAATACGATCCTCATTCTCCACCTTTTCCAAACCGAAAAGTTAGCGTCATGATACATGCCGGAGGCGAAAAAGCTAAGGAACACGCTTGTGCAAATGCTACACACAAACGCGATCATGGATCCGCCGCACATTCTTACGGCCACGTTCTCATCAACTTCCGCCATGACCGGCTTTATTCCAAAGGATTCGATCAGCCAAAACATCAGGCAAACAAACGCCATCCCCACCATGATCACTCTGGCCATGCTGCAGATAGTTTCTCCCACGCCTGCCAAAAAGTGCCAGCCAATACCCTTTCCGCGCGTCATGGAACGGTGAAACTCCAACGCCCTGATCGCCAGCGTAATGCCGGGAATCAGAACGTAGGCCGCCGCAACGGCCAAAGCATCCCTCATCGTAAGAAAATGAAATACGCCTGCCAAAATAAAGACAAACGCAGAACAAAGCTGTAACGGAAAGAGCCTTTTGCCAAGCAATGCAAAATACGTAAAGGGATCAAAACTGATGGTCCCGAGGAGGTCGCTCAAGTCATTTTGCAAAAATACTTTCATGCCTTCCATCTCTTTTGTCGTCTTATCCGCGAAATAAAATTTTGTGTACCTTCTGGCATACGCAGTAACGTCCGCAAGAAGGAAAGCCAATACACCGGCATAGTACGCTTTGTCAATGGGAGCTCCGGTTTTTTTGATCCCGGCATACAATAAAAACAACACGGAGATGATCCAGGTGATCAGCCAACCATACGCATTTCCGTTATTTTTCCCCACGTATCTTCTAAATGCATCCATAATTTTCTTGTTTTCCATTCGATTACCAACCTTTTCGCATTTTCGGTCTATGGACCATGCAGTCATTCCCCCAAAAGAGCTTCTCTCAGATTTCCGTCCTTCAGTACTTCAAACCGGTCGCCGCTTTTTTTCATGCTGCCGTTCTCCATCACGTAAACGTAATCCACCAGATCTGAGATTTCGTCCACCAGGTGCGTACTGATCAAGATGCCCGTCTCATTCTCCTTTACTGCCTTTAGCAGAAGCTCCAGTATGTCTGTTTTGAAGACCGGATCAATGTTTGCCAGCGGCTCATCCAATAAAAGAAGCTTAGGTCTTCTTGCCATCAAAAATGCCAACTCTGCCTTTACCCTTTCCCCCGTGGAAAACGTTGCAAAGAGCTTCTCCCTGACGTCTTCCAAACCTGCCATCCGAAGCAGTTCTTCAAAGTACTGATCATCAAAGTCCGGATACAATATGGAGAGCATTTCCACGTTCTTTTCCAGCGTCATGCCATCCATGCACCATTTTTCACCCGCATATCCCGCCTCCCGGCGAAAAAGGGCAAGATTCTTTGCCGTCAGCTTCTCTCCGTTCCAAAAAATCTCTCCTGATCCCGGCTTACGCATTCCGTAAAGGAGTGACAGAAGCGTTGACTTTCCGGCGCCATTTTTTCCTAAAAGACAAGACACGTAACCCGGCTCCACCTTAATGGATACGTCGCGTATCCTAAAATCCTTTTTCCCCTTCTCCTTTGCCAGTCCATATTGAAAACTTAAATTTCTAGCCTCTAACATTTTCTTCCTCTTTCTTTTGCTTACTCCCACAAAATATCCAGCATGTCCTTGGCTTCCTGCTTCGTAAGTCCTGCATTCTTCGCTTCCCTCACCCATTCTCCCAGGCGCTCTTCGATGCCAACCGTCTCCTTCTCCTTTACGTACTGGAGATCCGGATCGTCGACGTAGAATCCTTTTCCCTGAACGGAATAGATCATTCCCTCTTT
>ONSO01000277.1 GCA_900320485.1 uncultured Lachnospiraceae bacterium | reverse complement strand
CTCTGGCAACCGGGAACTTTAATGGGAAATGGTGGAATGATCGATTCTTCGAATCGATTTTGCCCTCTCACCGCTATCGCGGTGTTCCCGAGGGAGAGCCACTCGCTTATGGATATGGTCATTTGTCCCGTGTACCTTTTGTCAGTCAGCCTCATATGTGCCTTGTACGAGAGATGAACCCACCCGACCTCGCTGCGCTCGGTCACCCTCCCAGCACTCGGGAGGGTGGGGCCCTGTATCATGCTTTGCTTTTTCCTCATTTGTGTCTTGCATATGTAGTGCAGGAGTACATCAGTCTTCCCCCCACCGCTGCGCGTAATGGCAACAAAATAAGGACATCAAAAATCTAATATTGTGGATTTTTAGGTTTATTAGATGAAAATTAACCTTCTAATCTATCCGACCTATCCTTAATGGGTAAATTCTCTGTTTTTGGGCGCACTAAAGGAACCCTGAAAATTTCAATTTTTTTCGGGTTTTGCAGTCGTTTTTCACTTTTTAGTATTAAAAATTAATGAGTCTCAGTTATGCTGCTTTTTCTAGTGTTTTTTCTTGATTCGGGACTACCTTCGGCCCTTTGGGCTTCGAGTTGTTATTCCCCATTTTTCGTTCTTCATGCCTGCCGGGGCGTATCTTTACAGGATCCCTGCAGGCATCATATTCGAATTTCTTGTAGGCATCTCCTTTCCATAGTAGATTCAGGCAGGCGTCTTTCAGACTTAGGAAGTTGACCTTCTGCTGGTATATCCTTGCTTTTTCCATTTCGAAGAAGCTGCCGGTTCCTTTGATGTAGTTGAACAGGGTGAGTTTGGCCCAGAGTTCCTGGTAAATCCGTTCATGTTTGACTGCAAAGAATTTTTCTCCGTTCAGATGTTGTTTCAGCTGGCCAAAAGCGGTCTCAATACGCCATCTCATGGTGTAGAGGTCGGCTATTTCCTGTTCAGGGAGTACGTCATCCGGTATGTTTGTTACCAGGTACACTTCTACATAGGAATCTTCATCCTTTGACTGTTGAGCTTTCTTTTTGCCCTTATTGGTTTGCTTTACGTTTTCGTCATCGCCTTGTTCCTGTTGTTCTATGAACTGCTGATCGGAGGCCCTGTCTGATGCGGATTCACCGAAAGCAGTTTTCTCTACCAGTACTTTTACTATCCTGAATGTCATATCTTCCTGAGCATAATTGCATGGGTTGGCGCAATCCCGATTCGCAAGGATTCTCCAGGGATATCCATCAGGGCAGACCTGACTTGCTTCTCCTTTATGTTTCCTTATGGTAACTGTCCTGGTCACGTCAAAGGAATCCTGGTTTTCAGGCAGGTTTACATTATTGATGGTGGCGCCATTGGAGTCCGGTTTTACTGTCCTCATAATGAAGTAAACCCCGCTTAGAATTAATTGCCGAAAGACCTCAAGCGACGGATAACCCCTGTCAGCTAGAATGATAGCCTCTTTTCTTAGTGATTCCGGCATCTTTTCCACCATTTTCAGAAGAGCATACCGTTCGCTGTCTTTAAGTTTTCCTTTAACCATGCCGTCTACGAAAATGCCGCTCATGACATTGTACATAGCGTTGAAGTGGTAAAGATTATATTCTCTTGAGCCATTTTTCCGCATATGGTAGGCGTCGACAGCGCTGGGATCTGCCCGTCCTTTAAAGTCCGAACCGTCTACAGCGAATATCTTAAATCTTCCAGTGGATTTCCTGCTTTGGTGGAAAAGAGGAGTGGAGTACTTCTCGCAATCGTATATGAATTTTTCCATTCTTTTCGCAAATTCTCTGAAAATCCTTTCAAACAGCAGATAACTGACCTTTCTGCGGGCGTTGTAAAAGGCCTGTCTGGTCGGGTCCGTTCCTACCGATAGTTTTTCAAAAGAGTCTGAGATCATTTTGTTAATAGATTCCTTGTAGCAGTGGAACATGAGCCTGACGAAAACGGGAAGTGTCATTTTCCTGTCCCGGGTGAAGTCTTTCTCCGGGTTTGAGAAATATTTGTCCGGGTGCTCAAGAGCATCTGCTACAACCTTGTTTACTACATCCTGAAAAATCCTCTTGCCCTGCTTTCGGATTGACTTTACACATTTCCCTTTCTGAACGAGCTTGAGAATCTTCATCTGCCTGCTGTGCCTGCCTGACTTACGACTTTTAGCCATGGTAAAAACCTCCTTTGAATACCGGGGGAGATTGACCGCCTTAGCGGTCCCCCAAACTTCAAAGGGCTGCGCCGCATATTTTTTCCATTGTGTCAAGCTTTCTGCGCATTAAAATTTAAAATTAATAAATTAAAAAGCGTATCCTGCTGGATACGCTAAAATGGGGTTATGTAATTGTCTGTTTTTAGGAGTAAATCCTTAAGTGTGTGCCATTA
>ONSO01000279.1 GCA_900320485.1 uncultured Lachnospiraceae bacterium | reverse complement strand
CGGATCGTCCAGCAGCTCCTTCATGTTATAAGGGAAGCTCTCCCTGATCGTCCGGATCTCCTCCTGCAAAAGACGTATCTGTTCCTTCAGGCGGTCCCGGAGCGCCGTCAGCTCCTCATAGGACTGCGCCTTCCGCCCCTCATCCTCCGCGGTTCCATCGCCGAAAACCTCATGATAAATATCCTGCAGCGTGAGAATGTCTCCCTCCTGATAGGCCTTCACGGCCCGGCGGAACAGTTCCTTCTCCCGCTCCGTCCCGTCAGGATTCATATCCGGATGCAGTCTTTTCACAAGCTTCCGGTAGAGCTCTTTTGCGTCCGGCATCCGGCCCGCTTTTCCTTTGGCATGTCCGTCCTCCCGGGATGCTTCCTTCCCCGCGTCGCCGCCGTACCGGTCCCGCCATGCCCGCTCGTACTGCCTTTGCCGGCTTTCCCGCTCCTTCTGCTCTCTTTTGGCCCGCTCCGCCTTTCGGCGCTCTTTCCCGACCCGATCATGGAAGGTCTGATACCTCCGACGGACCTGATCCTCGATTTCCTCTCTGGAAATCACTTTCTCCCGGTTCAGCGCGGCGCGGGCCAGCTCGATGCTGATCCGGAACTCCTGAATCAGAATTTCCTGAAGATGAATCCGGATCTGCAGGTCCCCGACTGCCTGCACGTAACGAGCCTCCAGTTCGGGACAGATATGGCAGCGCAGCTCGTCCCGCTCCGCGGTCAGGGAGGCCAGCACCATCCGCAGCCTCTGAATTTCCTCTTCGATCCGCCGGCATGCATCCGACACGATGATCGCGTCCATTTACCCCCCCCTTTGCCGTACCGTCTGTCAAACTGCGAGCGTCCCGCTAAACAGCGGCCGCAATCCGTCCGTCAGGCTGCCGATCCGGCTGCGCTTGCACAATCTTTCTGTTCGGCTGCCGATCCAGCTGCGCTTACACGATCTTTCCGTTCGGCTGCCGATCCGGCTGTCCGACATCCTATATTCGCCGGATATGGCTGTACCGATACGGCAGATCCGACCAGGAAAGCTGAACGAGAAAGCGTCCGTAACCCTTCTCTTCGTATTCCACCCTTAGCGCTTCGTCGAAGTCTTTCCCGTACGCTTCATGCTCTTTAAGAAGCTCCTCCAACGTGGTAAAGGTTAGCGGTTCATGGAACTGCGGATATCGATTCCACAACCTGTCCAACCGGTCAAAGGAGGACGGAAATATAAGTTTTTTGTGTATGGGGAAGCTCATGCTCATCCTGCCTTTGCCATTTCTTGCGGCGCCTTTTGCCCTCTTAATAAGTCCTGCCGGTTTCTCGCTGCTTCCTTTTCTTGAAAAGGCACTTATTTCTTGCGCTCGCCGCAGTCTCTTTCAGTATAGCAAAGCCTGTCCAATCGGTCAATTGAATGCTACCCGTCACTGCAAAAACCTCTTTATGTCATTTCCCGTGGTAATGAACCAACACAACGGAATTTTTCGGAAATACATCTCCTTCCTCAAATGCCCCGCTTCCGTTAATCGTAACGCTATCCACAAGTCCGTTTTTGTACATATTAAAGAAGCCCACATTCCTAAGCGAAACGGCAGTTACATTAGTAAATCCTGCCGCGCGGAACTTCATGACGACACCTGCATAGTTCTGATCCCTATAATTCATCAAGTCATCAGAAATCAGAGCCGAATTAGAGCCCACATACCTTCTTGTATTTTTCTTTTTGTTGTTATTTCGAATGAAATTGAACATTGCGATGTAAGCGCCTATGATGAATCCCCACAAGCCGCCAACAGGCTGCCATATGCTGACTATGGCACCTATGGCGACGCTGGCCAAGGCAATGCCGTAGGCAATCGCGGATGCCTTTCGCTCCCGTTCGTTTTCCTTTTCCTGCAACTCTATTTCTCTAAGTCGTATCATTCTCTCCGTTTCGTCTTCCCGGATTCTTGCTTCGTCCACATGACGATAAACATACTCGTTTTCATTCGATACGATGACCTTAGAACCACAGTAGGTACAGAACGCAAATTCCCTTCCGCCTTCAATCTCCATCGTTGCCCCGCAATCGGGACACTTAACCGAAATCATCTTATATGCCATGTTTTTACCTCCCTTGCCATGGTCTGATCACCTTGTACCCGTAGGACTCCAGTACGGTAATGATCTCCGGGGTTATGTTCACCTCTTCCGTGCCAAATGTTGCCGTATTGCGTATGATTCTGTGAAGTTCGTCCACGGAGACATTCATCACTTCGCCAAGCCTTTTTAAATTGTCGCGATCCGATTCCGCCTGCGTCAATCCCATAAGCTTCCGTCGCATGGCGATGAAGCTTCCCAAACTTGATGAACCATGCATTCTATTTTCCTTTCCCTCCAATTTCAGGCAAATCACTATTTGTTTACGCTGCGTAACCATTCCTTTATTGTAATCATCATAGCACCTTTAAAAATAAAAAATCCCCACCATTTTGGTGGGGAAAATCAAGCTCATTCTGCATCCGGGCTCAGCTTTTTCAGTCCGTTATCCTCAAGCATGCCGTCAATCGTCCCAAGGTCGTGGATTCGATTGTTGATCGATACGATAATGCATGCGTCACGGGGATCCTTTGCGTAAAGCTCACTCATGCCGTACAGTTTTAAGGCGCGATTCGTCTCTTCCCAGCTAAACCTTCCAGCAAGACAGAAGCGGAGGATGAGGTCCCTGTTTTTTGCATGCTTGTCCATGGAAAGGATCTTGCTTCCGTAGGATTCAGAAACGCCCGCAAAGGAGTACACGTCCTTAAGCTTTATTCGTTTTTGCGCAAGCAAGTCCTTGAAGTAATAACTGAAGGCCATTTCATCACCTGCAAGATATTTGGCGTTCTCCCTTAAGTAATCTCCAATCTTCCCTAGCTTCGTGCCTTCAAGCAGCTCATTCAGTTCGGCGTTAAGGTTAATGCAGCGTTCTATGATCGGCCAAACTTCTCCCTCGGCCTTTTTCTCCTTGGGGAAAAATCCCGTATAAATCACATTGAGGAACATTCCCAGGGCATATATGTCCGATTTCGGCGAGGATGAGGCAAGCCCATAGCCCACCTGCTCCGGGGCGGCGTAATTCTGGGTTCCCAGGTATCTGGTGTCGTTGGCTTTGTCCGGTTCATGCCACTTGGCCACATTCACATCCAGCAGAACCACTTCCCCGTCCGGCCTTAGAATGACATTGGACGGCTTGACGTCCCTGTGAACGATGGGTCTGGGAAGCCCGTGAAGGCCCTTTAGCGCCTCGCAGACACCCATGGTGATCCTGACTGCCTCACGCAGCGGCAATGGTCCCTTTTCAAGAAGGCTTTCGACAGTCTCTCCCTCCACGAACTCCTCAATTTCCACGAGACAGTTCCTTCCCTCGTGAATGCTGACGATATTGGGAATGTGGGGAACCGGATGATCCAAAAGGAAATCCAGAACGCCGCGGTCGTAAGTGGTCAAAAACTTTTCGACGAAACATGCTTTGTCATCCCGCCGCCTTACAAGAAACACATTCTTCTGATCGCTTATGACCTTGCAAACCTCGTAAAGCGACAGTTCCAAAAGGTCATCGTCAGTCATTCCCGCAAAGGGCGCGTTCGCGTACCGTTCGTACTCTTCCGCGGACGCAAAAAGCTCTCCGTCGTCAATCCTGTTAACGAACCCGCACTTAACGCAAGTCCAAGTTCCGCATTTCTCGTCAAAACCAGGCTGACTCCCGAGACAGTCTCCGCACCCATCGCAATACCACACGACGCAGGAATCCGCGTCTGGATTAACAAGCGTCTCCCCGCATCCAAGGCATGTCCAGTTTGGCAGGGAAGGATCATAGCCCTTTTGCAGCGTCAGGTTTGCGTCGCACCTGGGACAGTACTGATAAACCTCCGCTTCCTCAAAATCCCGCTTCCCGTATTT
>ONSO01000281.1 GCA_900320485.1 uncultured Lachnospiraceae bacterium | reverse complement strand
CGATAAAAAAGATGATCAGCGTAACCAGGATGCGAAGCAGCAGATTAAATATCGATCCTGAGACGCCCGTGGTAAAGAATGCATCCAATTCCTCTTTTGTCATTTTTAGTCTTCCTTCTTTGTCTTCATGTTTTCAAGCTTCTTGGATTCCGTCTCCACCAGGTTAAGGGCATCCTTTGTCTGAAGCATGGCCTGCTCGAGGGACTCCCGGGCAAGCTTTGCGGCAAGTTTTGCCTCCTTAGCTTCCCGTGCCAGCTGCTGTGCCCTGTTAGCAGCGGCTTCTGCCTGCTCCTGGGCCTGTTTTTCCGCTTCACGGGTTAATCTCAGGGCTTCCTTCGCCTGGATCAAAGCCTTTTCCTCTTCACGACGCTTTAGGTCAGCCTTAGTAAAGGGCATAAACTTCAGGATCGCCATGGACAGCGGAGCAAGATGCACGGTAATGGATTCCGCCCTGTCATCCCACTCGATCTCCTTGGAAGAAATGGGTCTTCCATTGACAACGCCCGATCCGTCAAATTCCTTGGCATCCGTATTTAGAATCTCCTTATACTTTCCGGGAATGGGTACGCCGGTCGTAATCTCCCTGGCTACGCCGGAGAAATTTGCCACTACCAACAGCGTATCCTCCTGCCTTTTTCCCTTTCTGGCATAGGTCAGGTAACACTCATTGGCAGAAATGTTGTTGATCCATTCAAAGCCGTCAGGATCGTCATCCAATTCATATAATGCCTTCTGGCTTGCATATAGCCCATTCAGGGCCTTAACAAGCTGGCACGTTCCTCTGTGCCCGGGATACTCTAAAAGATTCCATTCAACGCTGCGATTTTCGTTCCATTCATCAAACTCCGCGATGTCCTGACCCATAAACAAAAGCTTTTTGCCTGGATGCGTCATCAAGTAGCCATAGGTTAAGCGTAGATTTGCAAATTTCTGTTCCCGCATGCCGGGCATCTTACCGATCATGGATGACTTCCCGTGAACGACTTCATCATGCGAGAAGGTCAGCATAAACTTTTCCGTATAAGCATAGATCATGCTGAAAGTAAGCTCTCCGTGATGATGAGAACGGAAATAGGGGTCAAAGGAGATATAATCAAGGTAATCATTCATAAAGCCCATGTTCCACTTTAAGTCAAAGCCAAGCCCGCCTTCCTTCAGATCGCCCGTGATCAGAGGGAAGGCCGTGCTTTCCTCTGCAATGGTCAGAACGCCGGGATCTCTTTGCTTTATGATGGAATTTAAGTGCTTGATCATCTCAATGGCTTCCAGATTTTCCTTGCCGCCGTAAATGTTAGGGATCCACTGGCCTTCGTCTCTGCCATAATCCAGATAAAGCATGCTGGCCACCGCATCCATTCGAATGCCGTCCGCATGATACTTTTCCACCCAGAAAAGCGCGTTTGCAATAAGGAAATTGGATACCTCGGGCCTGCCATAATTGTACAGAAGCGTTCCCCAATGGGGATGAACGCCCTTTCTTGGATCCTGATGCTCATATAGGCAGGTACCGTCAAAGCCCGCAAGTCCATATTCGTCCTTTGGGAAATGAGCGGGAACCCAGTCCAGGATCACGCCTATGCCAGCCTTATGCAATTCATTGATAAAATACATAAAGTCCAAAGGGGTGCCATATCTTGCCGTGGGTGCATAATATCCCGTCACCTGATACCCCCAGGACTGATCCAGGGGATGCTCCATGACAGGCATGAGTTCCACGTGCGTGTAACCCATTTTTTTCACGTATTCGATCAGCTTCGGCGCAATCTCCCTGTAATTGGGATAGGCATCGTCTTCGCCACGCTCTAAAACGGATCCCAGATACACTTCATAAACGCTCATGGGAACGTTGCCCGTCTGGAAGAGCTCTCTGTCCTCCAGGAACTCCTGATCCTCCCACTGAAAACCGGAAAGATCCGCTACTACGGATGCCGTATCCGGACGAAGCTGCGCCGCATTGGCATAAGGATCGGCTTTCAGGAACGTAATCCCGCTCTTTAATTTTAACTCATACTTATAGTTGGAACCAACCTCCACGCCGGGAATAAAGAGTTCAAATATCCCGCTGTCACGTATTCTCCGCATCTGATGAACGCGCCCGTCCCAGCCATTAAAGTCGCCGACAACGCTCACGCGCATGCAATTCGGCGCCCATACGGCAAAAAGCACGCCCTCGGTAGTACCTAACGCCATGGGATGCGCACCCAGCTTATCATAAATCTCATAGTGGATGCCGTTTTGGAATTTTTCCACGTCTTTCTTTGTGATCACGGGATCAAAGGCAT
>ONSO01000285.1 GCA_900320485.1 uncultured Lachnospiraceae bacterium | reverse complement strand
CGCCTTACCGCAAGCTCCTTCATTTCCCCTTCACTTGCGGTAATCTCGGCTTCCTTGACGTCTTCGCCTTACCGCAAGCTCCTTCATTTTCCCTTCACTTGCGGTAATTCTGGTTATTTTGTTATCTCCGCGGTCATCCAACGCTTCCCGCTTCTAACTCCTAATTATGTTTCTCATTGCAGCAACATGTTTCCGTTTCTCATTGCCGCATCATGTTTCCGCCTCTCATTCCGCCTCTCATGCCGCCATCTGATCGTTTTTCCCTTGCCGTCCTTATTCCAGCGTAAACTGCAGAAGACTTGCATTGCCATTCCCCTTATAGGTCAGGTAAATTGCTCCGACTCCATCAGGAATGGAAACATCGCTCCGGTATGTCTCCCAGACATTGGTGTACTCCACCTTGATCTTTGCAAGGACCTCACCCTCGCGCTCCGTGCGCACCTCAAATTCACCGTCCGCATAGCCCCGAGTAGTGATGGAAATCGCCTTCACGCCCTTAAAATCAAAATACTTAAAGCCTGCAGTGGCATTATTCTTTATGTTTCCGATATAGCCGGGCTCCTCGTCACCGTCGCGTCCGTCCTGCATGATCTTCGGGAACGCATCCCCGCCGACATAAGGCATGGGCTTGTCCGTAAAGAGGTTGCATGCCAAATATCCGCCGTAGGTTCCCTTCCCGGGAAGCGGCCCGCCATTTAAGCCACAGCTGGTCAGCTCCACCTGAGGGATCCGCCCGTCAGGAAGGATTTCAATCTTCTCCGCACAAGCCTGACGACTGTACCAGGTTCCGTTGGTCTGTCTGTGATAGAAAATATACCAGTTGCCTGCGATTTCAATGATACTGCCGTGATTGTTTCCGCCATACGCCAAAGGCAACTCCGCAGGTTTCCCTTTTGTGATGCCTATGTCACAATTGCTGACAATGACGCCACCATACGTGAAAGGTCCCCTGGGATCATCTGCCGTTGCATAGCACAGTTCATGCATGGGGGTGGAAGAATAGATGAAATAATACTTTTCGCCCACCTTGCGAATGGATGAAGCCTCAAAGAAGGCATGGCCTTCAAATCCCGTTCCCTCCTGATATTCCACGCCGGGAACCACCGTCACGGGCTCCTCGATAATGGTCAGCATGTCCTCCGCCAGCACCTGCAGCCTTGAACCGGTCCTGGACTTATCTCCGCGGCCGCAAAAGCCCGTATACAAATAGGTCTTGCCGTTTTCCGTGATGACGCCGGGATCAAACTGCGGCTCGTCTCCCACCCGCTCGCCCAGCTTTGTGCCATCTGCATAATGCACGTAACCATAGAATTCAAATTTTCCGGCAGGGCTGTCACAAACTGCCACGGAAATGATGGGCACCTTGTCCAGCGCATAGTAAAGATAATATCTTCCGTCAGGACCGATCGTCATATCCGGCGCATACAGGCACATTTTGCCCTCTTTATTCAAAGGATCCTGGGTCTTTTCGTAGATCACGCCCTCATATCTCCAGTTTCCCAAATCATCCACCGGTGCCGACCAGGTAACGTAATCCCCAAGGCAGAACACGTGTCCATTATACTTATCATGGGAACCGTAAACGTAAACCCTGTCCCCAAATACGTAGGGTTCACCGTCGGGAATATATTCCCAGGACGGCAGATAAGGATTAAAGCCTAATTTTTTCATGACGTCTTTCCTCCACTCACAATTTTCCGCCAAAAACGGCACTTGCCGACATCTGCGGACACTTTCTCAGTGTTATTCTCAGTGTACCTTCTTGACGCCCTCTTTCCAATGATTTATACTTTTAAAAAATTGATCTATCCTCACGTAACTACTTTTTTGAGATATCTACTGATCATTTTCGAGATGACGGAATTTTTTGAAAAAATCTGTTAAAATCGGGAGGAATAAAAAGATGCTGGAAATTGATTTTATCGGTTACGACGGTACACATCCCGCAGGATTTGTCTATGGTCTTCCCAAGGGGCATCAGTCCTATCTTCTTCTGCTGACTGCCACCCCCGCAGAGTTTTTTTTGAATGAAGAATTCCGCCGCTTTCCCGCCGGCACGGCCATTCTCTACTCCCCCGGCTCCTTTGTGCTCTACCGGGCCTGTGAGGAGACTTACGTCAACGACTGGATCCGCTTCCGCTGCGATGAGTCCTTTACAGACCAGCTTCCCCTGAAAAATCAACCTTTTCAGGTAAATGACGCCGAGTATTGCCATGACCTGTTTAAGCT
>ONSO01000287.1 GCA_900320485.1 uncultured Lachnospiraceae bacterium | reverse complement strand
GGATGAAGGCAAGCGCGTTGTGATCATTCAGTTTCTAAAAGGAAAGGGGCTGAAGGGGTCTGATTTTGTGCGGCGCCTTGAACCGGAGATCATGCTTTTTTGCTTCGAAAAGTCGGATGAGAGCTTTGCAAATCTTACGGAGGATCAGAAGCAGGAGGAATGCATGAATATCCGTAACGGTTTGAACTATGCGAGAAAGGTTTTGGGCACGGGAGAGTGTGACCTGCTGATCTTGGATGAGGTTCTCGGCCTTGTGGAAAATGGCATTATCAGTTCGGATGAGCTCATATCCCTCATTGATTCCAGGGAGTCTACCAGCATGATCCTGACGGGGATCAGTCTAAAGGACGAGATCTGCTTTAAGGCAGACGAAGTCTCTAAAATCGATACCATCAAGTTCAAAATCTGGGAGTAACAGACCGGAGATTAATTTTTTGTTGACGTAGCCGTTTATCGGTGCTATGATACAAGCTGTATGAATGATAGAGGTTGCATTCTTTATCAGTATTCCGCCGGATGCGTCAGGCGCAGGGGAAGACGGGAGAAAGGAAAGAGTGCCGAAAGGGCGGGTCGCCTGTAAGATCCGGGCCTTGGGCATGCGGTTAAGAGCCGTATGACTGTCATCTGTGAATGCAGATGGGGCGCTATCGGGTAAAGGGAAAAAGTCAGCCAGCTTTTTGATACCTGTCAGCGCTTTTGCGTTGGCAGGTTTTTGATTTCCTGCCAAGCGCAAAGCAAACCGAACAGTCATATAATAAAATGACGTGGTAAAGCGTTGCCCGCACCGACGGGCGGAAGGAGGAAAACATGGCTATTTTTAAGGGAGCTGCAGTGGCGATCATCACGCCCATGCATCAGGACGGAAGCGTAAATTATGAGGAGTTTCGCAAACTGGTGGAATTCCAGATCGAGAATGGAACGGATGCCATTGTGGTCTGCGGTACCACCGGTGAGGCATCGACGCTCTCTCACGAGGAGCATCTTGACGTGATCAAGTATTGTGCGGAGGTGGTTAAGGGACGCATTCCCGTGATCGCGGGAACCGGTTCCAACAGCACCGAGACTGCCATTTATCTTTCCACGGAGGCAGAGAAGTTTGGCGTAGACGGCTTGCTTTTGGTAACGCCCTATTACAATAAGGCTACCCAGAATGGTCTGTATGCGCACTTTAAGGCAATTGCGGATTCCGTAAAGATCCCCGTGATCCTTTATAACGTACCCGGAAGAACGGGATGTAATCTGCTTCCGGAAACCATTGTGAGACTATGTCAGGACGTAAAGAACATTGTCGGCGTAAAGGAAGCCAGCGGTAACATTAGCCAGATCGCAAAGCTTGCGGCACTTGCAAAGGGAAGCGTAGACATTTATTCCGGAAATGACGACCAGATCGTACCCATCATGTCTTTGGGAGGCCTTGGCGTTATCTCCGTACTTTCCAATGTGGCACCCAGACAGACCCATGACATTTGTGCTAAGTTTTTGGAGGGCGACGTAAAGGAGAGTTGCAGACTGCAGCTGGAGGCACTGGATCTTTGTGGTTCCCTGTTCTGCGAGGTGAACCCCATTCCCGTAAAGAAAGCCGTATCTCTCATTGGTTTCGAGGCAGGTCCTCTTCGCATGCCTTTGTCCGAGATCGAGGAGAAGAATGAAGCAAGACTTCGCGCATCCATGGAGAATTACGGTTTGCTGTAAGTATTTAACAAAAATACGAGAGAGAGGAAGAAAAACATGATACGGATCATTATGCACGGCTGTAACGGAAAAATGGGTCAGAGCATCAGCAATATCGTTGCCGCTGATCCCGAGACGGAAATGGTTGCGAGAATTGACGTGCGGGATGATGGTCATAACCCTTATCCGGTATTTGCCGACTTGAGAGATTGCAACGTTGAAGCGGATTGCATTATTGATTTTTCCGGCGTGAACGGAATCGAGGACATGCTGGATTACTGTGCGGAGAAAAATCTTCCCTGCGTGCTTTGCACCACGGGATTGTCTCAGGAACAGATGAAAAAGGTGGAAGAGACGTCGAAAAAGGTTGCCATTTTAAAATCTGCCAATATGTCCCTGGGCATCAATCTTCTTTTGAAGATGCTGAAGGAAGCGGCCGGCATTCTTGCACCAGCGGGCTTCGACATCGAGATTGTGGAA
>ONSO01000290.1 GCA_900320485.1 uncultured Lachnospiraceae bacterium | reverse complement strand
TTGTAGCATTCCGCGGTCAGCATTCTGTTTACGGAGGAATGTGCACCTACTTCACGTAAAAACTCAATGTAATTCAGGCCTCTGAGCCAGTCAGCGTTGTTTACCATCATGGCCTTGCCTTCGCCAAACTCGATGAAGCGGCTCATCTGCTTCTTAAAGCATTCGCAGTTATGATCGATCTGCTCTACGGTCATCATGGTTCTCATGTCGCTTCTTCCGGAAGGGTCTCCGATCATGGCCGTACCGCCGCCGATCAGGGCGATGGGTCTGTTGCCTGCCATCTGCAGTCTCTTCATTAGGCAAAGCGCCATAAAGTGTCCTACGTGCAGGCTGTCTGCAGTAGGGTCAAAGCCAATGTAAAATACTGCTTTCCCGTTGTTGATCAGTTCCTTGATCTCTTCCTCATCCGTCAGCTGTGCCAGAAGTCCCCTGGCCTTCAGTTCGTCAAAAATCGTCATGTCTCTTCTTCCTCTCTTTCCGCCCTTCGGCTAAAATACGCAAAAAAAACTCACCCTTCTTTCAAAAGGGTGAGCCTTCACTCACGTTACCACCTTCGTTCCCGCGCACCTCACGACGCACGGCTCAGCGAGTATCCATCAATACTCTTGTCCGATATCGGGGACCACCGTCAAAGCCTACTCCCTTAATGCACACTAACCATGCACTGCGCCAAAGATTTACCGGCGCCCATCAGGTAAGTCGATCCCAAGGTTTTGGTTTGCTGCTCCGAGACGTATTCCCATAAGGCTTTTCGCGCCTTTCACCAACCGGCTGCTCTCTGTCAAAAGTGGACTTACGGTACTCTTTCTCTTCATCGCATTCAATATGATTAACAAGTATAAAATCAGAAACTCATTTTGTCAAGCAGATTATTTTCGTCTCCCTCTTAAGGCAATCTCTCCTTCGTCACGAAACACCTCATTTGAACAGTTAATTAAATTTATTCAACGCAGCTTACCGATTGACCATAAGCTTCACCATGGCCTGATTCAAACCGTCCACGGTCAGCTTATACATGGGAAACAGCTCCTTGATCGCCGTCTCCGCCTCACGCCAGGGTGCCCGTCCCGGTGCCATTTTAGGGTTTAGCCACACTACTTTTTTGTAGTGCCGCTTGATCTGGTTAAGCCATTGCCAGCCGGAAAGTCCGCCATTTGGCCCGCGGTAATTTCCCGTGTCGGAATAGAGCTCCTCCGGTGCCATGGCGGCATCTCCCACGATGATCACCTTATAATCGGAGTCCACGTTGCGGAACATCCATTCCGTGTCCACCCAGTCGCCGTTTTCACATTCCGGCGTTTTATAAACCTTACTGTAGATGCAGTTGTGGAAATAATAGGTTTTCACGTCCTTATAATGATTGGACTTGTGAACGGCCTGAAAAAGATCGTTCAGAAGGCTGCTGAAAGGGATCATGGTGCCGCCGGAATCCATGAGAAGTAATAGCTTTACCGCGTTCTTTCTCGGCTTTTTCATGACGATCTGAAGACATCCGCCGTTATTGCAGGTCTTGTCCACGGTTCCGTCAATGTCAAGCTCCGTCTCCGGTATGTCAAGCCTTGAGGAAAACTGCCTCAGCTTCCGGAAAGCCAGCTGGAACTGCCGGTTATCCAAAACCTTGTCATCACGGAAATCCCTGTATTTTCTTGCACCAACTACGGAAAAGGCAGACTGGTAACCGGTCTGTCCGCCGACGCGTACGCCTCCCACGTTTCCTCCCATGTTGCCAAAGGAAGTCTTTCCCATGGTGCCGATCCAGAAGCTTCCGCCGTTATGCTCTTCATTTTGGTCCCGGAGACGCTGCTTAAAGGTTTCTTCCACCATCTCCTTATCCACCTGAATGTCTTCCATCTGGTTCAGATGCGCTCTTGCTTCTTCATGGGCCAGCTCCAACATGTCCGACTTGTCAAGCCAGCGGAGCATCTGCGCCCCAACCTCCGTCTCCTTTTGAGCAGGCCGGAAGCATTCGTCAAAAGCCATGTCAAACTTATCAAAATCAGTTTCACTTTTTACCAGGATCATCCGGGCAACGTAATAAAACTGTGTCAGGGAGCTTCCACACAGCCCTTTATCCAGAGCCTCCT
>ONSO01000292.1 GCA_900320485.1 uncultured Lachnospiraceae bacterium | reverse complement strand
TACTATGATAATAATAAAAATAATGTTTATATACTTGCCGCTACTCACAATATCACTGATGATATGCGAGGCAAAACCTTATCCTTTATAACCAATGATGCATATGTTGATGTTTATATTTCTGTAATTATCGAATTTGTGAACTGCATTTTCTTGTGTCCACTCATACGAGTTCGAACCCGACAGAGACTTTTACTTCGTGAAAAATCTCTTTTTTCTTGCCGATTCCGGGAGTCCGATTAAACTTAAAAATCCTCGCAAAGTGCGCAAATTCAAGGATTTCTACGAATTCACCCTTTGTAGACATGTGACGACTTCCACATGTCCCGTATACGGGAACATGTCGACGGGCTGGATCTTATGCACCTTCCAGCCTTTTTTCACAAACAGTTCCAGATCACGCTGAAGGGTGGCCGGATCACAGGATACATAAACAACCTTCTTCGGCTTTAGGGTGTGAACGGAATTGATAAACTCCGGCGTACTTCCACTGCGGGGCGGATCCATAAACACAACGTCCGCATGCTCATGATTCTCGGCCATGCGCACCATATACTTTCCTGCGTCCTCGTTCCAAAATCTTATGTTTTTCAACTGATTGATCTTTGCGTTGGTAACGGCATCCTTCACGGCATCTTTATTCAGTTCCACGCCTAGAACTTCTGCAGCCCGTCCCGCCGCACTGGCGCCAATGGTGCCTATGCCACAGTAAGCATCAATGACGCGCTCCTTTCCCGTAAGGCCGGCAAAATCAATTGCCGTCCGGTACAGGCGCTCCGTCTGCTCCGAATTGATCTGATAAAATGAATTTGGCGAGATTCTAAACCTCAGGCCGCAAAGCATGTCCTCTATGTACCCTTTGCCATAAAGAACGACGTTTCGGCTTCCCAAAACCATGCTGGTACGCTTTTCATTCACGTTCAAAACAATGGTGGTGATCTCCGGGTGACGTCTGCACAACTCTTTTGTAAAATTGTTTTTAGACGGCATGATGGGACTTGAGAGCACAAGAACTACCATAATCTCCCCCGTGGTTCTTCCCACGCGGATCAGTGCATGGCGAAGAAGCCCCGTCTCACGATCCTCATCGTAAATCTGGAGCTTAAACTGCTTAGCCATAATGCACAGAGTCTTTAAGATGGCAGTTGCCCGCTCGTCCTCTATCAGGCAATCCTCCACGGGTACAATGCGGTGACTGTTTTCCTCGTAAATCCCCGTAAAAACATTCCCCTTCTTGTCCCGGCCAAAGACGCCATGGACCTTATTCCGATAATGCTCAGGGCATTCCGCGCCAAGGATGGGAGCCACTTTCCCGAACTTTCCCAAAAGGCCGGACACGTACTTTTGCTTTATTTTTAACTGCTCTTCATAAGTCTTTCCCTGATAAGTGCATCCCCCGCATTTCTTCGCATAAGGACACGCACCATCCTGTTTCTTTAGTTCCTTTTGCCCGCTCACAGTATCTCCATCTCCTTTAGACGCTTCATGGTTTCCTGCGCACTTACGTGAACGATTCCCGTTCCACCCATTGCGTTCCAGTCACGAACGTTCCTCTCCATGTCATCGATCAAGATACAACCTTTTCCCGTACAGTAATTCGGCTTCTCTTCCCGATAGACAATATTGACCTTAATGCGATCCGACAAGAGCCTTCTCACCCAGGTCTCCTTGTCCTCCCCGGCATTTTCGATCTCCCGCTTAGGTTTCGGAATCCCCGTCAATATCTCACAACGGTCACCAAGCTTTCCATAAACCGCGTCAAACATTTCTTTCGCGCCCGGCATCAGCTCAAGTCTGTCATAAAAATGCTCTATCGTCCTGATCCGCTTCCACATCTCATCATCTTCTCCGGGCTTTCTCTTTTTTGCATTCTGAGACGGCGGTTCCAAACCGCATAGCTCATTTACGCCTCTTTCAAAATCAGCCAAGACACCATCCATGTCAAAATATATCTTTTCTACTTGCATATTCTCTCTCTATACTTTCTTATTTATTTTGCACAAAAAGCCTTTGTTTTTAAGCTTTCGTGCAATGGTTAATAAAGTTACGACAACTCCAAAGCATTCTTTA
>ONSO01000294.1 GCA_900320485.1 uncultured Lachnospiraceae bacterium | reverse complement strand
ACTGGCCGGAGGCAGCTTAAGAACAACTTAAGCAAAGGCTGGAGAGATAAGTTCAGGATAAAAAGTTTTAGAGTTCGATTTCGGTTTTGAGGGTACAACCCTTTAGAAGGAATGGTTTTCCATTCCTTTTTTTTGTTTGAAATTATCACAAATCATTTTATTTTATTTGAATTTCATGAGGATTATGTTATACTAAAAATAAGTGATCTGCCTTACGTTGATTTGGGTGAAGTTTTTCAGAAAATAAGGAGAGGTTACCGCATGGATACAAACATTTTACTGGAAAATGGAACGAACGAATTAGAAATTCTGGAGTTTGTGATTGATGGATATTCTTATGGGATTAACGTTGCGAAGATCCGTGAAATTGTTCCGTATCAGGCCGTAACGCCCATTCCTAATGCGCATCCCAGCATTGAGGGTATTTTTATGCCGAGGGACGTGATGATCACGGCCATTGATCTTTCCAACTGCCTTGGAAGAGGCGAGGCTAAGCCTGGCGGAATGTTTATCATCACAAATTTTAACAAGCTTAACATGGCATTTCACGTAGAGAACGTCCTTGGAATTCACCGGGTATCCTGGACGGAGATCGTAAAACCGAACCGTTCTTTTGGCGTTCTTGAGGATTCTATTATCCTTGGGGTTGTTAAGAGAAATGAAAAGCTGATCATTATCCTGGATTTTGAGAAGATCATCAGTGACATTAATCCGGAGACGGGACTTAAGATTTCGGAGATTGATGCCTTAGGCGAGAGACGGCGGAGAAACGTGCCTATCCTCATTGCCGAGGATTCGCTGCTTTTGAATAAATTGATCGTTGAGTGCCTCAAAAAAGCCGGATATGAAAATCTGATCCATACCGAAAACGGTCAGGCAGCATATGACGTGATCTGCAAATGCAAGGCGGAAGGAACACTTCGGGAGAAGGTGCGATGCGTGATCACGGATATCGAGATGCCGAAGATGGATGGTCATCATTTGACTAAACTGATCAAGAGCGATGAGGCTACTGCAAACATACCCGTGATCATTTTCTCATCCCTGGTGAATGATGACATGAGAAGAAAGGGAGAAGCTCTTGGAGCGGATGCGCAGCTTTCTAAGCCAGAGATCGGTAATCTTGTAAGGGTGATCGATGAATTGACGGACAAATATCATCTGGAAGATTAGTTTTTTTATCATTCAGCATTGGAATAAAAAGCAGCCGGGAACGTAAGCCCGGCTGTATGTTTTTACAATTCAAAAATTTTTGGGGGAGAAAAAGTGATTAAATACGCGGAAGAGACAGAAGAATTTAAGAGAGAGCTTTTGGATGCGGACATGGTCCTTGTGGGGCTTGGAAAGTTCCTGGAAGATGAAGTGGAAAGCCATGATCAGAACCGGTTTGGTGATAAGTTTCAGCTAAATGAGCTGATCGGCAGGAAAGAGGCGGGGATCGCATTGCATGATGAAAACTTCTATTGGCTTAACCCTATTTTAGGTCATGGCATTGTAAGGTCTTACGTTCGGGATGAGGCAGGGGGAGAAAAAGCGATCGGACGGACTGCCGGAGAGGAGAGAGCATTTGCTGCGCTTGAGCGATTGGCAGGAATTCTCGGGAAAAAGAATTATTTTGTATTGTCTGAGATGCAAAATCCCCTGGTGAGGGAAGTTTCATGGAGAGAAGGAAGAATCGTGATGCCATGGGGATGCTTTGACAAAAAGCAATGCGGAAATACATGTGAGGATTCTGAAATAATGGCTCTGACGAAGACAGAGAGGGAAGGGCTTGACGAAGAAGCAGGGAAATTCTGGACGAAAATCAGGAGAATCATGAAGGAAGATGCAAATAAGGTTGAAACTGACAAAGCGATGGGGAAAGTTGGCAACAACGAAGTTCTGAATATGGGAAAAAACAATGCGGATCTGCCTGAGGACGTAGCGTTTGCGTTGAAAATGCTGATGAAGCGGGAAAAGATTCACGAGGAAGCACGTAAATTTGGAGAAGCGGCAAAAAATCTTTTGGGAACCTGCA
>ONSO01000295.1 GCA_900320485.1 uncultured Lachnospiraceae bacterium | reverse complement strand
TTAAGAATCCCTATGATTACACCCCATAATGGGGTGCATGGTTTATTTGCTTATTCTGTCCGCGATGGAGCTCGCCGCATAAGACTCTGGCTTTACCTTGCAGTCGTAACCGCAGGCCCTGATCCAGCCAATAAGTCCCGGTATCAGTTCCTTTGTTTTTCCGTGATCGTTCCAGCTGGCGTCCACATGAATGGCAAGCGAAAGCTTGTTTCTTATCTCACGGTACTCTTCTTTTTCCAGTTCCTCCACCAGCGAAGTCATTATTTCCAGGCTCCTGGTTGTCTCTTCCGTAAGCTTTAGCCTTACATCGGCGATCCTTCTGATCCGGGAAATCTCATAAAAGAAGATTCCTCCGTGTCCCTCGCATGTCACCGCAATCACGGACACGATCTTTGTGTCGGAGAAGTTTTGTGAGTCAGTTCCCACCGTTATCTGAAACGGCGCGTCGTAACGATCCATTCTCCTTACGTAATCCATGATCTTTTCAGGAATGTTCCTGATGCTTAATTTTCCGTATGTCTGAGACTGAAACGCCATCTCAGTTCTCCTCCTTTCCAAGATTTTCAGAGCACCACGCCGGACTCGAACCGACCCTGTTTCTGAAACGGCTTTGAGGGGAGTCGAACCCCTGTCCTTCGGGAGACAACCGAGCATAATGTCCGTTATACTACAAAGCCAGATGCGTGATCAGGGGCTCGAACCCTGGACCTTCGGATTAAGAGTCCGCTGCTCTGCCAGCTGAGCTAATCACGCTTAAGGCAGGCCATGCCTGCCATCCTGCCACGGAGACAGGATAACGATCGCGCCGATCGTAATGGGAGGGGAAGGACTTGAACCTTCAGAAGCCTAAGCCACCTGATTTACAGTCAGGACCGCTACCAGTTACGGGTTACCCGCCCAAAGTCGCAGAGACGGGATTTGAACCCGTGTAACAGGCCTTATGGGGGCCGGCTGGAGCCTCTCCAGTCCACTCTGGGTGAGACTCGAACTCACAACCTTTCGGTTAACCATAGTGCAGGCTTTGCCTGCACGCGTGGCGGCCATTCGGCCGTCCCGAGCAAAGCTCGGGATCGCAAGCAAAGCTTGCGACAAGACTGCTCTGCCAATTGAGCTACCCAGAAATCGGAATGACAGGACTCGAACCTGCGACCTCGTGATCCCAAATCACGCATGCTCGCCAAACTGCACCACATTCCGAAATTCATGTTCTTCATTAACTTTTCAAGGATCTTATGTCTTTGTTTTCGGGATCAGGGGAAGCGCCAACTTCCTGATCCCAAGTTTTATTCTGTTTAATTGTTTTCCCTTTCGGGAAGTACTTCGTGCCGGATTCGAACCGAGCATCTCAGGCTTGAGAGACCTGCGGCGTAGCCAATTTGCCTAACGAAGCATAAATAGCACCTGCGGGGTTCGAACCCTGCCTTTCCAGCGTGAAGGGCTGGCGTCCTAGCCAATAGACCAAGGTGCCAAGTGGGTGGTAACGGTACCGACCCGTTCTCTGCGGATTTTCAGTCCGCCGCTTTCACCGTGTAAGCTAACCACCCGTTCTCGAAAGTGGCAGCTTCTAAATCGTTCATGTCCCATCATTTTTCCTCCAAAATCCCATTAAAAAAGGGAATCATCTTTGGTTTTCGCCTCAGACAATTCCCTGGTTTGACTGCACTCATAAAACGGTTCGTTCATCCACCGTTTCTGCACCTGGGTTGCCTGATCTTGGCATAATATTTTTCTTCAAATTTCGATATGAGATTATAATCGGGGCACTCGATGCCCATGTTATCGGTAAACAAGCCTAAATTTGCGCGCAGGTTTGCGCGCAGGGAATCAAAGCTCATCGGCAGTGAGCTTAGCTGATCCATATGCTGCTTGTAAAGTCTTGTCGTCTGCATCGTTATCTCCTCAATCAAATCCATCATCGTTTCATGTAGCAAAAAAGGAAGCGTCTCCATTTCTTTGTATCAAAAAGAAAAGGATCGGCGCTTCCTTCTGGTAATACAATAGCACCATAAAAGTCATATGTCAACACTTTTTTGAAAAAAGTTTGAAAACAAATAAACCATTTTTGATAATGTCCTGATAAACTACAAGGGAAAACATTCCAAATAGCATTTTCTATTTCCCCGACTCCCTTCTGTTCTTTATGAAGAGACGGATGATTCCCATCCATGCTCCTGCATTGATCACCAACAGCGGGATCCACAGCTTGATGGGCTCAAACATGGAATAAATCAAAAGTCCGGTGCCAACCAGTGCCAAAACAACCATTACGATATCCAAAATCTTCTTCATCTTCTCTTCCTCCTGAGATTTGCTTTCCCTTGCGGGTTATCTTGTTTACAAATCTCATGATACGGGAAGACTTTAAGGAAATCGTTTATGGAATCATAAGGAATTCATAAAGATTTTTTCACATCGTCTCATAAATTTTCTCAGAATACAAAAAGACCTCCACGGACCTATCATGAAGATCTATCCCGCTAACCGCTCTTTATATTTGCCCTATATTCATCCAAAATCTTTTCTAAGACTAGGATTTCCTGCTCCTCTCGTGCCATTCTCTTTTCAGGCGACTGCAATAGGAACCAAAACACGGACCTCGTCATAAATGTGGTCATGCAAATCTTACTGACCATAATGTCATATTTGAATTCTCGCCTGTAATCAATCCAATCCCTAATCCTCTGCATATAGTTACTCATTTCAAATCTACTCTTTCAATCTATTTTTATAATTCAATATCGTTTTGTCTCACTTTTACAACCTATTTTATGTCACGCGCAGAGTAAAATCAAGTAAATGTGCAAAAAATGAGACAAGAGGGAAAGATTCATGCCAAAACCCAGGTCATCTGAAGGATCCAAAAACTTAATAAGCCAGCGCCTCATCGAGCTCCGCAAGAAACATGGTTTATCCCAGCGCGATCTTGCACAAAAGCTCCAGCTTGCTGGCTATGACATGGACAAGAATGTGATCACAAGGATTGAAACCGGAAAAAGGTATGTTACTGACATCGAACTGCAGGCACTGATTAGGATCTTTGGAATCAGTTATGACGACTTAATCGATCCTGGCACAAATGATTAGATGATTCCCCATCATCTTCAGGCAAATCCATATTCCTCATAAATATGGAGAGTCGAAGCAAGCTTATCATGATTATTATCTTTTTATCTCCAACAGGAATACCCTTCCTTCACGGGTCCGTCGTCACCGGATTCGTATCTGGCACGAAATTCCATGTTGATCTCCCGAATCTCTTTCTTTCCGTCTATGTAGTCTTGGTACATGTCCACCAGTCCCGCCATGCATCCGTCGCAGGAGCCGTTTACGTCACCGATGGACTCAGCCACGATCCGCTCCCGTTCTTCTCTTGTTGTATCCTTGATCAATATTGATTCCATGTTCTGACCTATACCTCCACATATCCCCGCAGTATTTCCTGCAGTTCCTCGTCCATATATTCATACTCGTCCGGTATGTTCATCGTTATCACTCTTTTCCCACAAAGTTCTTGTGCATATCGATCCTGCATGCGTCTCAGATGCTTCTTTTCAAAGCAATATATGACATCCGCCCAACCTATTAATCCAGCCGTAACCTTTATCCTTGCGTTCTTCTCCGTCCCTGCGGATCGA
>ONSO01000296.1 GCA_900320485.1 uncultured Lachnospiraceae bacterium | reverse complement strand
CTTTTCCTGCTTCTTTGCATACACCAGAAGGTAAGGGAAAAGGGACAGAGCCAGGTCCTTGAAAGCGCAGGTGCGGCCATGAAACATTTCCGCCATGGAGAAGGATTCGGAAAGGGTTTTCACCGGAACGATCTCACTGGTTTCAAAAGTGCCGGTATAGGCATTGTGAGTCAATTTCCTAAGTTCCGCTTCCGGGATATCCGTAAGGAAATGGGAAAGGACGAAAGAAGCCAGTTCTTCATAGGAAAGATTCTTCAATGCCTGGGCATCGAGGAAAGGCTCCGGCAGGAATTCCGGCACATAAAGGCCGCCGTCATCGGCAAGCCCTTTGATGAGCGCTTCTTCCGCCGTTACGGTTTCATTACTTCTTGTACTTCTGTATTTCATAGTACACCTCCGCAGATTAACATATATGTTTATTTTATCATAAATAAAGCAGAAACAATAGGAAATAAGGGCTGCAAAGGGCTGAATCTACACATATTTAAACAAAAAATACGAATTTTTTACCAAAAATCTTCATGACCGGATGACAAAATCCGCAAATCCTCCCCCGTAAATTCGCAAAGTAAATTCTAGCCCAACTAGAACTTGCATTTACTCCGATAAAATCTATATATTTTCACTCCGAAAATTGGTATTTTATGGCTATTTCAGGTGTTTTATGGCTTCTTTGACCTATTTTTTCGCACACTAAAGAGTATTTGAAAAAGGCTTTTCAAATTAACTTCCAGTTTTTATGAATTTACTTTGAGAAACGGTTGAGGTTTATAACAACATTATTTTAAATTGAATCTAAAAGCTTTTGGTTTTGCTGACGGCTTTCACTCTCCTTTGAAAGGGATATTGTATCCGGGTCCCTTGACTGAACCTGAGCGAAATGAGGCGAGACAGACAAGGGCCGAACCAGAATTTAAGGATTTTCTCATTTCGCTCAGAACCCGTCAAGGGCGCCCGTATAGATTTACAGGCTGAATCAGATTCGCTTTTCCAATTGCTTTAGCAGCTTTGGACTCTGTATCACTTTCTCCGGTGGTATGTATTGAATTCCAAATGCATCGGCAAGACGTTTGCTGTAGCGGCTAATAAACAGATTGTATGGTGTTTTTCCGTTGAGGGATGCTCTTGCTGTGGAATTGATGTGGGAGAAGATTACATTCAGCTTGTCCTGAGTCAGGTCATCAAACGAGGTCTTTTTAGGGAGAATATCCCTTAAAAGGGTATGGTTCTTCTCAATATGAGGCTTCTGGCAGGATCGCATGGGATCGCAGAAAAACAAGTGGGACTGACGGTCATCGTCATCGTTATCGACAGCATCCTCTATGGCCCATACATTAGCGAATTCACCGCCATTATCCGTGAGGATGACAGGCATGATATCCTTTTGCTTAAGGCCAATAGATTCAAGTATATGGCGTATTCTGTCAAAGCAGCCGGCAACTGCCGGGGCTGTCTTGTTTTCCAGTAGAAATCCAAGCATAAAATCCACGGAAACAAACTGTATTGTCATTATGACTTTCCCACCAATACGGCCGATTACCGTATCCAGTTCGACCCAGCTCTTTACTTCGTTGGACTGGATGAAGTTGATGAAATCCAGGTATGCCCGATTTCTCTTTAATCCTTTAGGAACATAGTTGGGATAAGGTTTCTTCCTGGACTTGAATTTAATTGCACGGGGCAAATCCATTACGGTAAATGTAAAATAGCCATTACGTACATACCGGTAGGCAGTAGACATGGATATTTCAAAGTTGAAATTATTCATAATCTGATAAAGATGCTGCCCATTTTTCACTCTTTCAGTAATAATGGAATCCATCTTATAAAATTCCTTTTTGTTCAGAGGTATGCCCGAACGGGACTCGGATAGATTCTGCTTATACTCATTCTCAGCTCTTGAGGCACTGTACATAAGCCGCATCAGTTTGCATACGGTTTTCCTGCGGCAACCATTGCATACATAGGGCGGTTTGTTCAACAAAGGGCAGGCAGGATTGATGACATTTCCCTGCTCATCACGGATAGTATAGGAGTTGGTTTGGATAAAACGGTGCTTAAGGATTTCCTTAGAAATGGTAGAAGGGTCCTTTCCAATGGTTTGGGCAATTTCGCGGAAAGTGGCCCGATCACGAAGCATCTCTTCAATAATTCTGCGATCATCCTCGGTGAGATGTTTATTCTTACGAGCGTTAACGGTATCCATTTGAACCTCCTTCCTTTAACCGTTTCTCACTCTAAGTTCTACTACAAAAGTCTTCTCAAAGTAAATTCCTGTTAATGCAATAAACTGGAATTTACTTTGCAACTTTTCGAA